>NZ_JBVHHE010000002.1:21377-437333 GCF_055561235.1 Kitasatospora sp. NPDC022856 | reverse complement strand
GTCAAGATCCGCGGCTACCGCATCGAACTCGGCGAAATCGAAGCCCGCCTGCGCGAACACCCCCACATCACCGACACCGTCGTCACCGTCCGCGAACCCAGCCCCGGCAACAAGCGCCTCACCGCCTACCTCGTCACCCACACCACCATCGACACCCAGGCACTACGCGCCCAACTCGCCGACAAACTCCCCGACTACATGGTCCCGACCACCTACCTCACCATCGACACCATCCCCCTCACCCCCAACGGCAAGATCGACACCCGCGCCCTCCCCACCCCCGACCTCGACACCCCCACCACCACCCACTACACCGCCCCCCGCACCCCCCTCGAAGAACGCCTCGCCACCATCTGGGCCGAGGTCCTCGACCTCCCCCGCATCGGCATCCACGACAGCTTCTTCGACCTCGGCGGCGACTCCATCCGCGCCGTCCGCCTCGTCGGCGCCCTGCGCGCCGCCGGCTACGACGTCACCATCCGCGACGTCTTCCAGCAGCGCACCATCACCGCCATGGCCGCAGCCCTCCCCGGCAACGGCACCGGCGAATCCCTCATCACCGCCGTCCAGCCCTTCACCCAGATCTCGGACGACGACCGCAAGGCCCTCCCGGCCGACATCGTCGACGCCTACCCGCTCTCCCAGATCCAGACCGGCATGCTCGTCGAGATGCTCACGGCGGACGGCGGAAACAGCTACCACAACATCAACTCCTTCCGTCTGCCGGACGCGAACGCCTTCGACGCCGCAGCGATGAGCGAGGCCATCGGCCTGGTCACGGCCCGGCACGAGATCCTTCGGACCTCGGTCGACCTGACCGGCTACAGCCGGCCGCTCCAGCTCGTCCACGCCGACGTCGAGATCCCGTTCGTCGTCGAGGACCTGCGCGGCCTGACCGAGTCCGAGCAGGAAGCCCACGGCCGCGCGTTCGTCGCCGCGGCCCGGACGGCCGGGTTCGACCTGGTGAACGGCCCGCTGCTCCACCTGGCGGTCCACATCGAGTCGGCCGAGGCCTGGCGCCTGACGGTCAGCCACCTGCACGCGGTGACCGACGGCTGGACGATCAACTCCTTCCTGATGGAGCTGGTTGGCTGCTACCAGGCGCTGCGGGACGGCCGCGAGCCGGCCGCCCACGTGGCCCCGGCGGTCCGCTACGCCGACTACGTCGCCGCCGAGGAGGCCGCCCTGGCGAGCACCGAGGAGCAGGTCTTCTGGCAGGACGTCGTGGACGGGTACACCCCGCTGCGGATCCCGGCCACCTGGGCCGGCGCCGAGGACTCGGAGCAGCGCCACTCGATCGGCGTGCCGTTCGCGGACCTGGAGGAGGCCTTGCACAGGCTGGCGGCCGAGGCGAAGACCTCGCTCAAGAGCGTCATGCTGGCCGCTCACCTCAAGGTGATGGGCAGCCTCACCGCCGAGGACGCCTTCCACACCGGCGTGGTCTACCACGGCCGCCTGGAGGCGCCGGGCGCCGACCGGGTGCTCGGCATGCACCTCAACACCCTGCCGTTCCCGACCACCCGGGGCGCGAAGACCTGGCGCGAACTGGTCGAGCGGACCTACGCGACGGAGACCGAGATCTGGTCGCACCGCCGGTACCCGCTGCCCGCCATCCAGCGCGCCGCCGGGAACACCCGCGACCTGCTCACCGTGCTCTTCGACCACCAGGACTTCCACCAGGTCGACACCGGCACGGTGGACACCGGTGGTGGCCTGAACGACGGCCGCAACGAGTTCGGCCTGATGGCGATCGCCGGGGTCGGCCGGCTCAGCCTCGGGGCCGCGGTCTCGACGATGAGCCGGGAGAACCTGGAGCGGCTGGGCGCGATGTACCGGTCGGTGCTGGAGGCGATGGCCGCCGACGCCGACGGTGACGCCCTGCCCGTCCCGCTGGCCGAGGCCGACCGACGGCTCGTCCCGGTGCTCCGGGCACCGGTCGAGCGGCAGGCCGCCGGCTGCCTGCACGAGCTGTTCGCCGCCCAGGCCGCCCGCACCCCGGACGCCGTCGCGCTGACCAGTGGCGATCAGAGCCTCACCTACGCCGAGCTGGACGAGCGGGCCAACCGCATCGCCCACCACCTCATCGCCTTGGGCGCCGGGCCGGAGCGGGTCGTCGGCCTGTCGCTGGAGCGCGGCCCGGACCTCGTCCCCGCCCTGCTGGGCATCCTGAAGTCCGGTGCGGCCTACCTGCCGCTGGACCCGGCCAACCCGGCCGACCGTCTCGCCTACATGCTGGCCGACGCCAAGGCGCCGATCCTGGTGACCCATTCCGCCCTGGAGCCGATCGAGTTCGCGGGCGCCCGGGTGCTGATGGACGCCGACCGGGCCGCGATCGACGCCCGCCCGGCCACCGCCCCGGCCACCGGGGTGCGCCCGGACAACCTGGCGTACGTCATCTACACCTCCGGTTCGACCGGCCTGCCGAAGGGCGTCGGCACCGCGCACGCCAACGTGCCGCGCCTGTTCGGTGCGACCCGTGCGGACTTCCCGTTCGCCGCGGACGACGTGTGGGCGCTGTTCCACTCCTACGCCTTCGACTTCTCGGTCAAGGAGATCTGGGCCCCGCTGCTGCACGGCGGCCGCCTGGTGGTCGTCCCCGCGATGGTCGCCCGGTCGCCGCAGGAGCTGGTCGAGCTGCTGGTGGCCGAGCGGGTCACCGTGCTCTGCCAGACCCCGTCCGCGTTCCGCTCGCTGACCGGGCTGGTGCAGGAGGGCGACCCGCGCGTCGACCGGCTGGGGCTGCGTGCGGTCGTGTTCGGCGGTGAGCGCCTGGACATGTCGCAACTGGCGCCCTGGACGGCGAAGTTCGGCGTGCGGACGGCCCTGATCAACATCTACGGGCCGACCGAGACCACCGTGCACTCGATCTACCACCGGGTGACGGAGTCGGACCTGCCCCGGGCGGCGTCCCCGATCGGCCTGCCGGTCGCCGACACCGTGATCCACCTGCTGGACGCCAACGGGCACCTGGTGCCGGACGGCGTGCCGGGCGAGATCCACGTGGGCGGCCCGGGCGTGGCCCGCGGCTACCTGAACCGCCCCGGGCTGACCGCCGAGCGGTTCGTGCCGGACCCGTACGGCCCGGCCGGCTCCCGCCTGTACCGCACCGGCGACCTCGCCTGGCGCCTGCCCGACGGCCGCTACGAGTCGCTGGGCCGGATCGACGGCCAGGTGAAGGTCCGCGGCTTCCGGATCGAGCTGGGCGAGATCGAGGCCCGGTTGCGCGAGCACCCGCTGGTGGACGAGGCGACCGTGATCGTGCACCGGAACGAGGCCAGCGAGAAGTCGCTGGTCGCCTACCTGGTGCCGGCCGGCTCCGCCGCCCCGGACCTCGCCGCGGTGCGGTCGGACCTGGCGGCGGCGCTGCCCGGCTACATGGTGCCGGCGGCGTTCGTCACCCTGGCGGGGATCCCGCTGACCACCAACGGCAAGGTGAACCGCCGGGCGCTGCCCGCGCCGGAGCAGGCGGTGAGCGTCGTGGGCGAGCACCACCTCGCACCGCGCACCGAGCTGGAGGCCGCCCTGGCGGCGGTCTGGGCCGAGGTGCTGGGCCTGGCGCAGGTCGGTGTCGAGGACAGCTTCTTCGACCTCGGCGGCGACTCGATCCGGGCCGTCCGCCTGGTCGGCGCGCTGCGCGAGGCCGGCCACGACCTGACCATCCGCGACGTGTTCGAGCGGCGGACCGTCGCCGCCCTGGCCGCGGCCCTGCCCGGCGGCGACGGCCGGTCGCTGATCACCGCCGTCGAGCCGTTCGCGCTGGTCGACGAGGAGGACCGGGCGGCCCTGCCCGCCGACGTCGTCGACGCCTACCCGCTCTCCCAGATCCAGACCGGCATGCTCGTCGAGCTGATGGCGGGCGAGGGCGGCACGGCCTACCACCACATCAACTCCTTCCGGATCCCGGACACCCGGCCGTTCGCCGAAGCGGCGCTGCGGCGGGCCCTGGCACTGCTGGCGGACCGCCACGAGCTGCTGCGCACCTCGGTGCACCTGACCGGGTTCGGCCGGCCGCTCCAGCTGGTGCACGCCACCGCCGAGGTCCCCGTCACCGTGCACGACCTGCGCGGCCTGACCGAGGACGAGCGGGCCGAGCGGGCGCGCGGCTACGTGGCCGAGGAGCGGGCCCGCGGGTTCGAGCTGACGGCCGCGCCGCTGCTGCGGATCGCCGTGCACGTCGAGTCGGACGAGGCCTGGCGGGTCACCGCGAGCCACATCCACGCCGTCACCGACGGCTGGACGCTCAACTCGCTGCTGATGGAGGTGCTCGACACCTACCGGACGCTGCGCGACGGCGGGACGCCGGCCGCCTACCAGGCCCCCGCGGTCCGGTACGCGGACTACGTCGCCGCCGAGCTGACCGCCCTGTCCGACCCGGCCGACCAGGCCTTCTGGCAGGACGTGGTCGACCGGCACAGCCCGCTGGAGCTGCCCGCCACCTGGCGGGACCGGAGCGCCGGGTCACTGCTGCTCAACGTCGAGTACGCGGACCTGGAGGAGCGGCTGCGGGCGCTCGCCGTCGGCGCGAACACCTCGCTCAAGACGGTGCTGCTCGCCGCGCACCTCACGGTGATGGGCTCGCTCAGCACGGCCCCGGCCTTCCACACGGGCGTGGTCTACCACGGCCGCCTGGAGGCACCGGGCGCGGAGCGGGTGCTCGGCATGCACCTCAACACCCTGCCCTTCCCGGCCGCCCGGGGCGCGAAGACCTGGCGCGAGCTGGTGGCGCGGGTCTTCGGCACCGAGACCGAGCTCTGGTCGCACCGCCGCTACCCGCTGCCCGCCATCCAGCGGGCGGCCGGGCCCGGCCGGGCGGCGCTGAGCGTGATGTTCGAGTTCCTCGACTTCCACCAGGTCGACCGCGGCGCGGTGGACGTCCGGGCCTCGATGAACGACGGCTCCAACGAGTTCGCCCTGACCGTGATCGCCACCGGCGGCCGGATCGGGCTCAGCACCGGGGCCGGCGCGCTCGGCCGGGCGCAGCTGGCGCAGCTCGTCGCGATGTACCGGCTGGTGCTGGAGGCGATGGCCGCCGACCCGGACGGGGACGCGACCGCCGGCTACCTGCCGGCCCCCACGGCGTCGGCGGGTGCGCCCGCGGCCGAGCTGGAGCAGCCGTTGCCGGTCGGGCTGATCGCCGAGCAGGCGGCCCGCACGCCGAAGGCGGTGGCCGTGGTCGCGTCCGGGCGCACGCTGAGCTACCGCGAGGTGGACGAGTACGCCAACCGGATCGCGCACCACCTGACCGCGCTCGCGGTCGGCCCGGGTGCGGTGGTCGGGGTGGCGCTGGCCCGCCGGGCCGAGCTGGTCCCGGTGCTCCAGGGCGTCTGGCGCGCCGGCGCCGCGTACCAGCTGATCGACCCGGCCGCCGCGGCGGAGCAGGTCGACCCGCGGGTCACCTTCCTGATCACCGATCGGGCGGTGGCCGGGGGCTTCACCGGCGGGGTGCTGCGGCTGGACGACGAGGCGGCGCCGCTCGCCGCCCGGCCGGCCGGGGCGCTGCCGCTCGCGGCCTCGCCGGAGGGGGCGGCCTGCCTGCTGGACGGCGTGCCGGTCGACCACCGTGAGCTGGGCCGGCTGCTGGAGAAGGTCCGGGCCGAGCTCGGCGGGATCCGGCGCGGCGCCTGGCTGGCGGCCGCTCCGGGGGCGGGCCTGCGGGCGGCGGCGGAGCTGCACCTGCCGCTCACCGGCGGCGCCCGGGTGGTGCTGGCGTCCGAGGCCGAGGCCGCGGACCCGGCGGCGCTGGTCGCCCTGGTGGACGCGCAGCGCGTCACCCACGTGCAGGCCACGCCGGAGGACTGGCGGCTGCTGCTGGCGGCGGGCTTCGACAGCCACGCGGTGACCGCCCTGGTGTCCGGCGGGTCCGCGCCGGACTCCGAGGACGTGCTCGACGAGCTGCGGACCCGCGCCCAGCGGGTGGTGACCGGCGTCGGCACCGTCCACTAGCGGCGGAACGCCCGAGGGCCCCCGCGGTCGGTACGACCGCGGGGGCCCTCGGGGCGGAACGGGTCCGGGCGGGCCGGACAGCGCGGCCCGACCGGACCCGGACCGGACAGCGCGGCCCGACCAGGCCCGACCGGGCTCGGGGACCCAGCCGGTCAGCGCCCTTCCAGGAAGCGCAGCACGGCGCGGACCCGGCGGTGGCCGCCGGCGTCCTCGCGGGGCAGGTCGAGCTTGGTGAGGATGCTGTTGATGTGCTTGCCGACGGCGCTGTCGCTGATCACCAGCGCGGCGGCGATGGAGGAGTTCGACTGGCCCTCGGCCATCAGCGCGAGCACCTCCCGCTCCCGCTCGGTCAGCCGGTCGAGCGGGCCGCTCTGCCGGCGCAGCAGCAGCTGCGAGACGACCTCGGGGTCGAGCGCGGTGCCGCCGGCGGCGACCTTGCGCAGCGCGTCCACGAACTCCTCGACGTGCGCGACGCGTTCCTTCAGGAGGTAGCCGATGCCGCTGGGGTTGGTGGCGACCAGGTCGGCCGCGTAGCGCTCCTCGACGTACTGGGAGAGCAGCAGCAGGGCGGTCTCCGGCCAGCGACGGCGGATCACCAGCGCGGCCCGCACGCCCTCGTCGGTGTGCGAGGGCGGCATCCGGACGTCGAGGATGGCGACGTCCGGCCGGTGCTCCTCGACGGCGAGGAGCACCTCCTCCGCGTCGCCGACGGCGGCGGCGACCTCGAAGCCCATCGTCTCCAGGACGTTGGTCAGGCCGACTCGCAGGAGGACGGAGTCCTCGGCGATCACGACGCGCACGGCAGCTCCACGGTGATGGTGGTCGGGCCCCCGACGGGGCTGGATATCCGGAAGGTGCCGTCCACCGAGCGGGCGCGACGGCTGAGGCCGGCGATGCCGGTGCCCCGGCTCTGGTCGGCGCCGCCGACACCGTCGTCGGTGACGACGACGCGCAGCAGGTCGGCGACGCGGTCCACCCGCACGGCGGCGCGCTCGGCGCGGGCGTGCTTGGCGACGTTGTTGAGCGCCTCGGCGACGACGAAGTAGGCGACGGACTCGATGGCCGTCGCGGGGCGGCGGTCCACCGTGACCGCCAGGTCGACGGGCAGCGGGGCGCGGGCGGCGACCCCGGACAGCGCGGCGTCCAGGCCGCGGTCGTCCAGGACCGCCGGGTGCAGGCCGCGGACGAGGTGCTTCAGCTCGGCGATGGCCTCCAGCGCCTCCCGGTGCGCCTTGTCGATGACGCCCTTCGCGTTCGGCCCGGCGTCGGTCAGGGTGGCCCGGGCCAGGCCGAGGGTCATCGCCAGGGCGACCAGGCGCTGCTGGGTGCCGTCGTGCAGGTCGCGCTCGATCCGGCGCCGTTCGGCGTCGGCGGCGGCCACCAGGCCGTTCCGGCCCTCGGTCAGGTCGTCGACGCGTTCGGCGAGCCGCTCGGCCCGGCTGGGCCCGAGCAGCCGGCGGGCCAGGTAGCCGTCCGCGCCGACCACCAGCGCCGTCACCCAGGGCATCACGAGGACGAGCAGCAGGCCGCCGGCGGTGAACACGGCGGCGCGCTGGCGGACCTGCTCGGGCAGGGCCCAGATCCAGCCGTAGGCGCCGGCCAGGGCGATGGCGTAGAGCCAGCCGGCCAGCACGGCGAGCCCGGCGAGCCCGAGCACCGGCCCGACCAGGACGTGGTAGCCGAGCTGGCGCCAGGCGGCCTGCGAGCGGACCGAGGTGGCGAGCCCGCGCCAGCTGAGCCGGATCGTGCTGTGGGCGGCACGCGGGATCGACTCGCCGAGCAGGTAGCGGAACCGGCGGTGCTGCGCCTCGTTCAGGGCGGTGACCGAGAGCAGCAGGAAGGCGAGCGGTCCGACCACGGTCAGCATCAGCTGGGTGGTCTCCAGCGGCCAGTAGAGCCAGTCGTCGGCGGGTTCGACGAACAGCAGCCAGGGCACCGCCACCAGGGAGAAGGAGGCCAGCTGGAGCGGGACGCCCAGGCAGAGGAACACGATGTCCCGCCAGACCCGCACCGACCACGGCGCGCGGCGGAGCGCGAGGGTGAGCAGCCGCCGCGGGGCTGTGCCGGTTGTCATGCGCCCACCGTAGTTGGCAGGCCGAAGGAGTGTCATGTCGCGCCCGTTCCGGGGAAAAGGGAAGGTGGCACCCCTTGTCGAGAAGGAGTGCCACCGGTGTGGAGCCCTGTGGTGATCAGGTGATCGGGACCACCTGGGGGCGGGCCAGCCGCAGGTAGTCGGCCGACTTGATCGCGACCGACCGGTCCAGCCGGGCGGCGTTGAAGTACAGCTCCGGCTGGTCGAAGAGGGCCGGGTCGGCGAGGACCTGGAGGTCCGGGTGGAAGGAGAACGGGGTGATCGTCCCGCTCACCGTCGCGCCGAGCGCCTCGGCGACGCCCTGGTCGGCGAACCGCGCCTTGCCGCCGCCGGCCACCCGGGCGACCTGCTTGAGGTCGACCCGGCAGTCGCCGGGTACCACGGCCAGCACGTGGCGGGCGGGCCGGCCGCCCTTGGTGACGGTGACCACCATGCACTTGGCGGCGGCGGAGAGCTCGTGGCCCCGCAGCTCGCTGGCGAGCGTGGTCTGCCCCTCCGGCGGGTGGTCCATCAGCCGGTAGGCGATGTCACCCCGGTGGAACAGGTCGAGGAGTCGTCGGTAGGTGGACGGCGGGGCGAGGTCGGCCGGGTCGGGGCGTTCCAGCAGGCCCACCGCCGCGGACTGTTCAGACGTGTCGACGAGCATTGGTCCTCCACGCTTGGTTGGCTGGGTCAGACGACGAACCGGTCCAGCGAAGGATCGACGATGATCTTCGCGTGGCGGTCCGGCTCGCCCAGTTCTGCGATCGCCCCGGCCAGTCCGTCCAGGCCGGTCACCCCGGTGATCACGGCGCCGGCGTCGATCCGGCCCTCCGCGATGTCGCGCAGGGTCTGGCGGTACTCGGTCGGGCTGCCGCCGAAGGAGCCGCGGATGTCCAGCTCCTTGCCGACGGCCACGCCGGGGTCGAAGGTGTCCGGGCGCAGGCAGACGCCGACGAGCACGATGCGGGCGCCGGCCGGTGCCCCGTCCACGACCCGGGCGAGCATGCCGGGCGTGCCGACGCACTCGAAGATGACGGCGTCCTTGATTCGCACGCCCCGGTACTCGGCGGCCATCCGGTCCATCATTCCGGGGATCACCCCGAGCGAGGTCCAGCGGTCGTACGGGGACTCGACGGCCGGGTCGATCAGGATGTCGGCGCCTAGTCGCTCGGCGAGGGCCCGGCGGCGCGGCGAGAAGTCCACCGCGACGACCGGGCCGAGGCCCCTGGCCTTGAGCACCGCGACGATGCCCAGGCCCACCGGGCCGAGGCCGATCACCACGGCGACCGAGCCGGGGGCCGCCTCGGCCCGCCGGACGGCCCGGGCGGCGATCGAGAACGGCTCGGTGAGCGCGGCGGTCTTCGGGTCGAGCCCGTTGGGCACCGGCATGGTGAAGGCCTCGGAGAGCAGCATGTACTCGCCGAAGCCGCCGGGGAAGGCCGGCGTGTAGCCGATGATCCCGCTGCCCTGCGGTCCGAAGCCGATCGGCGGGCCGCACACCACGGTGCCGGTCGGCAGGGCCCGGACGGTGCCCGGGCCGTAGTCGACGATCTCGGCGGCGAACTCGTGGCCGAGCACGAGTCCCTCGCGGATGTCGTGGGTGCTCCCGCCCGTGCGGCGCATGACGTCGCCGAACGCTTCGGGGTCGTCGAGGGCGTGCAGGTCCGAGCCGCAGATGCCGCAGGCCAGGGTGCGGACCAGCACCTGTCCGGCCTGCGGCACCGGGTCCGGGACCTCCTCGACGACGAGTGCGCCCCCACGGGTGATGGCGGCACGCATGGTCGTCCTCCTCTCTGCCGGTGCGGGGTCAGGCCCGCTCGGCGATCTTCTCGGCGAGCAGGCCGGAGAGGGCGTCGATGGTGGGGTAGTCCCAGGCCAGGGTGGGCTCCAGCTCGACCTCGAACTCGTCCTCCGCGTCGCCGCACAGGGCGAGGGCGTAGACCGACTCCAGGCCGTACTCGACGAGCTTGACGTCGGGCCGGATCTGCTCGACCGGGATCTCCAGGTAGAAGGCCACCCGCTCGGTGAGCCAGGCGCGCAGCTCGGTGAGGTCGTGGGTCTGCTCGATGGACGTGGTCATGGTGGTAACTCCTCGGGAGGGTCGGAAATCGTGGGGGTGGTGACGGGGTGCCGGTCAGTCCAGCGAGGCGGCGAACTCGGCCAGCGCGGCGGTGACTTCGGCGGGGCGCTCCTGCTGGGTCCAGTGGCCGCAGCCGGGCAGCAGCACGCTGCGGTGCAGCCGGGGCGCCCAGCGCCGCAGCTCGTCCGCCAGCCGGTCGGGGTCCTGGCCGCGGACCACGAAGTCGTCCGTACCGGCCAGGTAGAGCGCCGGGACCTGGATCGCGGCCTTGTTGAGCGGCGCGGTGAGCTCCCAGTTGCGGTGCAGGTTCCGGTACCAGTTCAGGCCGCCGGTGAAGCCGGTGGCGCCGAGCGCCTCGGCGTAGACGGCGAGGTCCGGCTCGGTCAGCCAGCCGGGCAGCCGGTCGGGCTCCGGGTACAGGTCGAGGAAGCCGCCGCCGTCCGGCACGACCGGGTCGAAGGGCGGCGCGCCGCCGCTGGTGCCGGCCAGCAACCGGCGCAGTGCGGCGGGCACGTCGCGTTCCAGCTCCCGCTCGGCCGCGCCGGGTTCCTGGAAGTACAGCATGTAGAAGCGTTCGCCCATGGCGCGCCGCATCGCGGGCAGCGGCGGCAGGCCGGCCCGCGGCCGGTAGGGGATGCTCAGCCCGGCCACGCCGCGGACCAGGTCCGGGCGCATCAGCGCGGTGTGCCAGGCGACCTGGGCGCCCCAGTCGTGCCCGGCCACCACCGCCCGGTCGGCGCCGAGCGCGCCGATCAGCGCGACGACGTCGCCGACCAGGTGGTGGATGGTGTACTGGTCGGCCTCGGCGGGGCACTCGCTGAGGCCGTAGCCGCGCATGTCGGGGGCGACCACCCGGTAGCCGGCCTCGGCCAGCCCGGTGAGCTGGTGGCGCCAGGAGTACCAGAGTTCGGGGAAGCCGTGCACCAGCACGATCAGCGGCCCCTCGCCGGCCTCGGCGACGTGCATCCGCCGGCCGGCCACCCGCAGGGTCCGGTGGACGATCTCAGCCAACGCGCCGCCCTCCCCCGGTGGCGAAGCCGAACATCCGGTCCATCGCGGCCGCGTCCACCAGGGTGAGGCGCGCGACGCCGGCGTCCGGGTCGGCCAGGGCCGCGTCGACGGCCCGGACGAAGTAGCCGGCGAACCGCTCGACGGTGGCCTCGTCGAACAGGTCGACGTCGTAGCGGAAGTCGACGGCCAGCGAGTCCACGCTCTGCCGCACATTCACCGCGAGGTCCAACTGGCCTTCTGCCTGAGGGAGTTCGAACGGCGCGATGCGCAGTCCGGCGAACTCGGCCGGTGCGCCGTCGGCCGCGTCCAGGAGCAGCCTCAGCAGCGGGTCGGGACTGCTGGTGCCGATCACGTTGAAGGTGATCCGGCAGAGCGCGGAGCCGGCGCCGGTCCGCGGCCGGTTGACCGTCCGGGTGAGCAGCTCGAACGGGTAACCGACCCGGCCGAGGCCCGCCTTGACCTGCGCGTCGGCGGCCCGGGCCGCGTCGCGGAAGCTCGCCCCCGGCGCCAGGTCGGCCCGGAACAGCAGGGTGTTGATGAAGTTCCCGACCACCTCGCGGGTCGCCGGGCTCAGCCGGGTGGTGGTCGGCGCGCCGACCAGGAAGGCGTTCTGCCGGGTGTAGCGGTGCAGCAGCCCCTGGAGGATCCCGAGCAGGAGGGAGAACAGCGAGACCCCGTCGGCCAGCGCCAGCTCGCGCAGCCCGGCCACCCGCGGGCCGCTCAGGTCCAGGTGGTGGGTGCTGCCGCGGTAGCCCGGACTCGTCGGCCGGGGGCGGTCGGTGGGGATCTCGGCCGGGATCGCCCCGGCGCAGAAATCGTGCCAGTACTGCTCCATCCGGGCGCCGCGCGGCGAGCCGAGCAGGTCGCGCTCCCGGGCCGTGTAGTCGTCGTAGTCCGCGGTGAGGGGTTCGAGGTCGGGCTCCCGCCCGTCGACCAGCCGCCGGTAGCTCTGCAGCAGGTCGCGCAGGATCAGCCAGTTGGAGGTGGCGTCGGTGCCGATGTGGTGGCCGGCCATCAGCAGGACGGCGTCCTCGGCGCCGCGGCGCAGCAGGACGAAGCGGAACGCGCCGTCGCGCTCCAGCCGGAACGGCTCGCGCAGCGCGTCCCGCACCGCGGTGCGGAAGCGCTCGTCGGTCAGCCCCGGCAGCTCGCGCAGTTCCAGGCCCAGCGGGTGCCGGTCGGCGACGGTGCGGGCGGCCCGGCCGTCGTGCTCGGCGAAGAGCGAGCGGAGCATGTCGTGCCGCTCGGCGGTCGCCTCGATCGCCCGCTCCAGGGCGGGCAGGTCGACGGCGGAGCGGACGGTGAGGGCCACCCCGGTGTTGTAGACCGCGGCGTCCGGCGCCAGCCGGTAGAGGAACCAGAGCGACTGCTGCGCGTGGGAGAGGGGGTGCAGGCTGGACATCGACGTCCTTCGTTGCGGTGGGTGGGCGGGTCAGTGGCCGATGAACCGCGGGGGTTCCCCGGCGAGGTGTGCCCGCAGGCCCTCCCGCTGGTCGGCGGTGGCGAACAGGGCGGCGAACCGGTGCCGTTCGAGGTCCAGTCCCTCGGCCAGCGGTCGGCCGAGGCCCTCGTCGACGGCCCGCTTGGCGGCGCCGAGGGCGGCTGTCGGCCCGTCGGCGAACCGCTCCGCCAGCCGCTGGGCCGAGGCGTGCACCTCGGCGTCCGGGACGACCTCGTCGACCAGGCCGAGTTCCAGCGCCTCGGCCGCGTCCACCTGCCGTCCGGTCATGATCAGCCGCTTGGCCCGTGCCGGGCCGATCAGCCGGGGCAGCCGCTGGGTGCCGCCGGTGCCGGGGATGATCCCCAACCGGATCTCCGGCAGGCCGAGCACGGCCCCGGACCCGGCCACCCGGAAGTCGGCGCAGAGCGCGAGTTCGAGCCCGCCGCCCAGGGCGAAGCCCACGATCGCGGCCACCACCGGCTTGGGGATCGCGGCGATCGCGGCGAACCCGGCGTGCAGCCGGGCGGTGTACGCGTCCACCTCGGCGGGGGTGCACTCGGCCATCGCCGCGAGGTCCGCGCCGGAGCCGAAGACGCGCCGGCCCCCGGTGAGGATCACGGCCCGGACGGAGGGGTCCGATCCGACCCGCTCGGCGGCCTCGGCCAGCTCCGCGGGCAGCACCGGGTCGGCGCCGCTGATGGTCGGGCGCAGCAGCCGGACGGTCGCGACCGGCCCGGCCTCCTCGACCCGTACGTACTTTCCCATGCTCTCTTCCTGTCACTGGGCGTCATCGGCGGCTCCCGCCGGGAGCCGCCGGTCCGCGTGCGCGAGGTGCCGGCCGGTCAGGCGAGGTGCCGGCCGATGAGGTCGAATCCGGCGCCGCTCTCGTAGCGGTCAAGCAGCTCGCGGAAGACCGCCGGGCGGACGGCCTCCGCCCCGGGCACCGGCGGGCAGCCGAGCCGGGCGGTGAGCCGGGCCAGCGCCGCGACGACCCACTCGGGCCGGTGCGCGTACGCGCCCGGGTGGTCCGGGTTGTTCAGCCACACGCCCAGGCAGCAGGCGGCGGCCAGCAGCACCGCGTAGCGGTGGGTGAGTTCGAAGCTCACCGGGCCGGCCAGCGGGGTGCGGTCCCGGGGGGCGAGCTCCTGGCAGGCCTGCTTGAGCGCGGTCAGCTCGTCCACCAGCTGGGCGGTGAGCCGGCCCAGGACCGGTTCTTCGCGCACCCGGGCGGCCGCGTCCACCAGGCTCCCCAGCAGCGGGTCGTACCGCCCGGCGGTGGTGCTCAGCCGGTCGAAGTCCAGCTCGGGCAGGTCCCCCGCCAGGTGGAAGACGCCGGCCGGGGCCGGTTCGCCGACCAGCCAGGCGGCGCGGGCCAGCCGGGGCAGCTGCGGGATGACGGTGGCCTGGCAGACCGTGCCGCCGGCGTGCACCAGCGAGGCGACCGGCAGGTCCCGGGCGTGCTTCTGGAACACCGCGTGCGGCCCCTCGCGCAGGAACGAGCGGGCGCCCAGCACCTGGCCCAGGGCGTCGACGGTGTCCTTGAAGAGCAGCGGCACCAGGTACTTGACGGCCGCCGCGTAGACGCTGGTCTGCCCGGGCAGCAGGTGCAGCGCGCGGCAGACCGTGGTGGCGAAGGCGTCGGCCGCCTGGAGGTCCACGAAGGCGTCGGTGAGCACCGAGCGGGCGTGCGGCAGGTCGGCCACCGTGCGGTGGTACAGCCGCCGGCCCAGCGCGAAGCCGGTGACCGTGCGCAGCTGCTGGTCCACCGCGCCGAGCGCGGCGGCGGGCAGCACCGCCCGGGTGACCTGGAAGGACCGCAGGATGGTCTCCATGGCCGCGCCGACCTCGCCGGCCACCGCGGTCACCGGCACCGGGCAGTGGTCGAACTGCAGCCCGCCCAGGTACATCGCGCGCACCCCGACGGTGCGGTAGCGCGGCAGGAAGCGCAGCCGGTCGCGCGGCGCGGTGGCCATGTCGACCAGCACCATCGAGTGGCTGCGGCTGCCGGGCTCCGGGCTGGTGCGGGCCAGCACGGTGACGGCCTCGGCACGGGCCAGGTTGTTGATGATCTCCTTGCGGCCGTCGAGGACGAGGTGGTCCTGCCGCAGGGTGCCGCGGAAGGCGGTGTTCGAGACGTCGTTGCCGGTGGACATGTCGGTGTAGGCGGCGGCGATCCGGCCGTTGCGGCACAGGACGTCCGCGAGCCACCGCTGCTGCTGGTCACCGCCCTGGGCCCACACGTTGACCGCGCCGACCAGGTTGCTGGCGCCGTGGCCGAGGCCGAGCGCGGCGTCGCGGCGGAACAGCGGGCGCAGCACCCGGGCCAGCCGGTCGGCCCGGTCGAGCCGGCCGCCGAGCCGCCGCGGCACGAACTCGGCGCCGAGCCCGTAGGCGTCCAGGACGCGCTCACCGGCCGGGAGCAGGTCGCCGCGCTCGTCGGCGGCCACGAAGGCGGCGAAGCCCAGCGGGTTGTCCTGGTACTCGGGGTCGCCGAACAGGGCCTCCAGCGGTGCCGGGTTGCCGAGGTCGGCGTAGCAGTCGGGGGTGGTGGCCGTGGTCATCGGCTGCTTCCCTTCACCAGGGGGTAGGACAGCAGGGACGGGAGGAGGCCGCTGCGTTGCTGCTCCTCCAGGAAGGGCACCAGCCGCTCCAGCAGGTCGTCGCCGGCCACCGGGCGCCGCGGGCCGTGGCCGAGCCGGGTCAGCACCCGGGCCAGCGCCGCCTCCAGCCAGAGCCCGTCGGCCCACAGGCCGCCCTGGTGCTCGGGTGCCTCGTGGTTGCGCAGCCAGAGCTGGACGGCGGCCGCGGCCGCGTACAGCAGGGCGTACCGCTCGGCCAGGTCGAAGGCCGCGCGCGGCGCCTCGACCGGGACCGGCCGGTGGGCGGCCAGTTCAACCGCCAGGCCGTCGACCGCGGCCAGCAGTGCCTCGGCCCGCCGGCCGAGCGAGGCCGGGACGGCGCCGTGCGCGGCCAGCCGGCCGAGGTCGGCCACCGCGGCGGGCAGCGCCTGCAGCACGCTGGAGCCGCCGCGCGGGAGCAGGCTGAGCCGCTCGCGGTCGAGCGGGGCCTGCGGCGCGGCCAGGTCGGTGGCCTCGGCCAGCCCGGCGGCGTCCACCGTCCGCTTGCGCAACTGGCGGGCCAGCAGGGGGAAGTGGTTGATCAGCGCGTGCAGGTTGACCAGCGCGTTGCCGTCGAAGATGCCGACGATCCGGTGGTCGCGCTGGACCTTCTGGAAGCGGCCGTGCTGGTAGGTCTCGCCGACCAGCAGCGAGCGCGAGCCGAGCACGGTCCCGAGCCGGTCGATCACCTGGTCGACCAGGGTCGGTACCAGGTACTTGGTGACGGCCGAGGAGACGGCCAGCTCACCGGGAAGCGCGTGGATGCTGCGGACGGCGACCGTGCTCACCGCCTCGGCGAGCAGCCCGTCCGCGTACGACTGCGCCAGCAGCCTGCGGGTCTGCGGGAGTTCGGCCAGCAGCCGGCCGTAGGCCCGCCGCTCCAGGGCGTAGCCGGCGGCCAGCGTGAGCGCGTTGTCGGCGGCGCCGAGCGACAGCGCGGCGCACATCGTGCGGGTCAGCTGGAGGCTCTTGAGGACGATCTCGGCGCCGTCGCCCTCGCCACCGACCAGCGCGTCGGCCGGCACCCGGGCGTCGGTGAAGGCCACCCCGCTGATGTCGGCGCCACGGATGCCGTGCAGCTTCACGGCCGGCAGCGGCCGGTAGCCGGGCGGCGCGACGGCGGACTTGTCGATCATCAGCAGGCTGAAGCCGCGCGCGTCGCCGGCCTCGCCGGTACGGGCCAGCAGGCAGACCGCCCGGCCGCGGTTGGCGTTGTTGATGAGCCACTTCTCGCCGCTCACCCGGTAACCGTCCCCGGTCGGCACGGCGACGACCTCGCCGGCCAGCAGGTCGCTGCCGTGGTCGCGCTCGGTCAGGCCCCAGGAGACCACCGTCCCGTCGAGCACCTGGGCGGCCAGCCGCTCGGCCTGCTCCCGGCTGCCGCCGACCCAGACCGACACCGCGCCGAGGAAGGTCTTGCCGTGCGCGATGGCGACGGTGAGGTCCCGGCGGGCGACCGCGCGCATCAGCTGCAGGACGTGCTCGTAACTCTCCAGCGCCCCGCCGTACTCGGCCGGGACGTAGTGCCGGGGCAGCCCCAGCAGGTCCAGCTCCCGGCAGATCTCGACCGGGAACTCCTCCCGGTCGTCCAGCGCGCCGCAGCGCGCGTAGGAGAACAGCCGTCCGCCGTCCTCGGGGTCGCCGAGGGCGCGGTCCAGCTCCCCGGCGATCCGGCGGGAGGGGTGGGTGGCGGCGTGGGTCATCGCGCACCGGCCGCGTTGCGGTAGCGGGCGGCGGTGGCCGGGTCGAGGTCCTCGACCACCGGCTCCAGCGCTCCGGTCATGAACAGCTCGCGCATGAGCGAGCGCTGCACCTTGCCGCTGGTGGTCTTGCGGACCTGGCCGGGCCGCAGCAGCACCAGGTTGGGGATCCGCACGCCGACCCGCTCGGCGAGCCGGCCGCGCAGCTGCCGGGCGAACTCGGCCAGCTCCTCGGGGGCGCCGGGGCGGCGGCGGACCTCGTGCATCACCACGATCTGCTCACCGGTGCCCGGCACCGTGCAGACGCTGCCGCTGAGCCCGTTGAACGCCTCGTCCAGTTCGGCGAGTTCGCGCTCGATGTCGTGCGGGTAGAGGTTGCGGCCGTTGACGATCAGGACTTCCTTGATCCGCCCGGTGACGTACAGCCGGCCCTCGTGCAGGGCGCCGGTGTCGCCGGTGCGCAGGTAGCCCGCCGCGCCCTCCGCCGTGACGGCGCGGAAGGTCGTCGCGGTGGCCTCGGGGTTGCGCCAGTAGCCGGCGGCCACGCTGTCGCCGCGGATCCAGATCTCACCGATCCCGCCGTCCGGGAGGGTGGCGGCGGTGGCCGGGTCGACGATCCGCACGTCGAGGTCGTGGACGGTGCCGCTGCTCACCAGCAGCGGGCCGTCGCCGCCCGGGGCGACCGGACGCAGCTCGTTGGCGGCGAGCGCCTCGGCGTCGACGGCCGTCAGGGCCGGGGTCTCGCCGCGCGGCGTGCCGGAGACCAGCAGGGTGGTCTCCGCCATGCCGTAGCAGGGGTTGAACTGGTCGAGCCGGAAGCCCGCCGGGGCGAACCGCTCGACGAACCGGCGCAGGGTGGCGGCGCTGACCGGCTCCGCGCCGTTGCCCGCGCTGACCAGGCTGCCCAGGTCCAGGCCGGCCAGCTGGGCGTCGGTCACCCGGCGGGCGCACAGGTCGTAGGCGAAGTTCGGGGCCGACGTGTGGGTGGCGCGCCGGCTGCTGATCAGCTCCAGCCACAGGTGCGGGCGGCGCAGGAAGGCCATCGGGGCGAGCTGGTAGCCGAGGGCCCCGACGTACAGCGGCGCGATCAGGGCGCCGATCAGGCCCATGTCGTGGTGCTGGGGCAGCCAGCAGGCGCCGCGGCTGTCGTACTCCAGCGCGAAGGCCCGCGCGATCAGGCCGATGTTGTGGCGCAGCGAGCGCTGGGTGACCATCACGCCCTTGGGCGCGCTGGTCGAGCCCGACGTGTACTGGATGAACACCAGGTCGTCGTCGGCGGTCGGCGGCACCTGCCAGTCGGGGGCGGGCGCCAGGTCCAGCAGGTCGGTGGCCACGCAGGGCAGCTCGGTGACACCGGCCTGCTCCAGCATGGCGACGGCCGTGCCGTGGTTGGCCGAGTCGGTCAGCACCAGGCGGATGTCGGCGTCCCGCACGATGCCGTCGACGCGGGAGCTGTGGCCGCGCTGGGTGCTGGGCTGGGGCGCCGGAACGGCCACCACGCCCGCGTACAGGCAGCCGGCCAGCGCGGTCACGAACTCGGGTCCGGCCCCGTACAGCAGCATCACGCGCTCGCCGACGGCGCACCGCTCGCGCAGCCAGGAGGCGACCGAGCGGGCCGCGCGGTCGAGGTCACCGAAGCTCAGCGGCTGCTCCGACCAGCCGTCGGAGGCGGCCTCGACGAAGACCAGGGCGGTGCGGTCGGGGGTTTCGCGGCCGTGCCGCTCCAGTCGGGTCACCAGGTGATCGGCCATCAGCACGGCCTCTTTTCGGTCGGGGGTGGACGGTGGCGGGGCGGGACGCCGGCGCCCGCGGGGACGGCGACGGGCGGGCGCGGCGCGGGCGGGGCGGAGCGGGGTTCAGGCGCGACCGGTGCCGAGCACCTGGCGCAGCCGCAGGTCGGACTGCAGGTGCCCGGCGATGTGGGCGAGCAGCTGCTTCTCCTGGGCCTGGAGGTAGAAGTGGTCGCCGGGGAAGATCCGCAGTTCGAAGCCGGCGCTGGTGGTGTCCGACCAGGCGGCGACGTTGTCGGGCTCGCACTCGGCGTCCCGGGCCCCCACGTAGGCGACGACCGGCACCCGGTGGCGACCGGCCGCGGGGTCGGGCCGGTAGGCGGCCGACAGCCGGTAGTCGGCCCGGATGCTGGGGAGCACCAGCTCCAGGAGGCCCGGGTCCATGTCGGCCAGCGAGCTGTGGCCGAGCTGGCGCAGCTCGGCCAGGAAGTCGGCGTCGTCCGCGGCCGCCGACTCCTCGCGCTCACGGCGGTGCGGTGCCTCGGAGCCCGAGACGAACAGCCGCACCGGGCGCACGCCGTGCTCGGCGCCGAGCCGCAGCGTCACCTCGTGCGCGACCACGGAGCCCATGCTGTGGCCGAACAGGGCCAGCGGCACTCCGTCGGCGGCCAGAACGGCCAGGGCGGCGGCGATCTCGTCCGCCATCGCGTGGACGGAGGGCGCGTAGGGGTCGCCGAGGCGGTCCTGCCGCCCCGGGTAGCAGGCCGACAGCACCTCGATGTCCTCGGGCAGTTCGCGGGCCCAGGACCAGTAGGCGGTGGGTGCTCCGCCGGCGTGCGGGAAGCAGACCAGCCGCAGCCGCGGGGCCGGAGCCGTGTGGTAGGTGCGGAACCACAGCGCCACGGAGTCGGTCATGAGCGTCCTTCGGGGGAGGGGTGCGGCCATGGAGATGCCGATCTATCAGCACCGCCACGGTGCCGCCCGCTCCTATACCGCGCCCATATCGGGCGGTCGGCCGCGCGAGTCCGCCGCCCCCGCCCGGTCCGCTACAGCAGCGCGTAGAGGGCCGAAGCGTCGTCGTGCGCCTTGCCGCGCGGCCACCGCTCGCAGGCCGTGTCCGACCGCTCGACCGCCCGCACCTGGGCGATCAGCTCGCCCGGCCCCGACTCGGCGAGCAGTCGCAGGGCGTCCGCCCAGCTGCCCAGTCCGAAGCGCTCGGTGTAGCGCGAGGCGCCGTCGCTCAGCGCGGCCACCGCGTGCAGCCGCTCCAGCTCGACGAAGCCGGTCTCGGCGTGCTGCGCGGCCTTGGGGCTGGCGGCGGCGATCCACGGGCCGGTGCCGGAGTTGCGGGCGGCCCGGACGGCCAGCGCGTACTCCAGGTGCAGCGCGGCGCGCTCGGTGGAGCCGGGCACCGTCGACCAGACCTGGCGGCGCACCTCCTCACCGGCGGGGAAGCGCTGGTTGTCGCCGATCACCTTGAGCGGCCCGTCCTTGTACTGCAGCACCAGCAGCGAGTCCCCGAGCACCAGGTACTCCAGCGCACTGCCGTGCCGCCGGGCGGCGACCACCATGGCGGCGGGCGTGTTGGGGTGGGCGAGGTCGCAGCGGCCCCCGTGCAGCGCCGCCGTCTCCACGATGGCGTCGGCCAGGCACTCGGCGATCGAGCGGTCCGCCCGGTCGGTCAGCCGGGCCAGCAGGTGCACCCCCAACCGCCGTACGTACCAGGGGGTGCCGTGCCGGCACCCCGACTCCAGCCCGGTCGGCGAGCTCGCGCCGTCGAGCAGTACGAGCGCCTCCGGCGAGGCCGCCGCGAAGTCCTCGCTCTCGCGGTCCGGCCGCCGTGCTTCCCCTGCCAGCTGTACCTGCATCCCGACAGTGTGGACGCCGGGTGGGGCGCGCGCCCAGACCCGTGCACGCGGTGCGCGCCGCCGGCGCCGGACCGTCCGGTGGCAGCGGGGGTAATTCGGCCATACCGTCGGATATCGAGTGGATAATTCGGCCAATCAGGGCCTGTCAGGTTTCGCGGTCTCCTTCGAGGGGCCGGGCCGCACGGGACTGACGAGGACGAGGAGCGACGGATGTTCTGGCAGTTCATCGTGCTGGTGGCCGCGTCGATCGGCTTTCCGACCGCGGCCCTGCTGTTCCTGATCGGCGGCCCCCGCTTCCCCGACGAGCAGCGCGACCGGCGCTGACCCCGCCCGCCGCGCCGCTCAGCGGGCCGGGCCGCCCAGGGCCCGCTCCAGCGGCGCGGCCAGGGCCAGCAGCGACTCGTCCGCACCGGCCGCGCCGACCACCTGGAGCCCGAGCGGCAGGCCGTCCGCGCTCACCCCGGCGGGCAGGCTGACGGCGGGCAGCCCGGCGTAGCTCCACGGCAGGGACATCCCCGCGTCCCCGGTGCTGCCCAGCCCGGACGGAGCCGGCCCGGTGGCGGAGGGCGCGACCACCAGGTCCACCCCCGCGGCCGCCCAGGCCTCGGCGAGCCGGGCGCGGACGTGCTCGCGGACGCCGAGCGCCGTCTCGTGGTCCTCCGGCCGGACGGCCTGGCCGTGCCGGATGCCGGCCGCCGTCTCCGGCCGGTAGAGGCCGCCGAACCGGGCGAACCAGTCGGCGTGGCCGCGGGCCTGCTCGAAGCGGTTGATCGTCCGCACCTGCCGCACCAGCCACGCGAAGTCGGGCAGCAACTCGATCTCGCGCACCGTCGACCCCGCGGCGGCCAGCCGGTCCAGCTGCGCCCGGAAGGCCGCCAGCGCCGCCGGTCCGGCCTGCTCCAGGTACGGCCCGGCGGGCACCCCGAGGACGGGCGGCCCGTCGCCGGGCGGACCGCCCTGCCGCTCGCCCCGCCAGTCGTCGCAGAGCAGCGGCGCCGCCAGCGCCGCCCCGGCGAGGTCGGCGGTGAACAGGCCGACGGTGTCGAAGCTCGGCGCGTTGGGGATCACCCCGTCGAGCGGGATCCGCCCGTACGTCGGCCGGAAGCCCACCACTCCGCAGTAGGCGGCGGGCCGGACCACCGAGCCGATCGTCTGGGTGCCGATCGCCAGCGGCACCAGCCCGGCCGCGACCGCCGCCGCCGAGCCGCTGCTGGAGCCGCCCGGCGTGTGCCCGGGGTGGTGCGGGTTCCGGGTCGGGCCCGGAGCGCTGCCGGCGAACTCGGCGGTCACCGTCTTGCCCGCCACCAGCGCGCCCGCGGCCCGCAGCCGGTCCACCACGGCGGCCTGCGGACCGGCCAGCACGCCCGGGGGCAGCGCCGATCCGGCGTGCGTGGGCAGGCCGTCGACGTGGACGATGTCCTTGATCCCGACCGCCACCCCGTACAGCGGCGGGGCGGTGGCCGGATCGGGGTGGCGCGCGGCCAGCGCGCGGGCCTCGGCGTGCAGCCGCTCCGGCCGGCCGGCCTCGGGCACGAAGGTGTGCAGCAGCGGGTCCAGCCGCTCGATCCGGCCGCAGAGCCGGTCGACCCGCCCGGCGAGGTCGGCGTCACCGCCCCGCGACCGCGCGACCTCGTCGGCCAGCGACCGCGGACGGACCAGGGACTTCTCCATGCCGACCACGCTAGGGCCCGCCCGGCGGTTCGCGCCGCATCAGCGCGCGGCCGGAGCCGCCGGACGCGCCACGGGCGGCCGCCGCCGGGCTACGGGTGTTCGGTCGCCAGGTACGGGGTCTCGCGCAGGAAGTACGCGCCGCAGGTGTGGCAGCAGAGTTCGGGCGTCTTGCCCCAGTCCGCCGGATCCCGCAGCTGCGCCCCCTCGTCCAGCTCCCGGCCGCACATGGCGACGGCTTCGGAGCCGCGGACCATGTGCCAGAGCCTCACCCCGGCGGACGGACCGCCGTCACCGTACTCGGCGCGCATCTGGTGCATCATTCCCCCATCGTCCGGCGGCCCTCCGGCCCCGGCAACCGGGGGCCGACGGCGCCGCCCGCCCCGGCCGTACCCGGTCAGACCAGGCTGCCGTGCAGCCGCAGCCGGGCGATGCCGCCGTCGGGGAAGACGTCGAGCCGGACGTGGGTGGCGGGCCGGGGCGCGTCCAGCACCAGACGGTGGACGGCGTCGGGCTGGAGCCGGGTGCGGGGCACCAGCTCGAACCACTCCTGCGGGTCGGCGGCCCGCTCGTCCCGCCCGTAGAGCGCGGCCCAGCCGGCCGCGTTGCCGACGTAGTAGCCGGTGTCGATCTCCACCGCGCGGATCGCGCCGCGCCCGGCGAGGCGCAGCAGGACCCAGTCGTGGCCGGCGTCCCGGCGCCGGCGGTTCTCCCAGCCGTCGCCCATCGCCCGGGACCGGCCGGGCAGCGCGAGGTTGGCCGGGGGCGAGAAGAAGCGGTCGGAGGCGTCCTCGACCGTGCCGCCGTGCTCGATCGCGGCCAGGTCGAAGGTGCCGAGCGCGGCCAGCCAGGCGGTGTCCGGCCGGGCCTCGCCGTGCACCCGCAGCCGGGCGATGCCGCCGTCGGGGTACTGGCTGAGCCGCAGGTGGGTGAAGCGGCGGCCGTCCTCGACGGCGAAGCCGTTGGCGGCGTGGCCGCGCACCGGCGAGGCGGGCACCAGCGGGTGCCAGACGGTGGAGTCGGCGAGCAGCTCCTCCGGGCCCGGGGTGCCGGGGAGTTCGGCGCCCTCCAGGGCGATCCGCTGCGGGTAGTTGCCGCGGAAGTGCGCGGTGTCGACGATCACGCCGTGCACGACCCCCGGCACTCCCAGGCGGATCAGCGCCCAGTCGTGGTCCTCGGCGGTCGGGTGCGGACGGTCGGTGCCGGCGCCGCGGCGGCGGCGGGTCTCCCAGCCGTCCATGATCTGGCCCTTGTTGCCGAAGGTGTGCGGGCGGAACTCGGCGGGCTCGGGCAGCAGCAGGTTCTCCCGCTCGGCGAAGAGCTCGTCGTTGGCGGCGATCACGGCGCCGCCGAGCCGGCGGTCGGCCAGGTCGGTGAGGGCGGTGAAGGCGAAGCTGCCGGAGCGGTAGTCGGCGTAGGGGTTGCCGCCCGCGTAGGGCAGCGCGTCGGCGGTCTCGGTGGCGGCGGTCTCGGTGGCGGCGGTCTCGGTGGCGGTCGCGTCGGTGGTCATGCCTCCACGGTCACCCCGGCACACCCGTCAGGTCCATCACAAAGATCTGATCAGAACGTTCAGCCGGACTGAACGTCCCGGGCGGCCTCGGCCAGGGCCGCGAGCACCCGGCGCAGCGGCGGCGTCCCCTCCGTCCCCGCGCGGACCGCGGCGACCACCCGGCGGGTCGGCAGGTCGGCGGGCAGCGCCCGGACCACCGCCCCGCCGACCCGCCCCGCCGAGGCCAGCCGGGGCACCAGCGCCACCCCGAGACCGGCCGCGACCATCGCCAGGATCGCCGACCAGTCCGCGGCGGTGTGCGCACGCTCGGGCACGAACCCGGCGTCCGCGCACGCCGTCAGGGTGATCTCCCGCCAGGGGCCGGCGGCGCCGTAGATCCACGGCTCGTCGGCGAGGTCCGCGAGCCGCAGGCCCGGGGCGTCGGCCCACGGGTGCCCGGGCGGCAGCGCCACGTCCAGCGGGTCGCTGAGCAGGACGGACTCGACGAAGCGGGGATCGCCGCCGGCCGGCCGCACCGCGAGCGAGAGCGCCAGGTCGACGTCCCCCGCCGCCAGCAGCCCGTACGCCCCGGCCGCCTCCGCCTCCACCACCCGCACCGCCAGCCGCGGCGCGTCCGCCCGCAGCCGGGCGATCGCCGGGACGAGCAGCCCGCCGATCGCGGTGGCGAAGGCGCCCACCCGCACCTCGCCCGCCTCGCCGTGCAGGTACCCCGCCAGCTCCGCCTCGGCCCGCTCCAGCTGCCCGAACACCACCTCGGCGTGGCGCAGCACCAGCCGCGCCGCACTGGTCAGCCGGACCCGCCGCCCGTACGGCTCCAGCATCGGCGCGCCCACCTGCCTGGCCAGCGCCGACACCTGCTGCGAGACCGCCGACGGCGAGAGCCGCAGCCGCTCCGCCGCGGCCGTCACCGTCCCGCACTCACCGACCGCCCACAGCACCCGCAGCCGCCGCAGATCCCACTCACCCACCGCACCCATCGCGCCAGCGTAGTTCCGTCCCGGCCGCCCCGGAGGGCGCGCCCGGCCCGGCGCCGGGCGGGGTGTCCGCGGTGGTCAGCAGGCCCGCAGCAGGGCGCCGTCCTGCCACTTGAGGATCTTGTCGAAGCTGACGATCGCGCCGCGCAGGGGGTGGTTGCGGAGCTGGACGTGGTCGGTCAGGGCGTGGATCAGGAAGAGGCCGCGGCCGGACTCGGCGGTGAGGTCGGGGAGGGTGTCCAGGTCGACCGGGCGCAGGGTGGGGGCCGGGGCCCCGGCGTGGCAGGGGGGCAGCACGTGGGTGTCGTAGGGGCGGTCGTCGCGGCGGGGGCGGCGGGTGGTCAGGACCGGGCCGGGGACGCTGGCGCGGCCGCGCCGGGGGCGGCGGGTGCCCCGGCCGGTCGCGGCCGGGCGGGCCGGCGGGGCGGCCGGCCGGCGCGGCGGGAACGGGGCGGGGGCGGCGGGCGCGGCGAGGCCGGGGCCGGAGTCCGTGACCTCGATCCGCAGGAGGTCCCCGCTGATCGACGCGGTGACCTGGAAGCCGTCGTCCGAGCGGCCGCAGGCGCCGTGCTCCACGGCGTTGGCGCAGGCCTCGCTGAGGGCGACCCCGAGGTCGTCGGCGATCTGCGGGTCGACGCCCGCCGTCGCCATGGCACCGAGCAGGATGCGCCGGGCCAGCGGAACGCTGGCCGGGTCGCGCTTGAGGTGCAGAGTCCACCAGATGTCCACGGGAGGTCCCTCCTGGCTGCGGCTCCACATACAACTAGGTATCTCCGGGCGATCATGCGGTGAACCGTGCAGGGGGTCGGCTACCGCCCGTTCGGCGGATGGACTGGGGCCGGGGTGTGTGCCGAGCGGCGCACACCGGGGGCCGCACGCCGGGCCGAACGGGGCATTCGTAGGGATTTCCCACCCTGCCCTCGGTGGCGCGGGGGGCGATGAGATGATGGCCCGGCCATGACTGCCCTCGCCGCCGCCCCGCACCCGGGCGCCCCCGCACCGGACGCACCGGTGGGGGCCGCCGCCTGGGACCTGCGGCTTGCGCGGGCCGTCCCGTTCGCCCTGGTCTGCGCGCTGATCGCGGCCGCCGGGCACGCCCTGGCCGGCGGCGGGAACGTGGCCCTGCCCGCGCTCGCGACCGGCTTCGCGGCCGTCCTGGTGCTCGCGGTGGCCTTCGGCGGGCGGGAGCGCTCGCTCGGTGCCATCGCCGGCGCGCTCGGTGCGGGCCAGCTCGGGCTGCACTGCCTGTTCCACGCCTTCGGCGGGCACGCCACCGCGGCGGCCGGCGCGATGGCCGGGATGCACCACGGCGGCTCCGGCCCGCTGACGCTGCCCCAGGTGGCCGGTCGGCTGATCTGCAACGAGGCCAGTCCGGGCACGCTGGCCGGCCTGCCCGGCAGCCCGTCGGCCGAGCAGCTGGTCGCCGGCGCGGGGCTGGACCCGCGGGCGTTCGCCGTCGCGCCCTGGTGGCAGGACGGCCTGTTCGGGATGACGCCGTCGATGCTCGCGGGCCACTTGGCCGCCGCCCTGGTGGCCGGCTGGTGGCTGCGGCGCGGCGAGGCGGCGCTCTGGCGGCTGGTCAGGATCACCGCCACGGCCGCCCGGGAGCACTGGACCACCCCGCTGCGGACGGCGTTCGCGCTGGCCGCGGCGCTGCTGCGGGGCCTGCTCGGCACGCCCGCCGGTCCTGCCCGCCGCTCCGGCGCGCGGGCCGGGGACAGCCGGCCGCCGGCCCGTGCCGCGCTGCGGCACAGCGTGGTGCGGCGCGGTCCCCCGTTCGGGGCCCTCGCGTACTGACCCGCCCCCGACGGAGTGCCGGCAAGGCCCCGTACCGGGTCCGGGTGTACGCGGCGACCGCGCCGTACCCGCCGCCCCCCGCGGCGTGCGGCCCCCACTCGTCCCCACGCCGCGCGGCCCCGCCGAGGCACGGATCACCGTGTCCGGGAGCGGTCCTGCCGCCGAGCCTCCGAACGGAGACCCGAATCATGCGTTCCCTCCCCACCCGCCGTATCGCCGCCGTCGCCCTCACCGCCGCCGCGTCGGTCGTGGCGCTGGCCGGCCCCGCCTTCGCGCACGTGACCGTGAACCCGGGCAACGCCCAGCAGGGCGGCTACACCGCCGTGGACTTCCGGGTGCCGAACGAGAACGACAACGCGTCCACGGTGAAGCTGGAGGTCAACCTCCCGCTGGACCACCCGCTGGCCTCCGTCCGCACCCTGCCGATGCCGGGCTGGACCACGACCGTCGAGAAGTCCAAGCTCGACAAGCCGATCAAGGTGCACGGCAACGACGTCAACGAGGCCGTCTCCAAGATCACCTGGACCGCCGACGCGGGCACCAAGATCGCCCCCGGCCAGTTCCAGGAGTTCCGCGTCTCGATCGGCCCGCTGCCGACCGACACCGACAAGCTGGTCTTCAAGGCGCTGCAGAGCTACGACAACGGCGACGTCGTGCGCTGGATCGACGAGGCCAAGGACGGCCAGCCCGAGCCGGCCAAGCCCGCCCCCGTGCTGGCCCTCGACAAGGCCGCGGCCGGCGGCGAGCACGGCGCGACCGCCGCCCCCACGGCCACCGCCGACAGCCACGGGCACGGCGACGCCACCACCCAGGCCGCCGCCGCCTCGGACAAGGGCAGCGACTCCACCGCCCGCGTCCTCGCCGTGGTCGGCATCGTCGTCGGCCTGGTCGGCGCGGCGTTCGGCGTGCTCGGCCTGCGCCGCAAGAACGGCGGCTCCGCCTCCTGACCCCCGCACCGGCGGGGCCGCGCCCGTACCGCACCCGGGCCCGGGCGCGGCCCCGCCGGTGATCCACCGCGCACGATCGGATCCCCCATGTCCCGCACCCTCCGCACCGCCCGGCTGGCCGGCGCCGCCGCCGTCGCGCTCGCCGCGGCCCTCACCCTGACCGCCTGCGGCTCCGACGGCTCCACCGGCCCCGCCAAGGTCACCCAGCAGAAGGCCGACTCCCCGTACCAGGGCACCGTGCTCGGCAAGCACTTCGACAAGCCCGACCTCCAGCTGACCGACACCGCCGGCCAGCCCTTCGACCTGCGGCAGAGGACCAACGGCCGGAGCACCCTGCTGTTCTTCGGCTACACCAGCTGCCCGGACGTCTGCCCGACCACGATGGGCGACATCGGCGTGGCGATGACCAAGCTCTCCCCCGAGGAGCGCCAGAAGGTCGACATCGTCTTCGTCTCCACCGACCCCCAGCGCGACACCCCGCAGGTCCTGCGCACCTGGCTGGACTCGATGGGCAAGGACTTCATAGGCCTCACCGGGGACCTGGCCAAGGTGAAGGCCGCGGCCAAGTCCCTCGGCATCCTGATCGAGGACCCGGTGGTCAACGCGGACGGCACGGTCACCTCCACCCACGGCGCGCAGGTGCTGGCGTTCCTGCCCTCGGACGACAAGGCGCACGTCCTCTACCTCAGCGGCACCGAGGAGAAGACCTACGAGCACGACCTCCCGCTGCTCGCCCAGGGGGTCGCGGCATGAACGGCGCCGGCGGGCCGCGCGGGTTCCGGCGGACCGCGCTCGCGGGGGCGGTGCTGGCGACGGCACTGGGCGCCGGCGCCATCCTGGTCGCCTGCGGCGCGGGCGACGGCGAGGCCCGGGCCGACGGTCCGGCCCTGCTGAGCGTCGCCGACTCCTACATCCCGCTGCCCCCGGCGGGCGGGATGGCGGCCGGCTACCTCACCGTGCGCAACGACGGCGGCGAGGACCAGCTGGTCAAGGTCTCCAGCCCGGCCGCGCAGTCGGTCACCATGCACCGCTCCACCGCCTCCACCATGGAGCAGGTCGAGCGGCTGGACGTCCCCGCGCACGGCGCGTTGGAGCTCGCCCGGGGCGGCAACCACCTCATGATCATGGGATGGCGGAAGGCCCCCGCCCTCGGTGACGAGCTCGAACTCGACCTGACCTTCGCCCGGACCGGCACCGTCTCGGTCAAGGTGCCGGTCCGGGAACTCACCTACCGCCCCGGCCAGCAGTAAGGGATCCAGGAGATGCTGACGGCCGCGTTGCCGAACCCCACCACCCGCCGCCGGATCGTCGGGCTGCTGGGCCTGCTCGGCGCGGTGCTCGCGCTGCTGCTCGCCGGCGCCGGCCCCGCCTCCGCGCACGCCACCCTGCAGTCCACCGACCCCGCGCAGAACTCGGTCGTCGCGACCGCGCCGCAGGCCGTCACGCTGACCTTCAGCGAGTCGGTGTCGCTCTCCGGGGACTCGGTCCGGGTCCTCGACCCGGCCGGCAAGGCGGTCGACGGCGGCAACCCCGCGCACGCGGACGGCAAGGACAACACCGCCCGGGTCGGGCTGAACAGCGGCCTGGCCAACGGCACCTACACGGTGGCCTGGCGCGCGGTCTCCGAGGACTCGCACCCGATCGGCGGGGCGTTCACCTTCTCGATCGGCGCGCCCTCGGACACCTCCGTCTCCACCACCGCGCTGAGCGGCGCCGAGGCCGACGGCGTGGTCGCCGCGCTGTACGGCACCGGCCGGACCGTCGCCTACGGGGCGTTCGCGCTGCTCGTCGGCGCGGCCGCGTTCGTGCTGGCCTGCTGGCCGGCCGGGGCGGCGCAGCGCGCGGTGCAGCGGCTGCTGATGACCGGATGGGTGGCGCTGCTGGTCTCCACCGTCGCGGTGCTGATGCTGCGCGGCCCGTACGAGCGCGGTTCCGGCGTCGGGCAGGCCTTCGACCTGTCGCTGGTGCGCGCCACCCTCGACGAGCGGATCGGCACCGCGCTGGCCGCCCGGCTGCTGCTGCTCGCGGCGAGCGGGGTCTTCCTGTCGTTGCTGGTCGGCCAGCTCGGACAGCCCGCGCCGGCCGCCCGCCCGGAGGAGGCGGACGACGCGCGGGCGAGCGGCGACGCACGGACCGCCGAGGAGGCGGAGGAGGCCGAGCTGCGGCAGCTGGAGCGGCGCGCCGCCGAGCGCCCGCAGCACGAGACCCGGCTGGGCCTCGGGGTGGCCGGACTGGTGCTGGCCGTCGCCCTCTCGGCGACCTGGGTGGGCGCCGACCACGCCTCGGTCGGCATCCAGGTCTGGCTGGCACTGCCGCTCGGCATGCTGCACCTGATCGCGATGGCGCTCTGGCTCGGCGGCCTGGCCGCGATGGCGGTCGGGCTGCGGCACGGGATCGGCGCGGCGGCCGCCGAGCGGTTCTCCAAGGTCGCCTTCGGATCGGTGGCGGTGCTCGCCGCCACCGGGATCTACCAGTCCTGGCGCGGCCTCGGCAGCTGGAGCGCGCTGACCGACACCGAGTACGGGCGGCTGCTGCTGGTGAAGACCGGCTGCGTGGTCGCGATGCTCGGCGTCGCCTGGATCTCCCGGGCCTGGCTGGCCCGGCTGCGGGCCGCTCCGGCGGAGGCCGAGGCGGCCCGGCCGGTCGAGGCACCGGAGCCGGTCGCCGTCGCGGCCCACTCCGACGACCCGGTCCGGCAGGCCCAGCTGGACCGCCAGCGGGCCGCCCGGGCGAGCGCCGGCCGCGACCGCGGACTCACCCCGACCCGGGCCGGGCTGCGCCGCTCGGTGCTGATCGAGTCGGTGGCGGCAGTGGCCGTGCTGGTGGTCACCACGATGCTGACCAACTCCCCGCCCGGCCGGGTGGCGAGCGAGATCGCGGCGGCCGGCACCGCCAACGGCGCCACCGTGCCCGCGCCGGGCGTGCCCGCCCCGCAGACGGTGCCCGGCCAGACCATGGAGCTCAAGCTCCCGTACGACACCAAGGGCCGGACGCCGAACGCCAAGGGCACCGCGACCGTCACCCTCAACCCGGCCCGGACCGGCCCCAACGAAGTCCACCTGAGCCTGGACGGGGCGGACGGCAAGCCGGTCGAGGTCCCCGAGGTGGAGCTCGCCTTCACCCTGCCGGACCGCGACCTCGGCCCGCTGCCGGTGCCGCTGACCGCCGAGGGCCCGGGCCGCTGGAGCGGTACCGGGCAGCTCCCGCTGGCCGGGAACTGGGTGGTGTCGGTGCAGGTCCGCTCCTCGGAGATCGACCAGACCACCGAGATCAAGCAGCTGAAGATCGGGTGAGCGCGATGGGCAGCACCACGGACACCGGCCGGCCGCCCGGCGGCGCGGAGCCCGGCCCGCGCGCCGGCGTCACCCGGCGGGCCCTGCTGGGCACCGCCGGGGCCGGGCTGGTGGCCGGTGCGAGCGTGGGCGCGGCCGGGGCGGTCGCCCTGGACCGGGCGCCCGCGGCCGTACCCGCCGCCGGGCCGAGCGGCGCGCTCGGCGCCGGACGGGTGCCGTTCCACGGCGAGCACCAGGCCGGCATCCTCGAACCGCAGCAGGCCCGGGTCCAGCTGGCCGCCTTCGACCTGGCCGCCGGCGTCGGCCGGGACGGGCTGCGGACGCTGCTGCGCGACTGGTCCCGGACGGCCGCGCTGCTGGCCGCCGGCGAGCCGGCCGACGCGTTCGAGAACCAGGTGGCGCTGGACGCCGGCCCCTGCTCGCTGACCGTCACCTTCGGCTTCGGCGCCACCCTGTTCGACCGGGCCGGACTGGCCGACCGCCGCCCGGCGGCGCTGGAGCCGCTGCCCGCCTTCCCGGCGGACGCGCTGGACCCGGCCCGCGGTGACGGCGACCTCTTCGTCCAGATCGGCGCCGACGACGCGCTGGTCGCCGTCCACGCCCTGCGGGTGCTCCAGCGCCGGGCGGCCGGCACCGCGGCGCTGCGCTGGCAGGCGGCCGGCTTCGCCCGGACGCCCGGCGCCACCGCGCGGCCGATGACCGGGCGCAACCTGATGGGCCAGATCGACGGCACCAACAACCCCCGGCCCGGTGAGGACGGCTTCGCCGGCAAGGTGTTCTGCGCCGCCGGTGACGAGCGGAGCGCCTGGCTGAACGGCGGCTCGTACCTGGTGTTCCGGCGGATCCGGATGCTGCTGGACTCCTGGGAGGCACTGCCGGTGGACCGCCAGGAGCGGGTGATCGGCCGCCGCAAGACGGACGGCGCGCCGCTCTCCGCGCCCGCCTCCGCCGGCGAGACCACGCCGGTGGACCTCACGGCGCAGAGGGCGGACGGCACGCTGGCCGTCCCCGCCGACGCGCACATCCGGGTCGCCGCACCGGCCGCCAACGGCGGGGCGGCGATGCTGCGGCGGGGCTTCTCCTACCACGACGGCCTGCTGGCCGACGGCTCGCCGGACGCCGGGCTGCTCTTCCTCGCGTTCCAGGCCGACCCGGGCCGGGGCTTCACCCCGGTGCAGCGCAAGCTCTCCCGGGGCGACGGCCTCTCCCGCTTCCTGCGGCACGAGGCGAGCGGGCTGTACGCCGTGCCGCCCGGCGCGCCGGAGGGCGGCTACGTGGGGCAGACGCTGCTGGAGTAGCGGCCGGCCGGGGGCCGGGGCACCTCCCGCGCCCGGGCCGGCCCCCCGCCCGGGATTCCCACGGACCGGAACGCGGCGGTGGGAGGCGGGCGAAGTGACTAAGGTGATCTGCTCGGTAACCCTTTCGCATGGAGGCGGCATGTCGGCCACCCGCTACACCTACCTCGGCCCGGCGGGCACCTTCACGGAGGCGGCCCTGCGCACCCTGCCGGAGGCGGCGACCCGGGAGCTGGTGCCGCTGGCCTCGGTGCCGCTGGTACTGGACGCGGTGCGCGCGGGCGAGGCCTCGGGCGCGTTCGTGCCGATCGAGAACTCCGTCGAGGGCGCCGTCACCGCGACCAACGACGAACTGGCCGCCGGCACCCCGCTGATGATCTACCGGGAGGTGCTGCTGCCGATCTCCTTCGCGCTGCTGGTGCGGCCCGGCACCGAACTGGGCGACATCAAGACCGTCACCAGCCACCCCGTCGCCCAGCCGCAGGTGCGCCGCTGGCTGGCCGCCAACCTGCCGGACGCCCGCTGGGAGTCCTCGGCCTCCAACGCCGACGGCGCCCGGCTGGTCGCCGAGGAGCGGTTCGACGGCGCCTTCGCGGGCGAGTTCGCGGCGCCGATCTACGGCCTGGACCCACTGGTCAAGGACATCGCCGACGCGCAGAACGCGACCACCCGCTTCATCCTGGTGGGCCGGCCGGGTCGGGTCTCCTCGCCGACCGGGGCGGACAAGACCTCGATGGTGGTCTGGCTGCCGGACGACCACCCGGGCGCGCTGCTGGAGCTGCTCCAGGAGTTCGCGGTGCGCGGGGTCAACCTGATGCGGATCGAGTCCCGCCCGACCGGTGAGGGGCTCGGCAGCTACTGCTTCCTGATCGACTGCGAGGGCCACCTCGCCGACCGCCGGGTGAGCGAGGCGCTGATGGGCCTCAAGCGGATCTGCCCGCAGGTGCGCTTCCTCGGCTCCTATCCGCGCGCCGACCGGCAGGTCACCAAGCACCGGCGGCCGGGCACCTCGGACGCCGACTTCGGCGCGGCGGCCGACTGGCTCTCCCGCTGCCTCGACGGGCGCGGCGACATCTGAGGCGCGCGGGGCCGCCGGGGCGAACGGGGCGACCGGGGTACCCGGCTCCGGGTGTCCCGGGCCTGCGGGGCGGCGCGGCCGGCTGCGGCATCCGGGTGACCCGGGCCGCCCGGACATTTGATCGCCGGCTTTCGTTTTCCTGTTCTTTCTTGACTGTTTTCGACTGAACTCAGCCACCGGGGCAGGTGACCGCACCCGTCGTCCACAGGCTCCACAGCGGCGGAACCGGCTGTCCACAGGGCCGGTGGCTGTCCACAGCCGAAAGTTATCCACAGACCTGGGGACGAGTCGACAAACCGGTATAGCCATCGGCCGTTTCGGTCGGAACACCGGTTAGCGGCGCAGAGATGACTAATCGGACCAGAGTCACCCGTGTGCCAGCAAATCACCCGTCTGAGTGCTTCAATTCCCTCACCCGGGAAGGTCAAATGAGGTTTGAAACCTCAATTCCTAGGTTGCGGCCTCTCTCCCCACCCGGATCCCGGCCATCCACAGCCCACCCGATCCACCTGTGGATAACTCACCCCCCGGCGCTTGCCCACAGGAGTTATCCACAGGATGGAGCGAGTTATCCCCAGGGGAAATCCGCTACCGGTGGACGGGCCCCCGCCCGGTAGGCTTGGCCCCGTGATTGACCTTCGCCTGCTCCGTGAGGACCCTGACCGAGTGCGCGCCTCGCAGCGCGTCCGTGGCGAGGACGTCGACCTGGTCGACGCCCTCCTCTCCGCCGACGAACGGCGGCGGTCCTCGGGCAGTCGCTTCGACGAGCTCCGCAACGAGCAGAAGACGCTCGGCAAGCAGGTCGCCAAGGCCCAGGGCGAGGAGAAGACCGCCCTGCTGCAGCGCACCAAGGCGCTCGCCGAGGAGGTCAAGGCCGCCGACGCCGAACAGGGCGTGGCCAAGGAGGAGGCCGAGCGCCTGCTCCGCTCGCTGGCGAACCTCATCGACCCGGCCGCCCCGGTCGGCGGCGAGGAGGACTTCGTCACGCTGGAGGAGATCGGCACTCCGCGCGACTTCGCCGCCGAGGGCTTCGAGCCCCGTGACCACGTCGAGCTGGGGCAGATCCTCGGCGCGATCGACACCGAGCGCGGCGCCAAGGTCGCCGGCGCTCGGTCCTACTACCTGACCGGTGTCGGCGCGCTGCTGGAGCTCGCCCTGGTCAACATGGCGATCACCCAGGCCACCGCGGCCGGCTTCACCCCGATGATCACCCCGGCCCTGGTCCGCCCGGCCGCCATGGACGGCACCGGCTTCCTCGGCCAGGCCGCCGAGAACGTGTACTTCCTCGAAGAGGAGGAGCGCTACCTCGTCGGCACCAGCGAGGTCCCGCTCGCGGCGTACCACATGGACGAGATCATCGACGCGGACAAGCTGCCGCTGCGCTACGCCGGCTACTCGTCCTGCTTCCGCCGCGAGGCCGGCACCTACGGCAAGGACACCCGCGGCATCATCCGCGTCCACCAGTTCGAGAAGGTGGAGATGTTCGTCTTCACCACGCCCGAGGACGCCGAGCAGGAGCACCGCCGGCTGCTGCAGTGGGAGAAGGACTTCCTGAACGCCCTGGAGCTGCCCTACCGGGTGATCGACGTCGCCTCCGGCGACCTCGGCTCCTCGGCGGCGCGCAAGTTCGACATCGAGGCGTGGATCCCGACCCAGGGCAAGTACCGCGAGGTCACCTCGACCTCCAACACGACCGAGTACCAGTCGCGCCGGCTCTCCATCCGGATGCGCGAGGAGGGCAAGGTCCGCCCGCTGGCCACGCTGAACGGCACCCTGGTCGCCGTTCCGCGCACCATCGTGGCGATCCTGGAGAACCACCAGCAGGCCGACGGCTCGGTGGTGGTCCCGGAGGCGCTGCGGCCGTTCCTCGGCGGGCGTTCCGTCCTGCCCCCGGTCAAGTAACGCCCACCGCACCACCGCCCGAATGCAACTCCCGGGAGACGCACGGCCCATGAGCAGTACCAGCCCCAGCCCCGTCTCCCCCGGCGCCGGTGGCGACCTGCCCTTCCGGCTGGTCGCCACCGACCTCGACGGCACCCTGCTCACCAGCGAGGAGACCGTCTCCGCGCGCACCCGCACCGCGCTGGCCGCCGCCACCGGCGCCGGAGCGGTGCACATCGTCGTCACCGGCCGCTCGGCCGCCTGGGCCCGGCCGGTCTTCGACGAGATCGGCTACCGGGGCATAGCGGTCTGCGGCCAGGGCGCGCAGGTCTACGACGCCGGGGCGCACAAGCTGCTCACCTCGCTCACCCTGGACCGCAGGCTGGCCGCGCTGGCGATCGCCAAGATAGAGGCGGAGACCGGCCCGCTGGCCGTCGCCGCCAACCAGGACGGCCTGGAGGGCGACGTCCTGGCCGGTCCCGGCTACGAACTCCTGATCGGCTCCGACCTGCCGGTGGTCCGGGTCGACAAGGGCGAGCTGCTCGCCGCCCCGCTCAGCAAGCTCTACATCCAGTGCCGCGGGCTCACCGACGACGCGCTCGCCGAGACCGCCCGCCGGGTCGCCGGCGACCTGGTCGGCGTGGTGATGTCCGGCGCCGGCATCGTCGAACTGCTCCCGCTGGGCCTCTCCAAGGCCACCGGCCTGGCCGTCGCCGCCCGCCGCCTGGGCCTGCGGGCCGCCGACACCATCGCCTTCGGCGACATGCCCAATGACGTGCCGATGTTCGGCTGGGCCGCGCACGGCGTCGCGATGGCCAACGCGCACCCGGAGCTGCTGGCGGTCGCCGACGAGGTCACCGTCGGCAACGACGAGGACGGCGTCGCCGTCGTCCTGGAGCGGCTCTACCCGCGGCACTGAGCACCGGCCGGGCCGCCCGACGGCACCCGGATGCTGACCGTGAAAGAAAGAGTTTGTATGCTCCGCTGAAGCTCCGCGTCTCCCGGTGCGGTGCTCCTGTGCGGTTGTCCCGGCCCACCCGGGCCGTGCCCGCCGGACACGTACAGGATTGCTGCTTCCGCCGCTGAGAGGTACGCGCATGTCAGGCCAGTGGGACGAGAGCACGTCGGGGGCGGAAGGCCGGCGGCGCGCCGCGAACGGCCCCCGCGGCACCGGCGCCGCACGCGCGGCCGGCACCCCGCGGACCGGCGGTTCACGCGGCGGCGCCGGCACCGACGGACCGGCGGACGACGCCCGGGTGCCCGCGCCCCGGCCCGGCGGCCGGGCGGAGGCCCGGCGGGCCGCCCAGGCCAAGGGCGGCGGCCGCGGCAAGGGCGACGGCGGGCGGTCCGAGGACGGGAAGGCCGAGGGCACCGCGACGGGCGGCCGCGCGGCCGCGCGCAACAGCCGCAAGCCGAAACGGAACACCAAGAAGATCGTGGCCTGGTCGGTGGCCGGCGTCCTGGTGGCGCTGGCGGGCACCGGCGGCGCGATCTACTACAAGCTGAACGGCAACATCAAGTCCTTCGACGCGGACGCGATCTCCACCGACCGCCCGCCCGAGGCGGTCGCCGACGCCAACGGCAACAAGCCCGTCAACATCCTGCTGATCGGCTCCGACTCGCGGGCCGGCAAGAACAGCGACCTCGGCGGCGGCAACGAGGACGGTGCCCGCTCGGACACCACGATCCTGTTGCACGTCTACGCGGACCACAAGCACGCGGTGGGCATCTCGATCCCGCGCGACGCGCTGGTGACCATCCCGGCCTGCAAGCTGCCGAACGGCAAGTGGACCAAGGAGTCGCCGGGGCAGATGTTCAACTCGGCGTTCTCGGTGGGCAACAGCGAGGCCGGCAACCCGGCCTGCACCCAGAACACCGTGGAGAAGCTCACCGGCATCCGGGTCGACCACACCATCGAGGTGAACTTCGAGGGCTTCGCGGCGATGACCGAGGCCGTCGGCGGCGTCGACGTCTGCCTGCCGAACGACATCTACGAGGGGCACCTCAACCCCAACCTGGGCAAGAAGGGCAAGGTCGTCCTGCCCAAGGGGAAGCAAAAGCTCTCCGGCCAGAAGGCGCTGGACTACGTCCGGCTGCGGCACGGCATCGGCGACGAGTCCGACGTGGGCCGGATGAAGCGCCAGCAGGCCTTCCTGTCCTCGCTGATGGCCAAGGTCAAGGGCGAGGGCCTGAACCCGACCACGCTGCTGCCGCTGGCCGACGCGGCCACCAAGTCGATGACGGTCGACCCCGGGCTGGACTCGGCCAAGAAGCTGATGGACTTCGCGCTGTCGATGAAGAACATCGACCTGCACGACGTCAAGTTCCTGACCACGCCGTGGCGCTACAACGGCCCCCGGATCGACCTGGTCCACCCGGCCGTCGACAACCTCTGGAAGACCCTCCAGGCCGACCGCACCATCGACGGCGAGGACGCCACCGGCAAGCAGGAGGACGCGCCGCAGACCCCGGCCCCCGCCGAGACCACGCCGGCCGCGCCCTCGCCGACCGCCGTGGACGGCCCGCCGGTGAAGGTCGCGGTCTACAACGGCACCACCGTCACCGGGCTGGCCGCCAAGGCGGCCGAGACGCTCAAGACCAACAAGGTCACCGTCACCGGCACCACCACCGCCAAGAACACCAACAAGGCGACCACCACGGTGGAGTACGGCTCCGGGCAGAAGGCCAACGCGGAGCGGATCGCGGCGATGTTCCCGGGCGCCCAGCTGACGCCCACCTCGGCGGCCGGCATCAGCCTCGTCCTCGGCAAGGACTACGCCGCGGCCAACCCGGCCGCGACCGGCGCCACGCCCAACGTGCCGGCCCCGCTGCCCACCGAGGTGGTCAACGAGGCCCGCTCGGCCGACGACGACATCTGCAGCAACGTCTCCTACGGCTAGCCGCCGCGGACCCGCCGCCGCCCCCCGGACGCCCCGGGGCCGGCGGCGCGGCCGTCAGAGCGCGGCCCGGATCCAGCCGTCGACCAGCGCGGTGAGGTCCTGGTCGGCCTGGCCGTGCTCGACCACGTGGGTGCGGATGACGTCGCCGCCGCCGTGGCCGAAGAGGCCGCCGCGCTTGTCCGCCTCCAGCACCACCTCGACCCGCTGCGCGGTGGTGACGAAGCTGACCTCCAGCGAGTTGCAGACGTGCGCGTACTGCGGCGCGGCGGAGAACTCGATCTCCTGGTAGAACGGCAGCGTCTGGCCGGTGCCCCGGATGTGGCCGGCCTCCAGGTCGGCCGAGCGGAACCGGAAGCCGAGCTGCAGCAGCGAGTCCAGGATCCGGCGCTGCACCGCCAGCGGCTCGATCTCCAGCGGGTCGGAGTCGCCCTTGTCGAGCGCGCCCGCGATGTCGACCTCCGTCCGCACGCCGAGCTGCATGCCGTGCAGGTGCTGCCCGGCGACGACGGTGACCGGGGCCTCGAACGGCACCTGGACGGCGAACGGGATCGACCGGTTCTCGCCGGGCGCCAGCACCAGCGGCGCGGTGACGGAGAACCGCGCGAACGGGTAGAGGCCGGTGCTCTCCCCCTCCTCGTGCTCGATCTCCACCCGGGCGACCAGGGTCAGCGTGATCCCCCGGATGTCCGCCTCGACCGTCCCGCCGGTCAGCTCGACCGTTCCGTGCAGGGTGCCGCCGGGCTGCACGGCCGGCGTGGTCAGGACGGTGTCGACGCCGGGACCGCCGACGCCCAGGGCACCGAGCAGCTTCTTGAACACCATGGGGGCGCTCTCCTCGAAATAGGGGTGGACCGAAGTCGTCGGGAGGAACGCCAGGACGGCCCGGACGGTTCCCCCGCGCAGGTGCGAGCCAGTTGTAGGATGACCGGGCAAGCGGTTGTAGGATGACCGATGACCGCAGATCGACGCGCAGAGGGGAGCTCCGCCATGACCGCGTCCGGCCACAGCGAGGACACCTTGCAGGCCGCCGGCCGGCGCTCCCTGGTGGACACCGCCATCGACCAGCTGCGCGAGCAGCTCGCCGCCGGCAGCTGGCCGGTCGGCTCGCGGATCCCCACCGAGCACGAGCTGGCCGAGCGGCTTCAGGTCGGACGGAACACCGTGCGGGAGGCCATCCGGGTGCTGGTGCACGCCGGGATGCTGGCCACCCGGCAGGGTGAGGGCACCTTCGTGCGCAGCACCAGCGACCCGGCCTCCGTCCTGCGGGGCGTGCAGCGCTCCGGCGTCCGGGACGTCCTGGAGGTCCGGGCGGCGCTGGAGGCCGAGGGCGCCCGACTGGCGGCGCTGCGGCACACGCCCGAGGACATCGTCCGGATGCGGGCCGCGCTGGCCCGCGAGGCGGAGGTGATCGCGGCGCACCCGGAGCGGGCCGGCCGCGAGGCGACCGTCGAGCACGACCTCGAGTTCCACACCGCCGTGGTCGAGGCCGCGCACAACCCCGCGCTGACCGAGGTGTACCGCTACTTCGGCGCCTCGGTGCGGGAGTCGATGCGGACGGCCTTCGGGGACCACGAGATGCCCGAGGTGGTCGTGGCCACCCACGCGGCGCTGGTGGACGCGATCGAGAGCGGTGACCCGGACCGCGCCGAGGCCGCGTGTCGGACGCTGCTCGCCGAGCCGACCGCGGCCGTCGAGCAGCTCCTCGCCGCCATCGCGGCCCGGAAGTAGGCGGCACCCGCCGCCGCCCTCCCGCGTCCGTCCCCCGTTTTCACGAAAGAGCAGCACGTCCCATGGCCGTCACCCGTGCCCAGCAGCCGGTCCTCGTTCCCGCCCCGCTCCCCGTCCGCACCCGGTTGGCCCACCCCGCCCTGCTGCTGACCGGCATCGTGCTGGTCGCCCTCAACATGCGGGCCTGCCTGGCGGCGATCTCGCCGATGGTCGGCGAGATCCAGCACACCTTCGGGCTCTCCGCGACGGCGAGCGGTCTGATCACCACCGTCCCGGTGCTCTTCCAGGGCGCCGGCGCCCCGCTCACTCCCCGGCTGACCAGGCGGTTCGGCACCGAGCGGGTGGTGCTGGGCGCGGTGCTGGTGCTCGGCGCGGGCGTGCTGCTGCGGGTGCTGCCCTCGGTGGCCGCGCTGTACGCCGGCTGCGTGGTGATCGGGGTCGCGATCGCGGTGCTGAACGTCTCGATGCCGGGCCTGGTCAAGCGCGAGTTCCCGGGCCGGGCGGCGACCATGACCGGCGTCTACTCGACCACCATGCTGGTCGGCGCCACCCTCGCGGCGGGCACCTCGGTGCCCCTGGAGCACGCCCTCGGCGGCGGCTGGCGGGCCTCGCTGGGCGCCTGGTCGCTGCTGGCCCTGATCGCCGCCGTCGCCTGGCTGCCGCAGGTGCTGCGCTCGCGCCAGGAGAAGGCGGCGGTGGCGGCGGCCCCCGCCGGCCGGCCGATCGAGGGGGTCTGGCGCTCGCCGCTGGCCTGGCAGATCAGCCTCTTCATGGGCATCTCGTCACTGCTGGTCTACACCCTGGTGGCCTGGATGCCGACCATCCTGGCCGACCACGGGATGGACCGGAGCGAGGCCGGTCTGGTCTTCGCCTTCTCCAACCTGGTCCAGGTGGCCGGGGCCTTCCTGGTGCCGCTGATGGCCGGCCGGATGACCCGGCAGCGGACGCTGGCCGTGGTGATGGCCGTGCTGAACGCGGTCGGCATCACGATCCTGCTGGTCTCGCCGGTGCCCGGGGCCTGGGTGTCGGCCACCATCCTGGGCATCGCCCAGGGCGGCTCGCTCGGCCTCGCGCTCGCCTTCATCGTGCTGCGCACCGACAGCGCGGCCGGCGCCGCCCAGCTGGGCGGCATGTCGCAGGCGGTCGGCTACCTGGTGGCCGCGGCCGGACCGGTCGGCGCCGGGGCCCTGCACCAGCTGACCGACGGCTGGAACGTCCCGCTGCTGCTGATGCTGGTGCTGGCGGCGGTCGCCGCCGTGGCCGGCTGGGGCGCGGGCCGCGACCGGACGCTCTGAGGCCCGGTGCCGGCCGCGGGCCCGCCCCGCGGCCGGCCGGGCCCGCTACTCCTCGGCGGCCAGGGTCAGACCGGCCAGCTTCACCGAGGCGAGCAGCGTCGCCGCCACGGTGAGGACCAGCAGCAGCGGGACGGCCACCCCGAGCGCGACGTCCGCGGTGATCGCGCCCTCGCCGGCCACCGCCTCGGCCACCGACAGCCCCCACTGCTGGACGCTGAGCGTCTTGGCGCCCTTCACGAAGTTGCCGATCAGGGACTCCCAGATCAGCGCGTAGACCAGCCCGGCCACCACGGCGTGCCGGGTGACGACGCCGAGCAGCAGGAACAGCGCGCTGTAGGCGGCACCGGCCACCAGCGCGGCGACGGTGTAACCGAGCGCCAGGCCGTCCTCGGTGCCGTACAGCAGCAGGCCGGCCAGCAGGATCGGGACCGCCGAGAACACCCAGGTGGTGCCGACCGCCACCGCCAGCTTGGTGGTGATGATCTTCCAGCGGGGCAGCGGCTTGGCCAGCAGGTAGACGATCGAGCCGTCGTCGATCTCGGTGGCGATGGCGCCGGTGCCGACGACCAGGCCGAGGATCGGCAGCAGCGTGCCGAGGCCCAGCTGTCCGAGGATCTTTACGGTCAGGTCGTGCTTGTCCCCGCTGGAGCCGCTGGCGATCGCCGAGACGAGCAGCAGCAGGGCGGGGACCACCAGCAGCAGGATGCCGCGGCGGCGGCCCAGCAGGCCGCGCAGCGTCAGCCTGGCGACGGTCGGGTTCATGGTTGGTCGGCCTTCCTGGGGTCCGGTTCCGGGGGTGGGGCTACGCGGAGACGAGGTAGGAGAAGACGCTCTCCAGCGACTCGTCGGCCGGGGCGACGGTGTACAGCCGGACGCCGGCCTGCTGGGCGACCTTGGGCAGCAGGGTGGTGAAGCCCTGGAAGTTGACCGCCTGGATCCGCAGCCCGCCCGCCTCGCCCGCCGCCGCCCTGGCGTCCGGGCCCGGCACGTCCAGCTCGATGCCGGCCGTCGACGGGTCCGCGATCAGCGCGGCGGCCAGCCGGCGGTCGTCGCTGGAGCGGACCAGGTAGCGGTGCGGCCGGTCGGTCATCAGCCGGCGGATCCGGCGGAAGTCCCCGGAGGCGGCGTGCCGGCCGGCCACCACGACCTCGATGTGCCGGGCCAGCTGCTCGACCTCCTCCAGGATGTGCGAGGAGAAGAGCACCGTGCGGCCGTCGGCGCCGAACCTGCGCAGCAGCTCCATCAGCTGCAGCCGCTGGCGCGGGTCCATGCCGTTGAACGGCTCGTCGAGCAGCAGCACGGCGGGGTCGTGGACCAGCGCCGAGGCCATCTTGACGCGCTGCTTCATGCCCTTGGAGTACGTCCCGGTCTTCCGGTCCTGGGCGTACTCCATCTCCACCAGGGACAGCGCCCGCCGGGCCGCCGCGGCCGGGTCGGCGAGGCCGTGGAGCTCGGCATTGGCCAGCACGAACTCCCAACCGGTCAGGTAGTCGTACATCGACTCGCGCTCGGGGACCAGCCCGATCTGCCGGTACACCTGCTGGTTGCGCCAGATCGGCGCGCCGTCCAGGGTGACCGCTCCGGTGGAGGGGGCGAGGAAGCCGCTCATCATGTGGATGAGGGTCGACTTGCCCGCGCCGTTGGGCCCCAGCAGGCCGGTGACGCCGGGACCGATCGCCATGCTGACGTCGTTGACGGCGACCACGTTGCCGAACCAGCGGGAGACCTTGTCGATGGTGATGGTGGCCATGACGCCCTCTCAGATCCTGCGTTGTCAGATGTTGCGGTAGCGGCGCAGCAGCAGCGCGTACGAGCCGGCCACCATCGCGGCGGCGGTGGCGGCGAAGACCACCACGCCGAGGGCGCCGGGCGCGTGCAGCCGGTCCGGCCCGCTGCCGAGGTCGAAGAGCTGGTTCACCAGGCTCTCCACCAGCTCGTTCGGCGCGAGCAGGGCCGTCCACTGCGCGGAGTCCGGCAGGCCAGCCCGGCCTTCCGAGCTGATGCCGCTGACGACGCCGACCACGGCGGTGCTGATCGCCAGGTAGCCCATGATCGCGGCCACCCCGAAGCCGCGGCGCGGCGTGGTGGCGGCGATCACCAGCGCGACCGAGGTGGGCACCAGGGCGTACAGCACGGCGGTGACCAGGCCGTAGAGGACGTGCGCGGTGTTGTGCCCGAAGCCCAGCCCGCCGAGCAGCGCGCCGACGTAGAGCACCAGCAGCGGGGCCGTCATCAGCAGCAGCTGGGCGCAGGCCATCGCGGCGTACTTGGCCCGGACGTAGTCGGCCCGGGTGATCGGGCGGGAGAAGTACAGCGGGACGGTGTGGTGGCGGAGGTCCCGGGAGAGCAGCACGGGCGTCTGCGAGGCCAGGAAGATCGAGACCAGCAGGCCCACGATCCCCAGGTACTCCGGGTAGTCGACCGGCAGTTCGTCCTGGCGCTGGACGAGGGCGATCGCCACCATGATCGCGGCCGGCGCGGTGACCAGACCGAGCAGCAGCATCGGCAGCACCTTGGACCGGCCCGAGCGCCCGAGGCCGTACGCGGCGCGCAGGCTCTGGGTGAACAGCGAACGGGTGGCGTAGGCCCGGCCGAGCCGGGGGCCGGCGTAGCCGCGGTACCCGATGTCGTGGATGACGCCGGTGTCGAGCGACCTGGCCTCAGAGGGCAGTGCCATCTGCGGTACCTCCCTTGCTCTGCTGACCGCTGGTCTCCGTGAACAGCTCGGCGACCCGGTGGCGGCGCTGCTCCAGCCGGACCAGCCCGAGGCCGAGGTCCGCGACCGCGTCGCGGATGGTGTCGTAGGTGTCGTCGCCGGCCAGGCGCACCAGCAGGAGCCGCGCGCCCTCCGGCTCGACCGCGAGCCCGGCGGCGGTCAGCCGCTCGCGCACGGCGGCGCTCGCGTCGCGGGTGAGGTCGTCGGGGAAGTCCGTCACCTCGACCGCGAGGGTGGCCGTCACTCCGGTGAACGACGCGGTCGACGAGGAGCGCAGCAGCTTGCCCCCGTCGATGATGACCAGGTGGTCGCAGGTCCGCTCCAGCTCGCCGAGCAAGTGGGTGGTGACCAGCACCGAGATGCCGAAGTCGGTGTGCACCCGGCGGATCAGCGCCAGCATGTCGTCCCGGCCGACCGGGTCCAGCCCGTTGGTGGGCTCGTCCAGCAGCACCAGCTTCGGGTCGTGGACCAGCGCCTGGGCCAGCTTGACCCGCTGCTTCATGCCCGTCGAGTACCCGCCCATCGGCCGGTACCGCTCCTCGTACAGCCCGACGTGCCGCAGCGTGTCGGCCGTCCGCTCGCGGGCCGCGGCGGCCGGCAGCCCGGCCATCCGCGCCATGTGCACCACGAATTCCGTCGCCGAGACGTCCGGCGGCAGGCAGTCGTGCTCGGGCATGTAGCCGACCTGCTCACGGATCTGCCAGCCCTGGGTGGCGATGTCTAGGCCGAGGACCCGCCCCGTACCGGAGGTCGCCGGGGCCAGCCCGAGCAGGATCTTGATGAGTGTGGACTTGCCCGCGCCATTCGCCCCCACCAGGCCGACCACCCCGGGCTCCACCTCTACGGTGAGCTGATCGAGGGCGGTGACCCGGGGGAACCTCTTGGTGAGGCCGTCCGTCTTGATGACAGTGGACACGTCCCTCACCGTAGTGCGGCCGGACCCTCCGGGCCATGAGCTCGAATGACGACGCCCCGTGCTGCTGCGGTATGACATCCGCCCGATGATCCCCTAGGGGTTCCGGCCCGCCACCGCCCTTGTATTCTTTGCGAATTCCTAACACGGGGGCCGCCGGGGAGAGTGCCCGGCAGGGAGGGACGAGAGCACCATGTCGGATCGCGCGACCGCATTTGACCGGATGATGAACCCCTGGGCGTACGACGCCGACGGGAACCTGACCACCGCGGCCAGGCAGCAGGAGGGTGCCCGCACCCGGATCAACTCGGCGAACGCCCCCGGCGACGGCGGCACCGTCGGGGTCGACCCCGCGGCGCTGGACTCCGCCGCCAACTCGTCGGACCAGATCCACGGCCGGCTCAACGGGGACGGCCGGGCCGCCGACGACGAGACCACCCAGGTGGCCACCTCGCTGGCCAACTGGAGCACCGGCAAGGCGGCCGCGCAGACCGCCGCCACCTGGGACCAGCAGATCGCCGCCCTGAACAGCACCATCGGCGAGCTCACCCAGGCCCTGCGGGACAGCGCCACGAACTACCGGAACAACGAAACCGCCGTCAAGCACGACATGAAGGGCTGAGGGGGCGGACGACATGGTCGACTTCCACGAACTGAGCACCGCCAAGCTGGACGTCCTCGGCACCGCCGCCACCGCCTGGGAGGACGTCGCCAAGAAGCTGAAGGCGATGGACGAGGACTGGGACAACACGGTCATCGCCAAGGTCAACTCCGCCAACTGGAGCGGCCCCACCGCCGACCAGGCCCGGCCCAAGCTCCAGCGGGCCAACGAGCAGCTGACCGCCGCCGTCACCGAGGCCACCGCGATCGGCTCGATCCTCAAGGACGCCGGGAACGACTTCCAGGCGGCCAAGGCCAAGCTGGACAAGGCCGTCGCGGACGCCCGCGGCGCCGGGCTGACCGTCACCGACGACGGCACCGTGAGCTGGCCGCCGGCCGACAACGCCACCCGGCACGACCCGGACGCCAGCCGCGCCTACAACGACGAGAACCGCACCAAGGCCGAAGCGGCCCGCAAGGCGATCGACGCGGCCGTCCAGGAGGCCACCGCCGCCGACGAGCGCGCCGCCTGGGCGCTTCGCTCGGACGCGTCCGCCGACGAGGTGAAGTCCTTCAACGCCAAGGCCGTCGGCGGCGGACCGGAGGCGGACGGCATCCGGGCCGCCCAGCTCGCCGGCAAGGGCGGGAAGATCTCGGACACCGAACTCACCGAGCTCAACTCGCTGCTGGCCGCCAACGCGAACGACCCGAAGTTCTCCACCCGCTTCTACCAGGACCTCGGCCCGAAGGGGACGCTGCAGGCCTGGAACAGCATGGTCGGCGACGAGCAGCAGTTCAACGGCGCCAGCGACGCCCGGTGGAAGCAGTACCAGGAGCTGCAGAAGAACCTCGGCCTCAACCTGGCCACCGCCACCCGCACCACCAACGAGCCCCACCTGTCCGACCAGTGGGCCGCCGACCTGCGCAAGGCCGGCTCCGAGACGATGTGGGACAAGCCGTACCGCCAGAGCGGCCTGGACTACTCGCCCTACGGCTACCAGGTGCTCTCCGGCATCCTGCGGACCGGCGACTACGACCCGCACTTCCTCAACCCGATCGCCGAGCACATCACCCAGCTGGACACCGACGACAAGTACTGGCCGGCCCCGGTGATGGGCCCGCGCAGCGACCGGCGCGGCTACAACCTCCTCGGCCAGGAGGGCGGTTCGGGCTGGGAGCCGACCACCGCCGTACTGGAGGCGCTCGGCCACAGCCCTGAGGCGGCCACCAAGTTCTTCCACGACCAGCCGACCGCGTACAACACCGACGGCTCGGTCAACCCGAACGGCAAGGTCAAGCCCTCGGACTACCTGACGTACTTCACGCACGACAAGGAGTACACGCCGGACACCGTCTCGCAGAAGAACGAACTGCGTCAGCAGGGCATGCGCAGCGGTCCGGACGCCCTCGGCCACGCCCTGGAGGCGGCCACCACCGGCCGGCCGTACGACGACCACTCGGGGGTCGCGCCCAAGCACACCGCCGACCAGGCCGAGGTCATGAACCGGGTCGTGCAGACCTTCGGCACCCACGGCAACGGCGGCGTGCTCGACGACCTCAAGGGCGAGGACGCCAAGTTCGCGCCGCTGCGGGACAGCCTCGGGCACATGACCGCCGACTACATGGGCGACACCCAGCGCGCGCTCTCCCCGCACAAGGACGACCTGCCGGTCAACGGGGCCCCGGCCGGGCTCAAGGAGGCACCGGTCCGCGGCCTGCTCGACGCGCTCGGCCGCGACCCCGACGCGTACGGCGCCGTGGTCAACGCCAACCAGGCGTACTCGACCGCGGTGGTGCGCGGCCACATCGACAGCGGGCAGACCGACTTCGCCCGGCTGGAGTCGGAGATCGACTCCACCTCCCGGGCCGGCGGCGTCATCAGCGGCATCCTCAACGAGGCCCGGATCGACGAGGTCCACCAGGAGCACGCGTCCTCCGACAAGGAGTACAACGAGGCCCTGGAGAAGAACGCCGGGTACGCGCAGACGGCGTTCAGCACCACCATCGGCCTGGCCACCGAGCGGGTCCCGCTGGCGGGCGAGGCGGCCGACTTCCTCGTCGAGCAGATCACCGACAGCGTGGTGAAGGCCAACGAGCGCGACACCACCGAGGACGGCAACCAGGAGGGGCGCGACTTCGTCGCCGAGGGGCGCGAGGGCGCGGCGGTCGGGGCGAAGCAGGCCGTCATCGACGCCGCCAACGGCACCAAGCTCAGCCCGGAGGACATCCAGCGGCTGGCCGACAGCGCCGGGGACCGGGCCCTCGACGGCTACACCGACGGCTCCTCCGGCAGCCAGAGCTCCGGCGGCTGAGGGTCGCCCCGCGCCGCGGCGGCGCGGGGCGACCGGTGGGCGGCGTGCCGCGAGGCACACCGCCCACCGGGTGGCGCCGGATCAGGCCAGCAGGTCGGACTGGAGCGTGACGACCTGGCGGAACGCGGGCGGCTGGACGCCCCGGGCGTTGGTCATCGTGATGACGCCGACGATGTCGCCGGCGCTCAGGTAGGCCAGGTACCCGGTGGTCCGGCCCTCCCCGGCCAGCGTCGTGCTCTCGCGGGTGGCGAGGTCGACGCCGGAGACGCTGTCCCAGCCGATGACGGAGGCGGGCCGCAGACCCGGCAGGTCCTTCGGTTCGCCGTCGCCGCGCAGGTCGGCGAAGACGTCCCAGGCCTCGACGGAGGAGCCGAAGCGGAGCAGTCGGATCTGGGTGCGGGTGCCGTCGGAGGCGGTCCACTCCCGGACGGTGGCGGCGCGGCAGACGTCGCGCAGCAGCAGGGCCCGCAGCTTCGCCGGCTCCTTCTGCTCGGCGGCCATCGCGTCACAGGCGACCCAGTCCGCCGGGGCCGTGCCGGCGGCCGGGGTCGGGGCGGCCGACCCGCCGGTGGCCGCCGGGGCGCTCGCGGGGGCGCCGTCGGGCGCGGCGGGCGACGACGCGGCCGGGCTCGCGGTCGGTGCCGCGGTCGATGCCGCGGTGGGGGTCGCGGTCGGGGTCGCGGTCGGGGTCGGGAAGACCGCCGGGACCGACGAACCGCCGGCTTCCTTCGGGGCGGGCAGGAGCAGGTACCGCAGGTCGGCGGCGTGCCGGCTCTTGTTCTCACCGGGCGCCGCCTGGCCGGACGGCAGCGGCGGCAGGGCCAGCGCGGGGAAGGTGTAGCGGCCGTCGCCCCGGGTGGCCAGGCCCGGGATGTCGGTGCGCTCGGGCGCGGTGACGGCCAGCGCGGCGCCGGTACCGGCCAGCACGCAGACCAGGGCGGCCGCGCCCCAGCGCAGCGCCGCGTTGCGCCGGCGGGTGCGGCGGGCCGCGAGCTCCTCGGGGCTCGGCGGCGGGAGCGACGGCAGGGTCCCGGCCCCGGGGGCGACGGCCCAGGGGTCGTCCCCCGGGACCGCCTCGGCGGGCGGGCCGGCCGGAGCGGCGGGGGGCGCGAACGGTGCGAGGGGCGCCGGGGGCGCGTCGGCCCCGGCCGGGGCCGCGCTGTCGTGCGGGGTGGCGTGGTCGGTCATGCGGACGCTCCCGGGCTGGCGAGGCGGTCGAGCTGCTGGCTGAAGAGGGTGACGATCTTGTCCTTGGGCAGCGGTGCCGCACCCTCGGCGCTCATGATCACCAGGAGGTCGCCCTCGGCGGCCGAGCACTCCAGGTAGTCGATCGGCGCGGACGGCGGAGCGGGCATCAGGTAGCAGTGCGCCTCGGGGTGCCCGGGGATCCCGGGGCCGATCCGGAAGAGCCCGGTGTCACCGGTGAAGACGGCCGTGTACTCGTTGGCCTTCTGCACCTCCTGCTGGTTGAACTGCCGCAGCCTCAGACCGATCACCAGGTCGTCCGTACCGGTCTTGTAGGTGCGCACCCCGGTGGCCTTGACGTGCAGGCCCTCCCAGTACTGGCGGAGCTTGTCCCGCTTCTCCTTGGGGATCTGCTGGAGGTCGCTGTCCATCTCGGCGGAGAGCTGGTCCGCCGACAGCTCGACGTCGTTGCCGTAGCCGCCGTCGTCCGGGCCGAGCGCGTAGCCGGCCGGGACGGGCAGCAGCAGGTCGCGCAGCGAACCGAAGTGGTTGCCGTTGGCCTTGGCACCGAAGGGGGTGGGCGTGGCGGTCGGGGCGGGCGCCGCCGCCGTCGGTGCGGCGGCGGCGCTGGCGGGCGCGGGGTCGTCGTACCGGGTCTCGATGACGCCGACGCCGATGACCACGCCGACCAGCGCGGCCGCCACGGTCGCGCCGGTGGCCCGGAGGAGCCGGCGACCGGTGGGCGCGGGCCGCTCCGGGCCGGCGGCGGCCGGCCCGGGCGCGGGGGCCTGCTCGACCGGCCCGGGCGGCCCGAACGGCTCGACGGGGACCGGCGCGGGGTTCGCGGCCTCGGTCACGGTCACGGTGCTGTCGCTCATACCAGCCGCTCCCACTGCTGCTTGGCGATGTCCTTCACGACATCGGGGTTCACCGGCCGCGTGCCGAAGGCCTCGACCTTCATCACCAGCGTGCCGCGTTGCGCCAGCGCGGTGCCCAGGTAGTACTGCTCGGTGGACTCCGCCCAGTGCGAGGGCTCGCTGTCGACGTGGAAGCCGCCGTTGGCGTCGTCCGCGAACGGCTGGAGCCGGTACGCGGCGGCGGCGTACTTCGCCGAGGCGGCGTGGTCGGGGCCGTACTGGATCAGCGAGACCCGGACCTTCAGGTCGTCCTTCTTCCAGTCCACCTCGACGGCGCGGCGGAACTCCGCGACGTTCAGGGCGCGGAAGACCTCCGCCGACCGGCCGGTGTGCTCGGCGAGCTCGCCGATGGTGATCCAGCTGGGCGTGTCGGGGAAGTCGGCCCAGGCCGTGCTGCCGGCCGGCGCCGTCACCAGCAACTTCCGCAGGTCGCCGTCGACGGCCGGCGGCCTGGGCGCCGCCGCGGCGACGGCCGCCGGGTCCACCACCTCGGCCGGGTAGGACGGCCGGGCGACCTGGATCGGCGGCAACGGGGTCGGCGGACGGTTCGCCTGCACGGCGTAGCCGACGGCGCCGCCGAGCAGGGTGCCCAGCAGCAGTCCGCAGGTCAGCAGCAGCACCGGCCGGGGCCGGCGCGGGCGGTTCGGCGGCAGGACGGCGGCGGTGGGCGCGAACCCGTCGGCGAAGACCACGGCGGGCGGCGCGGCGGGCGCGTCGGGCGCGGGTCCGTCAGCGGGGGCGACCGGTTCGGCGGGCGGTGCGGCGGGGGCGGCCGGTTCGGCGGGCGCCTCGGACGCGGGGCCGTCGGCGGGCGACGGCTCCACGGGACGGGTGGTCACGGAGTGGCTCCAGGAGGGGGAAAGGTGACGTCGGGCGTGGGCGGCGGAGCGGTTCAGCCGCCGGAGGAGAGCCGCTCGCGCTGGCGCTTCATCAGCTCGCTCAGCAGCGCCTTGTCCGGGGTCCCCTTCACCTCGACGTCGAGCGTGTACTGGACGTCGCCCTGGCTGGAGATGCCGGTCATCGAGCCGGTGTACGCCTGCTGCTTGGGCTTGCGGACGTAGCCGTGGGCGGCGGGATCGCCGTCGATCGCGATCGGGTCCAGCTTCATCGTGTAGCCCTGGACGAACTCGCTCGCCATCGCGGTCGAACCGAAGCGCATCAGGGTGACCGTCACCTCGGCCTTGCCGTCCGCCGTGCGGTACGTCCGGGCGGCGGCCTCCTTGTACCCGTAGGAGCCCAGGATGCGCATGATGCCGTCCTGGTTGTCGAAGAGGTCGGCCACCTCGTCGTCGGTCAGCTTCATCCCGTCCGGCGGCCCGTAGGACTCGCCGGCGTCGGGGATCGGGAGCAGGAAGTACCGCAGGTCGCCTTCGTGCCGGCCCCCGCTGACGGTGCCCTTGAGGGTGCTCACCGGCCGGGGGACGGGTGCGACGGTGGTCGGCGCGGCGGTGGTCGGCACCGCCGTGGGCGAGGCCGACGCGGTGGTGCTCGCACTCGCGCCGACGGTCGCGGTCGGCGCGGCCTTGGCCGGGGCGGCCACGACGGCCGGCCGGTCGTCGGGCTTCCCGACGGCCACGGTGACGGCGGCGCTGGTCGCCGTCACGGCGAGCAGCCCGGCGGTGGCCAGGGCCACGCCGACGGCGCGCGGCAGCTTCCGCCCGGAGGCGGCCACCGGCGCGGCGGCCACGGGATCAGCGGCGGGTACGGGCGCGGGTACGGCAGCGGCTTCGGCCGCGGGATCGGCAGGGGTTTCGGACGACGCACCGTTCGCCGGTTCGGCGGCGGACGGCACGTTTTCGGGCGCGGACAAGGAGCTCCCCCGGGGAATGTGGAATGTCGCGCACGGGCCCCTCGCGGGCCACCCCCCGTGGCTCTCCAGGCCGACCGTCACGCGTATCACCAGGAATTATGAGAGCCGCCCGGGAGGTGTGCCAACAAAATCAATCACCGCACTCCCACCCAATGATCAATCAATCGGACATCCCGTGACCGAACCGCAATCGGCACCCGGAGACCGCGTCGGCCCGCCCGGTGGGAGACCACCGGGCGGGCCGATCGGCGGGACGGATCAGGAGTGGGCGCGCTCGGTCAGCTCGACGACCTTGCCGGCGGAGTCGATCGCGACCTTGTAGTCCCCGGCGGAGCACGGGTAGAAGCCCTTGGTGCTGGTGGGATCGGTGAGGCACTCACCGATGTGCTTCACCAGACCGGCGACGTTGACGTCCTTGGACGGGGCCAGTACCGAGTTCAGGTGGCCCTTGGCGGCGGGCGCGAACGGCGCGCTCTTCTCGGCACCGACCGGCTCGAAGACCACGTCGTTGACCCCGCACGCGGTCTTGGTGTCCTTGTAGACCAGCGTGGTCGTGGTGGTCCCCTTGACCGGGTAGACCCACTTCTGCCCGGCGGGCAGCGGCGCGGCGTCGCAGAACCCCTCCGGCTCGTCACTCGCACCGGCCGACGGCTTGGCGCTCTTGCCGCCCGTCGGCGCGGCACCCGTCGGCGCGGCGGCGGACGAGGCGGCGGACGAGGCGGCGGGCGAGGTGGCCACCGGGCCGCCGCCCGCCTGGTCCGACGCGTTGTCGGGCCCGCAGGCCGTGAGCCCCAGCGCGGCGACCGCGACCAGGCCGACGCCGCATACTCTCCGGAAAATGGGCATGCCGAAAGAACCCCCGTTTGACGCATGATCAGATTGTGAGGCGTGCGGCGGAAAGACTAGCCCCTCCCACGGACTACTCCGCGAAGCCTGCGAGAACGCGCCACAGGGCCGGCGACACCGTGCCGGGTGGGTCAGATCGGCTCGACTGCGACGCGGCGGTGACACAGGCGGCGCAGATCATCGACATCGCCGGTTACCACGGTCACGTCGCCGTGTTCCGCGTGCGCGGTGGCTGCGAGCATCGCGTCGATGGCGTACTCATGGCCGTGAAGTCCCTCGGCTGCCAGCAACCTGCTCGCCCCACGTGCGATCTCCTCGGTGACTGGCCGCACTTTGGCGAGGGAGACCGCGTGGTCGAACGCCGTCTGCGGCACCTCGGGGTCACGCGCCTCCACCAGAGTGGCCGCACTCGTCACCACCAGAAGATCCAGCGTGCGGGCGACGTCCAGCCACACAGTCATGTCGCGGTGCCGCCGGGACAGCTTGGAGAGAGCCTCGCTGTCGAGAACAAGCGTGCCGCTCACGCGGCGTTCGCCGGGGCGGAGTCTGCGCGATGAGCGGCATGGTGCGCGCGGACGCGCTCGGCCTTGGTCGTCACCTCCGCCGGATCCACCGGCCCGTGATCGGCTTCGGCGGCCTCGATGTACTCGTCGATGGCTTCGCGTTGGAGCTGGCGTTGCACGGCCTCCTCGATGTAGGAGGAGATGCCCTGCTTGCCGGCGCGGACGCGAATGGCTTCCAGCGTCTCAGCGCGCAGGGAAACACTGGTGACTCGTGTCTTGCCGGGACGCGGTGTAGTCATGGGAAAACTGTAGTACGTAGTGTGTGAGGCTGCTGGCGATCGGCCCTGCGCGTAGGGTCGCCCGTGTGCGACTGAGCACGGTGATCCTCCCCATCCACCGGTGGAGCGAGGGGCAGAAGATCTGGCGGCGGGCCGAGGACCTCGGGTTCCATGCCGCCTACACCTACGACCACCTGTCCTGGCGGTCGTTCCGGGACGAGCCGTGGTTCGGGGCGGTGCCGACGCTGACGGCGGCCGCGACGGCGACCGAACGCCTGCGGCTGGGCACGCTGGTGACCTCGGTCAATCCTCGTTCACCTATCGCATCCTGACCTGCGATGTTCCGCTGGCCCAGCCGCTGATGCCCCTACCCCTGTGAGTCGGCGGGCCAGAATCTTGGCGGGGCGCTGGCAGGATCCACGATCCGCAAGCGGCTCTGCTGGGACGGGTCGACCGCATTCAGCGAGATCAGGCGCTGGCTGTCTGCCTGTTCAAGTTCAGCCAAGGCGTGGGGCAGGCCGGCACACACAGTGGCGATAGCTGCACCGAGACCCACCAACCCGCCGTGCTTGTGATTCTGGCGGTACTCGATGCGATGCACGCCTGACTCGGCGATGGCGACTACTTCGAGTGGGCGACTGAGTTGCTTCGTGTCATTCGTGACAACGATCTGAAAGCCGTCCGCTGCCGCACGCGCATAGAGGTCGACATCCCGGGTCCCCGCCCAGCCGCTGAGTTCGGCTACGTGCTCGACGGCATGGTGCTTCAGGAGTAAGCGCACGATCCGTGCCATGGGAAGCGGCACATTCTCGTCGAGCAGTAGCTTCAAGACGCCGCCTGCCGGATTTCCGCATCCTCGTAACTGTCGACATAGTCGGCGAAGTCCGCTGCGTCGCGAGCTGCCTCTGCTGTTACGCCCGGGTAGTACTCGCCGATCTGCTCAGGTGGCACGCCGTCCCGTAGGAGAGCGGCGACCTCTGTCGCCGGGATGCGCGTCCCCTCGACGACCGGCTCGCCACCTCGCACGGCAGGGTCGATAGACACGTGCGGCCGGGGTTCAAGGAGGTCCGGGATTCGTCGACCGCCACGGTAGAAAGGCGCAAGCACGTCCACCATGTCGTGGATGACGACATTGCCTTTGCTCCGCACGAGGTCCACTGCGTGGTCCGGGTCTGCCAGGTAGATCGTGTCACCGCCCGCGACCAGCCGGTAGGCCGAGAGGTGTTCCCGTTCGTCGAGGCCCTCGCGCAACGTGCTCAGCGCCCGCCTGATCTTCTGGAGGGATGCCTCCTCGCGAAGCCGGACACAGGCTCGGAGAGCGACCACGTCGCGAAAGGAGTAGAGGATCGGACGAGAGGTCGAGATCTCCGGCACCAGGACAGCGCCGCGCTCCCCGGTGGCCCGCCGCCAGTGCGACAGCTGCCGCAGAGTCGCACCGGACAACGCGGCAGCCAGTTTGGGCTCGTACGACATGCGGCACCTCCTTGGCTCCAGACGACGATCCGACGCTACTTCATCGTCCCGTACCGGCATCAGGCTCGCCAGCATTTCACCCGGATGAGGCCGCCAGGACGCGCGGTGCTCTCGTGAGCTTTCGCCGACGGCCGCCGGCAGCGAGTTCGCTGAGGCGCTCACCGATCACGGAGACGCCCGGGCGGGGCTCCTGCTCGTAGTACCAGGGCTTGCGCAGGCGCAGCAGCTCCTCGCCGTGCTCGTCCCAGGTGAATCCGGGCTTCCGCAACAGCTTCCGGAACACCTCGTCGACGGTCTCCGGGTGGGCGGCGGCCAGGCGGCGGAGCGGCAGCGGTGCAATCGACTCCTCACGCAGGTACACGCGCAGCAGGTCCTGGCGCCGCCTGCGGCCCGGGAGGGCCGGATCGGCGAAGAGGTCCCGCAGCATCCCGTAGTCCGGGTAGAAGTTGAGCCCGTCGACTTCGTCATAAATGGCACCGACCGTTTCCGATTCCGCGAGTCCTCGCGGCAGTTCGAAGGCCGGGAAGGCCAGGCCGGGGAGCCGCCTGCCCTGGGCCCGGTCGGGATGCTCGGCGACGGCGGCTTCCTGCCGGTGCCGGTAATAGGCGTTGAGCCGCTCCTCGGTTTCGGCAGGGGGAAGGACCAGTTCGTCGCTGCCGCAGAACTCGATGAACGCGGTTCGGTCCTCTCGCATCGAGCGCCATCCCTGCTCGATCTTCTCGGGGTTGCGGAAGACCATTGAGGGCTGTTCGGCGGCCAGTTGGAGCGCCGCCTGGGCGATCTCGGTGGCGCTGGACTTCGGGTAGGACGACATCATTCCGGAGATCAGCCACGCGCCGTCGACCGAGTGGACGGGCACCAGGCAGGTGTGCAGGAATCCCCCCTTGGACACTCCGTGGAAGGCCACCCGCCCGACGTTCGAGTACGTGCGGTACTCCAGGTCGTCGATCAGGTTCAGCAGGACGACGGCATCCCCGTCCTTGCGCCGGATCTCGAAGATGCCCTCGACCGGGTCACGCCAGCCGAGAAGCATCTCCCGATCCGCCCCGGTCAAGCCCCGTCGTCCGGCGACGAACCGGTCCACCACGGTCGAACCGTCCGGCAAGCGGTACCGCAGGATGAAGTTGTCGATGATCCGGATCGCATCGCCTTCCTCCAACTGCCGCTGGGGCCCCGCGGCCTCCAGGAGGAGGGGCGTCAACCACCGGTCGAAACGCGCGCTCTGGGCGAAGGCGACGAGTTCACCCTTCAGTTCGGAGCTTCGCTCGATCAGGTCTCGCAACGATGCCTCATCCTCGTTCCGTACCACGACAGCCATTCAAGCCCTCTCGATCTTGAAAGTTCCGGCGCTCACTGCATCCAGTAGTAGCGGTACGCCTCGACCCACTCCGCTCCGTCCGGAGCCGGTTCCGGCGACTGAAGGTCCAGCAATCCGATCGTCTGCCGGAACTCACCGCGGGTGCACAGGGCGACGATCCTTCCGTCCAGTGAAAGGTCGATGCCACGCACGGTCACCTCGGCGCCCAGCACCGAGGTGCTGAACGGCACCGCCAGGTTCTCCTCGACGGCGGTGAACAGAGCCGACAGCTCCTCGTGCTCGTCGTAGGTGTCGACCGTCGCTTCCTCGACCAGCGCGGCCAGTTCTCGCCTGCTCAACGTGCCCACGGCGCCACGCTAGCGGACCTGCTCGTGCCGACTTGCGGGCGGTCCGAAGTCCCGTCGACCCGCGCGCGTATCGTCACTGCATGCGCTTGAGTACCGTTATCCTCCCCATCCACCGGTGGAGCGAGGGGCAGAAGATCTGGCGGCGGGCCGAGGACCTCGGGTTCCATGCCGCCTACACCTACGACCACCTGTCCTGGCGGTCGTTCCGGGACGAGCCGTGGTTCGGGGCGGTGCCGACGCTGACGGCGGCCGCGACGGCGACCGAACGCCTGCGGCTGGGCACGCTGGTGACCTCGCCCAACTTCCGGCACCCGGTCACGCTGGCGAAGGAGATCGTGTCGCTGGACGACGTGTCCGGCGGGCGCCTCACGCTCGGGATCGGGGCCGGCGGGACGGGGTTCGACGCGACGGCGATGGGCCAGGAGGCGTGGTCGCCGAAGGAGCGGGCGGACCGGTTCGGGGAGTTCCTGCCGCTGCTGGACGAGCTGCTGCGCGAGGACGCCACGACCCGCGGGGGCACGTACTACTCCGCGGTCGAGGCGCGGAACATCCCCGGCTGCGTGCAGCGGCCGCGGGTGCCGTTCTACGTCGCCGCGACCGGACCGCGCGGACTGCGGCTGGCGGCGGAGCACGGGCAGGGCTGGGTGACGTACGGGGACCCGAAGGGGCCGGCGGACGTGCCGGTGGCGCAGGCGCCCGCCGTGATCGCCGCGCAGATCGCGAAGCTGACCGCCGCCTGCGAGGTGCGCGGCCGGGACGCGGCGGAGCTGGAGAAGGTGCTGCTCCAGGGCTCGACGGCGGAGAAACCGCTCGCCTCGCTGGACGCGTTCGTGGACTGGGCGGGCACCTACCGGGAGCTGGGGATCACCGAGCTGGTGATCCACTGGCCGGTGCCGGGCTCGATCTTCGAGAACGACCTGGCCGTCTTCGAGAAGATCGCCACCGAGGGCCTCGCCCAGCTGGGGTGAACCGGAGCCGGCCACCGCGGGTGCGGTGGCCGGCCGGTGGCCGTCACGGGTGCGGGCGGGTGCGCTGGGTGGGGACGTGCGGGGTCGCGTCCGGGGTGGTGCGCCGGGCCAGCTCGGCGAGGGTGTCGAAGATGAAGTCGCCGATCAGGACCGGGTCGCGCGTCTCGCGCGGGGCGTCCGGCGGGGTGGTCGGTGGGCGCTCGTCTCGGGCGTGGCGAGTTCGCATGGCTCTTCCTGCCGACGGGGTGGCCGGGATCAGTCATGCCCGGGAAGAGGAAGCAGGACACCCGGCACGGTGCGGGAACGGCCGGAAAGAACGGCTCGGGGGCCGAAATACGGTGCGGCGGCGGGCGCTTACGCCGATCGGATACCGGCCGGGGGTATTGTCTCGCCCGTGGCGGCGGGCGAACAGCGCAGCGGGGGACGCGGCCGGGCGGCGGCCCGGCCGCTGCTGCTCTGCGCGCTGCTCGCCGGACTCTTCCTGATGCACGGCTCGCCCACGGCGCCGGGCGGTTGCCACCGGCCCGCGGCCGTCGCGGTCGCGGGCTCGGCGGGCCACCGCGCACCGGTCGCCCACCACGCCGCCCCCGCGGACGCCCCGAGGCTGGACGGGCGGCCGGCGCCGGACGCGGCTCCGCAGGCCGTCCCCTGCGTGTCGGCCCGGGACCGGGAGGACGCCGGCCTCCCGGCGGCCGCCCCGCTCGCGGCCGGGGCCGCGGCCGTGCTCCCCACCGTCCGGATGCCCTCGGCCCCGCGGGAGCGGCGGACCACCGGGCCGCGGGCACCGCCCGACGCCGGACGCCGGCTGCTGCTCCGGGTGTGCGTCGCACGGACGTGACCGGGCCCGCGCCGGAGACCCCGTACAGGGGCTCCGGGCGCGCCGCGTCCTGCTCGCACCCACCGGAAGAGAACCGACCAGATGTCCCTCAGCACCCGTACCCGCACCCGCACCCTGGCGCTCACCGCAGGCGCCGCCGTCCTCGCCCTCGCCCTGACCGCCTGCGGCTCCGCCGCGACGGGCGGCACGGGCGGCACGGACCGCGCCGACGGCATGACCGGCGGCCACGGCATGGCCGGGATGGACCACGGCGCCGCGAGCACCGCGGCCACCACGGCCGCCCCCGCCGCCGGGGCCCCCGCCGCCGAGCGCAACGGCTACCGCCTCACCTCGGCCGTCGACACGCTCCCGGCCGGGGCTCCCGCCGAGTACCGGTTCACCGTGACCGGCCCGGACGGCGCCCCGGTCACCGCGTACGAGACCGACCAGACCAAGCGGATGCACTTCTACGCGATCCGCTCCGACCTGACCGGGTTCCAGCACCTGCACCCCGAGATGGCCGCCGACGGCACCTGGACCGCCCCGCTGGCCGCGCCCGCCGCCGGCACCTGGCGGGTCTACGCCTCGTTCGTCCCGGACAACGGCGCCGGAAAGGGCGCCGGCCTGGTGCTCAGCCGGACGGTGGACGTCCCGGGCAGCGGTGCGGCGGCCGACGCGCCGCTGCCCGCCGCCACCGGCACCACGACCGTGGACGGGTACACCGTCACCGTCGAGGGCGCCCCGGCGGCCGGGCGGGCGGGCGAGCTGAAGGTCACCGTCGCCAGGGACGGCAGGCCGGTCACCGACCTCCAGCCGTACCTGGAGACCTTCGCCCACCTGACCGCCTTCCACGCCGGCGACCAGGCCTTCGCGCACCTCCACCCGCAGGCGCGGGCCGAGGCGGGCAGCACCGGCGGCCCGACGCTGTCCTTCCACGCCGAACTGCCGGCCGGCGGGGACTGGCGGCTCTTCCTCCAGTTCATGACCGGCGGCACGCTGCACACCGCCGCGCTGACCCTGCGGGTCGGCTAGCGGGCCGAGCCGTCAGGAGGTCACCGTCGCGGCGGTGACCTCCCGACGGCGGTAGGCGAAGATGGAGCGGTGACCACTCCCCGCACCGCCCCCCGCCTGATCGCCACCGACCTTGACGGCACCCTGCTGTGCGCCGGCGGCACCGTCTCCGAGCGGACCGCCGCCGCGCTGGCCGCCGCCGAGGCGGCCGGGGTCCAGGTGGTCTTCGTGACCGGTCGGCCGCCGCGCTGGATGCAGCAGGTCAGCAGCCACATCGGCGGCCACGGCGTGGCGATCTGCTCCAACGGCGGCGCGGTGGTCGACGTGCGGCGCGGCGAGCTGCTGGAGTCTTTCCCGCTCGGCGCGGAGGCCGCGCTGGCGGTGGTGACGGCGCTGCGGGCGAAGCTGCCCGGTACCGCCTTCGCCTTCGAGTACCCGGCCGGGTTCGCCCGCGAGCCCGGCTACGAGGTGCGGATGTGGGGCCAGGACGAGAACCACCCGATCGGCCCGGCCGAGGAGCTGCTCGGCGCCGGGGGGCCGGTCACGGGCCTGTTCAAGCTGCTGGCGAAGCACCCGGACCTCGACCCCGACAAGCTGCTCTCGGTGGCCCGCGAGGCGGCCGGGCACCTCGCCGAGATCACCCGGTCCGCGCCGATCCCGCTGCTGGAGATCAGCGCGCCCGGCGTCACCAAGGCGAGCACGCTGGCCCGCTGGTGCGCCGGGCGCGGGATCGACCGGAGCGAGGTGGTGGCCTTCGGCGACATGCCGAACGACCTGGAGATGCTGGCCTGGGCCGGTACCGCGTACGCCGTGGCCAACGCGCACCCGCAGGTGCTGGCGGCGGTGCCGCTGCACACGGTGAGCAATGAGCTGGACGGCGTCGCGGCGGTGCTGGAGCGGCTGCTCGGCCACTGAGCCGAAACACGAAGGCGCCGCGAAGGGGCCGCGAAGGGGCCGCGAAGGGGCCGCGAAGGGGCCGCGAAGGGGCCGCGAAGGGGCCGCGAAGGGGCCGCGAGGAGGCCGGGAACGCGCGGAGGCCGGGCCGGACCGGCATCCCGCCGCTCCGACCCGGCCGGGCCCGGCCGGGCGGTCCGGCTACCCGAAGCGGCCGTTGACGTAGTCCGCGGTCCGCTGGTCCCGCGGATCGGTGAACAGCTGCTCGGTCGGTCCGGCCTCGACGATCCGCCCCGGGGTGTCGTGGGTGGCCAGGAAGAACGCGCAGGACTGCGAAACGCGCTGCGCCTGCTGCATGTTGTGGGTCACGATCACGATGGTGAGCCGCCCCCGCAGCTCCGCGATGGTCTCCTCCACCCGGCGGGTCGAGGTGGGGTCGAGCGCCGAGCACGGCTCGTCCATCAGCAGGATGTCCGGCGAGACGGCCAACGACCGGGCGATGCACAGGCGTTGCTGCTGCCCACCGGAGAGCGCGCCGCCCGGGGTGTGCAGCCGGGTGGCGACCTCGTCCCAGAGGCCGGCCCGCCGCAGGCTGCTCTCCACCAGGTGCTCGCGCTCCTCCTTGGAGACCTTGATGCCGGCCAGCTTCAGCCCGCTGGAGACGTTGTCCTGGATGGACATCGCCGGGAACGGGTTGGGCCGCTGGAACACCATCCCGATCCGCCGCCGGACCTCGGCGGGCCGCCGGCCGGGCCGGTACACGTCGTCGCCGTCCAGCAGCACCTCCCCGGCGAGCTGCGCGCCACGGACCATCTCGTGCATCCGGTTGAGGATCCGCAGGTAGGTGGACTTGCCGCAGCCGGAGGGGCCGATCAGCGCGGTGACCTCCCCGGCGGGCATGCCGAGCGAGACCCGCTCCAGCACCTTGTGCGAGCCGAACCAGGCGGAGACGTCCCTGGTCTCCAGGCCGGCCAGCGGGGCGCCGGCGGCGTCCGCCGGGTGGACGGGCGGCAGGGTCAGCGTGGTCTCGCTCGCGGAGCCGCCCCGGTCGAGCGGGGCGAACGGGTCGAGCGGGGGTACGTCGGTCATCGGTGCATCCGTCATCGGTACGGTCCTCCGGGCGCGCTTCAGTAGAGGTTGGGCAGCAGGGCGGCGGCGTTCTCGTACACGGCCCAGAGGATCGCGGCGATCACCGGCGCGATGCTGAGCCAGGCGGCCGAGCGGCGCCAGATCCGGGCCAGCAGGATCGCGGCGACCACCGCGCCCAGCAGCCCGAGCGACCACAGCTGCAGCGTGGCCAGCGCGCCCTTGTCGGCGGCCAGCGCCTTGTCGTACGGCACGGTGGCGGGGCGCCCGCCGGGGTTGACCTCCGGGTCGCCGTCCAGCCGGGCGCCGATCATCACCGTCGAGCCGGGGATCCAGTCGGAGTCCCCGGTGACCAGTACCAGCCGGTTGCGGACCGGGTCGCTGATCGGGTGGTCGCCGTCCCCGTACACGTTGACGGTGTAGGTGAACCTGCCCTGCCCGGTGGTCGCCTCGATCCGGTCGCCGACCCGGAGCCTGGACAGCTCGGCGAACGGCGCGCCGAAGGTCGCCCCGCGGCCGAACACCACCGCGACCCCGCTCTGCCCGGGCAGCGCGGTGTCCCGGCGGTGGCCGGGCCCGCGCATCAGGTCCCGGCCGGTGGTGCCCTCCACCACGACGGCCCCGTGCAGACCGATCGCCGGGATGTCGAGCAGCGCGACCGGGTCCCCGTCGGCGGCGCCGCCGGTCGGCGCGACCGCCTTGGCCAGCTGGTCCCGGAAGGTCTTGTACGCGGTCGACTGGTAGTGCCGCTGCTGGAGGTGCGAGAGCGTGAAGAGGTACCCGACGAATCCCATCGTGAGCGCCGCCAGCAGGCTGACCGCCCAGGCCCCCTGGAGGAACCGCCGCCGGGCCGGCCGGGCGGCGCCGGGGCCCGCCCCGGCCGCCCTCGGGTCCGGGGCGGGCGCCGCGGCGGCCGGCGCGGCCGGGGTGCCGGGGGCGGGGGGCGCCGGCTTCTCCAGCGCCGGGGCGGTCACGACCGGCCGCCGGCGGAGTTGCGGCGCCGCATCAGACGGCGGCCGAGCAGCGGCGGGACGAGCACGACGGCGAGCAGTTCGAGCGCGGTCAGGGTGGACAGCATCCAGTCGTCCGGCCGCCCGTCGACGGCGACCACGTTGGCCGTGACCTCGCCGGCGGCGGCGCGGCCGCGCGCGACCACCTGGCCGGTCTGCGGGTCGACGACGTCCTCGGCCGCGGCCTGGTCGCCCTCGGTGCCGGTGCCCGCGGCCGGGTCGACCGCGCCGGGCTGGTCGGCAGTGCCGCCGGTGCCGCCCCCGGCGGTCCCCCCGGCCCCCGCCGCGCCACCGGTGCCCCCGGTGCCGGACGATCCGCTGCCGGTGCCGCTCGCCGAGGGGGTCTTCCCCGCCCCGCCGCTCGCGCCGCCGCCCGTCCCGCCGGTGGCGGAGCCGGCGCCCCCGGTGGCGGAGCCGCCGGTGCCGGAGCCCGAGCCGGACCCGGACTTGACCGCCTGGCCGCCCTGCACGGTGCAGTCCAGCGGGGCGCCCTTGGCGTCGCACGGGCTGGGCTGCGGGGCGTTGTCCAGCACGGTCAGCCGGCCGGCCGAGTTGAAGGTCGGGTTGGCGCAGTTGGAGAGGGTGTTGGCGTCGACCGGGCTGGCGTTGCCGGGGATGTGCTGGGTCTGCAGCAGCCCGCCGCGGACCAGGTTGCGCGGGATCGGGGAGTAGCCGAGGCCGTCCGCCTCGCCCTGGCCCTCGCAGAGCACGTAGGCGAGGAAGCGGCTGAGGGCGCTGCCCTTGTCGTTGGTGAAGCGCGGCGGCGGCGGGAGGGCCGCCCCGGCCCGCGGCACGATGAGGTAGCTGTAGCTGGAGAGCGGGTACGACCTCGGGTCGTTCATCGAGTAGACGCCGTCGAGGTTCTGCTGGAGGTAGTCCGGGTCGTCGGCGGCGGTGCTGTCGTCCACGCCGCGGATCTTGGCGGCGGTGAGTGCGACGGCGACGTTGGAGGCGGTCGGCAGGGTGTAGTAGCCGGCCGGGTTGAGCACCTTCACGACCGGCCAGTTGCTGCGCTTGGCGAAGGCGTACTCGTCGTAGCCGATGGTGCCGAGGCCGGACGGGGCCTTGATGTAGCCGGCCACGACGTCGGAGCCGTTCTGCGCGGTCATCCGGCCCGACGGCGGGAAGAACTCGGTGTAGTCACCGCAGCTGACGCCGTTGACGCTCTTGCAGTACTCCTCCCACTGCGCGCCGTGGGTGTGGCTCATCCAGCGGGTGAACTGGGCGGTCGCGCCGGAGCCGTCGGAGCGGACCACCGGGGTGATCGGGAGGCTCGGCAGGGCCTTGCCGTAGTCCGCGGTGATCTTCGGGTCGTTCCAGTTGGTGATCTTGTTGGTGAAGATGTCGACCACGGTCTGCGGGGAGAGCCGCAGGTCGCGGACCTGCTTGCCGGCGACGACCAGGTTGTACATGAAGGTCGTCCCACCGGCGGTGATCGGCACGTAGGAGAAGCCGTACCGGGGGTTCTCGGCCTTGCCGGAGCCGCCCGCCTGGCCGGCCTGGCCGAGGCCGGTGTCGGTCTGCGAGCGGAACGGCACGTCGGAGGCGGTGAAGTCGTCCTGGCCGATGCTCCACTGGTTGCGGCCGGCCGCCGACCCGATCGGGTTGAAGTTGATCTGGATGCCCTGCGGAGCGACGTCCTGGCGCCACTGGTCGATGGCCGGGCCGGCCCAGCTGGAGCCGTCGGCGTTGAGCGCGGTGGCCGCGAAGGCGGGGGTGCTCTGCCCCAGCAGGAGGGAGCCCGCGGCGAGGATCAGGGACAGCAGCACGGCGAACGTGCGTGCCACGGGGCGGCTTGCGGCCTCCCACGACATGGGAACTCCTCTGGTACTGAGGGCGTTTGGGCGGGACATCAGTGCTCCCCGAGGGCGGTGGCCACGCCGGCGGGCCGGGCGGCGGTACGGGCGGCGGCCGCGGTCGAGGGCCGGGCGGAGCCCCGGTGCCCGCCCCGGGCGGAGGCCTCGGCGACGGCGGCGGCGCGGTCGATCCGGCGCTTCTGGCGGCGCGTCAGCTGACCCGGCTTGCGGCCGCCGACGACGCGGGCGGTGACGAACAGGACGAGCACCACGATCATCAGGGTCAGCGCGGCGGCGAAGGCGCGCGCGATCATGTCGGGGTAGGGCTGCTTGACGTAGTTCCAGATGTACAGCGGCAGCGAGACCTGGTGCTCGCTGAACGGATTGCCGTTGAACTGCGAGGTGAACCCCGAGGTCAGCAGCACCGGGGAGGTCTCGCCGACGCCGCGCGCCATGCCGAGCACCACGGCCGTCACCAGTCCGGGCCGGGCGGTCGGCAGCACCACGTTCCAGACCGTGCGCCACTGGCTGCCGCCGAGTGCGTACGAGGCCTCCCGCAGCGTGCCGGGCACCAGCCGGATGACCACCTCGGCGGCCCTGGTGACGATCGGCATCATCATCACGGTGAGGGCCAGCGAGGCCGCGAAGCCGCTCTTCTCGAAGCCGAAGGTGATGATCACGACGCCGAGGATGAACAGGCCCGCGACGATCGACGGCAGCGCGGTCATCGCCTCGACCAGGGTCCGCACCGGCCGGGCCATCCGGCCGCCGACCTCGGACATGAAGACCGCCGCCGCGATGCCCAGCGGGACCGCGAACAGCGTGGCCAGGCCGAGCTGTTCGAGCGAGCCGACCAGCGCGTTGAGCGCGCCGCCCGAGGTGATCGGGGAGAGCGGGGCGGTGTGGTCCATCGACTCGGTGAAGAAGTTGAGGTGCCGGGCCGCGTCGTAGCCGCGCACCAGCACGTAGCCGATCTGGTCGGCGATCAGGCCGACGACCAGCAGTCCGGAGCTCCAGGCGACGACCGAGACCAGCCGGTCCCGGACCATCAGCGGGTTCCACTGGAGGCGGCCGATGGCGAAGTAGCCCACCAGGAACAGGGCGTACCAGCAGAGCAGGAAGCCCTGCGCACCGCTGAACGGCAGGATCCGCTCGTAGAGCATCCAGTCCAGGGCGAGCGAGCCGACCAGCGCACCGACCAGGGTCAGCACGTCCTCGCGGGTGAAGCCGCCGAGCCGGACCCGCTTCTCGGGGCGCGGCGCGGCGGCGGCCGCGGGTGGGTCGGCCGGCGCGGCCACGGTGGCCGGGGGCAGGTCGAGGGTGGTCATCGGGCGGTCCCTTCACGGCGGAGCGGCAACGGGCGGCGCGGTGACGGGCGGCCCGGCAACGGGCGGCGCGGCGACGGGCGGCGGGTGGCGGAGTGGGCCATGGTCAGTCCGCCGTCGAAGCGCCGGAGCGGGACCGGTTGATCACGAAGCCGGCGCCCAGGTTGACCAGCAGGGTGAGTGCGAAGAGCACCAGGCCGGCCGCCATCAGCGCGGAGAGCGAGAGCTCGTCCGACTCGCCGAAGCGCAGCGCGATCAGCGCCGAGATGGAGTTGGCGCCGTTCTCCAGGATGTGGCTGATGGCCTTGAAGTTCGGCGAGATGATGAGCGCGACGGCGATCGTCTCGCCCATCGCCCGGCCGAAGCCCAGCATCACCGCGCCGATCACACCGCCGCGGCCGAACGGCAGCACCACCGCGCGGACCATCCCCCACCGGGTCGAGCCCAGCGCGTACGCGCCCTCCCGCTCGCCCTGCGGGGCCTGCGAGAACACCTCCCGGCTGAGCGAGGCGACGATCGGGATGATCATCAGCGAGACGACCACCCCGGCGATGAAGGTGGAGGAGGTGTAGGAGGTCCCGATGTCGCCGGTGCGCACCTTGAGGAAGGGGATCGCGTCGCCCAGGTGGTTGGTCAGCCAGCGGACGAAGCCGATGATGCGCGGCTGGAGGAAGAACAGCCCCCAGAGGCCGTAGACGATGCTGGGGATCGCGGCCATCAGGTCGATGAGCGAGACCAGCGTCGCCCGCAGCCTGGTCGGCGCGTACTCGGAGATGAAGATCGCCGTGGTCAGCGCCACCGGCACGGCGATCACCAGGGCGATCACCGCGATCAGCAGGCCGTTCGGCAGGACGGCGGCGATCCCGAAGTTGTGGGCCTGGGTCTGCCACTTCTGCTCGGTGAGGAAGGACCAGCCCACCTCGCCCAGCGCGTTCGCGCCGCGCAGGATCAGGAAGAACGCGATCAGTCCCATGATCGCGAAGACGGAGAGGCCCGCCACCCTCAGCACTCCCCGGAACACCCGGTCTCCGGGCGTGGCGGGGGCGGTGATGACGCGGGGGACATCGGGTTCTGGTGGACGTGGAGCCCCGGCGTACGGTGCCGCGGGCTCGGCGGCGGCTGTCATGGTCTGCTCTCCGGCGCGCTCGGTACGGAAGTACTCGGTACAGGGGAGGCCCCGGGCCGTGCGCCCGGGGCGGAGGACCCGGCGGGGCCGTGACGGCGGCCCCGCCGAGCCGGTGCGACCGCTGGATCAGGGCCGGCGGCGCACCCGCGCCCAGGTCCGGCCCACGGCGGAGACGGCGCGTTCGCCGGCGGGCGTGCCGCCGAGGAAGAGCGCGGCGGGGCCGCCGATCAGCAGCACCAGACCCGCGATCACCGCGATCGGCAGCAGCAGCCGGGCGGTGCCGGCGCGGTCGGCCGCCGGGGAGCCGGCGGCGACCGGAGCGGCCGCGAGCGGGCCCGCCGAAGCGCCCGGCGTGGCGGTGGCCTTGGCCCCGCCGGCCGCGGCGGCCGGAGCCCCCGCGCCGCCGGTGGCCGCGCCACCGGTGCCGCCCGCGCTCGCGGTGCCCCCGGTGCCGGTCCCGCCGGCACCGCCGACGGCGCCGTCGCCGAGCCCGCCGGTGCCGGAGCCGGCGCCGGTGGACGAGCCGCCGGTGCCGGTGCCGGTGCCGGTGCCGTCGCCGGTGACCGGGGTGGTGGTGACGCCGGTGCCGCCCGACTCGCCGCCGGTGGCGCCGCCGGCCCCGCCGGTCGTCCCGCCGTCACCGCCGGACGGGGTGGTCGGCGGCGGGGCGACCTGGTTGCCCGGCCACTTGTTGTCCTGCGTCTCCACGTGCTTCGCCGCGTCGAGCGTCTGCTGGCGCTGGGCACCGGTGAGGCTGAGGAAGCCCGGGGCGAGCTTGCCCGGCTCCACGCCGTAGACCTGGCCGCCGTTGGCGACGGTGGTCAGGAACCGGGTGATCGCGGGCGCCTTGTCCGCCGCCCCGCCGGTGGGCACCATCGCGTACTGGACGGTGGTCAGCGGGTAGGCCTGGGTGTCCCGGGCGAAGGCCGTGCCCGCGACGCCGTAGGGCAGCAGCTGGGTCCCGGTGGCGGCGTCGGTCGGCATGTCGCCGACCGCCGACTGGAACCCGTTGGTGGTCGGCGAGACGAAGCCGCCGGCCGGGTTGCGCAGGGTGGCCTCGGGCAGCGAGAAGGCCTTGGCCTGGGCGCTGTCCATGATCGCGAACAGCTTCCGCTCGCCGCGGGCCATCGGGTCGCACTTGAGGTGGTTGCCGGTGGCCGGGTCCGCCATCCAGAGCTGGCAGGTGGACCGGTTCTCCAGGATGGTCCGCAGCACCTGGGTGAGACCGCCGAGGACGGGGTTCCACTCGTACTGCCGCATCCGCTTGGCGGCCTCGCTGACGTCCGTCGGCCCGGTGAAGTCCTGCGGCTGGAGGGTGTCGGCCGGGTACCCGGAGTAGGCGCCCCGCTGGTAGAAGGTGTTCACCCGCATCCCCCACGGGTCGTCCTCGCCGTCCAGGAAGCGGACGGCCTCCGGGTCGGCGGCGATCCACGCGGTCAGCTGGTAGACGAGGTCCGTGGTGCCGCCGACGATGGTCGGCTCGAACTCCGCGGGCGTGCACGAGCGGGGCCAGTGCAGCCCGCTGCTCTCCGGGAACCGGTTGTACTGGAGGAAGTCCTCGTCCAGGAAGACGCAGCTGGGGTTGCCGCTCACCGACGCGACCGGGCTTCCCAGCGGCGCGTAGGACTGGGTGAGCAGTTTGGCCATCAGGCGCGGGGTCAGCTTCATGTCGCGGAGCTGGCGGCCGGTGTCCGGGTCGTCGACGAGGAAGACCGCCGAGATCCCGGTGGTGGCCAGCGGCGCGTAGACGTACGGCCGGGCCGGGGTCGCGGTGTCGGGGTACGCGGTCAGCGCGACGTCCACGCCGGCCGACCCGCCCAGGAACGCCGCCCTGGCCTGCGGCTCGCCGCCGGAGGAGGAGTACTGGAAGGCGAGCGGGGAGGACGCCAGGCAGAGGCCGGTCCGCCACTGCTGGACGGCCCGGTTGGCCATCTCCAGGCCGGCCGCCTTGAAGTCGGCGGCGCGGTTGTCGCAGTCGGCGGCGGTGGGCGAGAAGTGCAGCGGGACGACGGTCCGCTTCTCCCAGGCGCACTGCTCGCCGACCTGGTAGCCGGCGTACTGGTTGCCGTCCCACGCCCCGGCGTAGGCCTCCAGGCCGCCGTCGCTCGCGGTGTTGAAGAAGCCGTCCACGTCGCTGAGGTGGTCGGCGCAGTCGACCGCGCCGTTCCGTGCCTTGTACGGGTCCTGGGTGTCGCCGCCGTAGTTGGGCTCGACCACCAGGGAGCACGGGTGCGCGGCGTCACAGCCGAGCGAGGGGCTCTGGGTGGCGGTCCAGATCTCGATGGAGGTCTCGCCCGAGCCGTCGGCGCCCGTCGGCGCGATCGCCATGTTCGAGGGGAAGTCCGGCGTCGTGGTGCCCTCCGCCGGGGCCTTCTGGTTGAACCCCTTGCCACCGTCGGCGTTGTACAGCTTGCTGCCGTAGCAGTCGGTGATCTTGGGGTCGAGACCGCGGCACTGGTAGACCCGGACGGCGTAGAGCGCCTGCTTGGACCCCTTGGTGACGATGGTCAGCGGGGTGCCCGAGGTGTCGACGGTCGGGGTGAATCCGCTCCAGGAGACCTGCAGCACCTGGTTGGACAGGTTCTGGGTCTGCGCGACCGTCACGCTCCCCTCGGCGCCCTCCTCCCAGGTGTTCGGGTCCCACACCTTGGGGCCGGGCTTGGTCACGGCGGACGAGGTCGCCGCCGCGGCCTGCGACGACGTGCCGAGGCCGATGGGGGCCACGCCGAGCGCCACCACCACCGACCAGACGAGGGCGACCGCCGGCAACCTCCGGCGCCACCCCCCGCGTCTCGTACCGGGTAGTAGTCGGAGTCTCATGACGGGCACCTCCGTGCGAACGCGCACCGCCGTGACGCGGCGCGAGGTGGATCAGGCGGCGAGCAGGCCGGCGGTTCCGGTTCGCATCCATTCGGCCAGCCCTACATGGCCGGATCCGGTCGTACCGATGTACGAGACCACAACGCGACGACTCTGTAGCGGAGTTGGGAACTCCACCTGCGAACGGCGGGCCGGTGCCGTCGCACGGGCCCGCCGTTCCACCGAGCCGGTCGCAGGTGTCGGCTGCCGGTGGTGAAGCTCAGCTGCCGGTGGTGAAGCTCAGCGAGAAGTTGCCGATCGACTGGCCGGCCTTGAAGAAGGTGGTGTTCAGCTTGGTGTCCACGTACTGCGCGCCCTCGGCGTCGACCTTCAGGTCCGCGGCGGTCACCGTCTGGGTGGCGCCGGTGCGGGTGATGTCGGTCGTGCCGGCCGGGTCGAGCAGCGCCACCGGGGCGGTGCCGCCGACCGGGACCCCGGTGATCGCCCAGCTGTCGGCGCTGAACGCCAGCTGCTTGAAGACCGCGGTCTTGCCGGTGAACAGGTTGACGAAGAGCAGGCTGCCGCCCAGCTGGACGTTGCCGTAGTAACCCTGGAGGTTGACGTCGCCACCCGTCACCGGGAACGACGTGGAGAAGCCCGTGCTGGTGTCGTAGGACGGGGTGGCGGTGGGCAGCGGGATGACCACCAGGCCGTTCAGGGCGGAGTCCTTCAGGAAGGCGGTGCTCTCGTGCACCACCGCACTGCCGGTCGGGGCCGCGGGGGCGGCGTCGGCGGCAGCCGCACCGCTCATGCCGGTCACGGCGAGGACGACTGCGGCACCGGTGGCGGCAAAGCGGGCGCTGGTACGGGTCATGCTGAACTCCTTGGGAGAGGTGATGTGCTGGGTGGTGCGGGCGGTCGTTCGACCGCCCCGACGGCCTTCCTCCTCCGCACGGCCCGGCGGGCGGAGGATGCCGAAGTCGATGGGCGCCCGGCCGGCTCCGACAGGCACGAAGGGGTGCCCGGGTGTGGCCGGCGGCCACGGGCCGAAGCCCGTGGCCGCCGGATGGTGCGGGGTGTGATCAGCGGGTGTGATCAGCTGTGGGTGGTGCTGCCGCAGGCCGCCGCCGGGAGGGGCAGGAAGCCGTAGCTCTTGATGTCGTTGGTGCCGTTGGAGCAGATCCAGCCCGAGGGGCCGAAGATCGCGCGCAGCGCGGTGCCGTGGGCGTTGGTGGCGGTCCACTCGGCGTCACGGACGACGTTGTAGACCACGCGGCCGAACGCCGAGGCGGCGAACGGGGCGTTGATGGTGTTGGTGGTGGTGTTGACCGGCACCAGGGTGCCGACGTTGCGCAGGGTCAGGCTGGCCGGGGCGGAGGTCGGGGTGGAGTGGCCGCCCACGGTCTGGGACAGGTACGAGGCCACCGAGTACGGGAAGACGGTGTCGGCGCCTGCCAGGCGGGTGTCGACGCCCTCGTTCTCCTCCGGGCCGTCCTGGACGCAGCTGCCCACGGTCGGGTTGCCGATCGCGGTCAGGAAGAAGGCGCGGGTGCCGGAGCTCGCCTGCGGCAGCCAGGGCTTGATCGTGGCGTTGGTCAGCGAGGCGTTGATCTGCGTCCAGTTGGTGATGGAGCAGTCGTAGATGCCCTTGAGCTGGGCGGCGGTCAGGCTCGCCGGGGCGTGGCCGCCGGAGTTGGCGGACCAGGTCACCGCGTCCTTGGCGAACGCGACGAAGATGTCCGACGCCGGGTCGGTGGACTTCGGGGCGCGCGAGGAGCGGGCCACGTCCAGCGCGGAGCCGGAGGTGTTCAGCTCGGTGATGCCGGCGCCGGAGCCGTTCGGGCGGACGATCGAGGAGGCGCCCGACTTCAGCGTGATGTTCGTCGAGCCCGTGGCGTCCCAGCTGTAGTAGCGCGGCGAGGTGGTGTCGCCGATGCTCGTCAGGTAGGCGTTGTAGTCGGTCGAGAACCGGGTCGACACGGCCTGCGTGGTGTCGGAGCCCGCGCTCACGATGTCCTGGGCGGCCGGCGTCACGCTCGGGTCGGCGCTGGCGGTGCCGGCGGCGACGGTGGCGAGCGAGGTGGCGATGGCGGCGACGGCGAGCAGCTTGGCAGCGGTCTTGCGCATGTTCCTGTTCCTCCGGTGGGAGAGAGGTGCATCGCTTGCCCGGGCCCTGGTCGGGGGTCCGGGGCCGGTGGCCACATCCGCGGTGGCCGCTCCGGCAGAGCTGATCCTGTCGGGACGGGCTGTTCCCCCGGAAGGGCCGTCAGTGGCGGCCGGCGATTGTCGACTCATCGGTTCGGACAGGTTTAGTGACTGGTCAGCCCGGCCGCAGCGGGGTGGAAAGCCGCAGGTCGGAGGCCGATGACGTTCTTCTCCAGGTGGCGGCTCGGGGGGTTGCCGGAAACCTGCGCTTCACCGGACCTGGGGGAACGGGCGCGGACGGGGCCAGAGCCGGGGCCGGGCTCGCCGGGCGCGGACGGCGGGACGCACGGCATCCCGGCCGGCCGGAACGGGGGTCTGACGAGGCGCCATCCGCGTCGGCCGTCAGGGCGCCGCGCACCGGGCGAGGGTACTACCAGGGCCGGCGGGCGTCCCGGCCGGTTCTGCGGAGCTCCTGGCCGATCCACTGGAGCCCGGCCAGGAAGCCGTCGACGCCCGCGTGGCACTGGTCGCGCCGGAGGTAGCCGCGGGCGCTGCGGGCGATCGGGCCGGCCTCGACCACGCCTGGCCGGGTGCTGCGCACCGGGAGCTGGGCGGTCCAGACCCAGAGCCGGGCCTCGGACTGCCCGACGGTACACCGCAGGGCGGCCCGCTCGATGATCAACTCTCTGACCGCGTCGGCGAGTTCGTCCTCGCTGCGATAGGTGCGGACGCCGACGCCGAGCTGTCTCCCGTTGGCGGCGCGCAGCGACCAGCCGAGGCACCGGTCGGCGGCGGGCACGATCAGCAGGCGCGGACCGCGCCGCTCAGCGGCGGGCATCGGAGGGTCTCAACGGTGCCGTGAGTTCCGGGAGTTCGAGGGCGGGCTGCTTGGCCAGCAGCACCACGAACCGGCGGAAGGCGTTCTGGCAGGTCGCGTACCGCTCGTAGGCGCGGCTGGAGCGCACCTCGGGGAGCAGGCGCGAACCGGGGACGACCCAGACCCAGCCGATGCCGTCGCGGACGTGGGTGATCCGGGCGACCAGGGCGTCGGCGCCGGCGCGTAACCCGTCGAAGCCGCGCTCGGCGTCCGCGGCCGTCTCGTATCCGGCCGCGGTGACCGCGACGACCCGGCCGTTGGGGGCCTTCAGCTGCCAGCGGTAACGCCCGTCCGGTGCCCGTTCGACCCGGAATCCCCCACGCCCTGCACCTGCTGCGGTGTGACCGCGGTTCGACGCGTCCACTGCTCCCCCAGTCCGGTTCCCTCCGAGACGGGAGTAAAGCTATGTGTGCACACGAGCACGCCGGAAGGGAAGGAAATGCACAACTTGCTCCGTTGGCCGCGAAGTTCTCCCTCGTTAAACATTCACCGACTGCACACCAACCACACGCCCGGCCCCCTCACCGAACTCCCTTGACCGGCACAGACCGTTCGATAGCGCGCGAAGACTCAGAGCCGCGCGGTCCAGCGCACCCGCGTCCCCTTTCCGTACGGACCGGGCTCGTGCCAGGCGTCCCCGCCGAGCACCTCGGCCCGTCGGGTGAGGTTGCGCAGACCGCTGCGGCGGCCGCCGGCGGGGATGCCGACGCCGTCGTCCGTCACGGTCAGCAGCACCCCGGGGCGCCCGGCCCGGTCGAGTGACTCCGGGTCACCGCTCACCGGGCGTCCCTCGTCGTCCAGGTGCACGGTGGCGTCGACCTCCACGCCGACCCGCGAGGCCCGTGCGTGCCGGGCCGTGTTGGAGAGCATCTCGCGCAGCGCGGCCAGCAGTTGACGGCCGGTCTTCTCGCCGACCAGGCTCTCCACCGGGCCCGTGAAGGTCACCGAGGGCTTGAAGCCGAGCGCCGCGGCGGCCTGGCTGCCCTCCCGCAGCACCCGCGTCCGCAGGGTGTCCGGCGCGTCGCCGTGGTTGTCGTGCTGGAGCGCGTAGATGGTGGTGCGGACCTCCTGGATGGTGGCGTCCAGCTCGTCCACCGCGTTCCCGATGCCGACCTTCACCTCGGGCACGACCGCGCGCCGGGCGGCGCTCTCCAGCATCATCCCGGTGGCGAACAGCCGCTGGATCACCAGGTCGTGCAGGTCGCGGGCGATCCGGTCGCGGTCCTGGAAGACGGCGAGGCGCTGCTGGTCCCGCTGCCCCTCGGCGAGCCGCAGGGCCAGCGCGGCCTGCGAGGCGAAGGTCTCGGCGAGCTGCTTCTCGGTGTCGGTGAACGGCACCGCGCCGCGCGGGCGCCAGACGCAGAGCCCTCCGAGCACCCGGCCGGCGGCGACCATCGGCACCGCCATCGACGGGCCGAAGCTGCGCGCCAGGCGGATCACCACGGTCGGGTCGCTGGACATGTCGTCGAGGTAGACGCTGTCGCCCTGGAGGAGCCGGGCCCCGAAGCTCTCCTTCGGCAGCAGCTCGCCCTGGACGAACTCCGCGGCCTCGCCGGAGGCGTGCGCCACCCGCATCTGGCCGTCGCCCTCGCCGTCCACGGTCGGCAGCAGGATCATGCCGAGCGCCGCGTCCGCCAGCTCGCGCACCTGCTCGGCCGCGACGGTCAGCGCGACCTCGGCCTCGTCGGCGGAGAGCAGCGCCGTGGTGACGGCGGCCGCGCCCGCGATCCACCGCTCGCGCCGCCGCCCCTCCTCGTACAGCCGGGAGTTCTCGATCGCGACGCCGGCGGCCGCGGCGAGCGCGTGCACCACCTGCTCGTCCTCGGGGGTGAAGGCGCCGCCGCCCTGCTTCTCGGTGAGGTAGAGGTTGCCGAACACCTCGTCACGGATCCGGATCGGCTCGCCGAGGAAGGTCTTCATCGCCGGGTGCTCCGGCGGGAACCCGGAGGAGCGCGGGTCGGTGGCCAGGTCGGTCAGGCGCAGCGGCTCGGGCCGGTCGATCAGGGCGCCGAGGATGCCCCGGCCGGCCGGCAGCTCGCCGATCGCGGCGGCGGTCTCGTCGTCCACGCCGACGTGGATGAAGTCCGCCAGGCCGTGGCCGCCCGGTGCGATCACGCCGAGCGCGGCGTACCGGGCGTCCACCAGTTCGGCGGCGCCGGTGGCGATCCGGTGCAGCGTCGCGTGCAGGTCCAGCCCGGCGCCGACCGAGACGACGGCCTCCAGCAGCCGCTGCATCCGGTCGGTGACGGCGGCCGCCGACTGCAGCCGCTCCGCCACCTCGGTGACCAGCGTGTCCAGCCCGAGCGAGGAGATCTCGGGCACCCGGTGGGGCGCCGGGTCGGGAGCGGTGGCGGGTGGCAGGTCTGGCGTGGGGTCCATGGTGTCGAGCGTAGTTTGTACGGTTTTCAGCCGAAGGTCGGCGCGACCACCGGCGGGCGACCGGCTGCGGCGGTGCCCACCGCCACCGGGCCGTCCGCCGCGCGCTCGCGCTCCCACATCGCCCGCAGCCGGCCGCCCGGCTCCGCGACCAGCTCCGACCAGGTGCCGCGTTCGACCACCCGGCCGCCGTCCAGGACCAGGACCTCGTCGACGGAGCCGTCGTCGAGGCCGGCCAGCCGGTGGGTGATCAGCACGGTGCTCCGGCCGGCCGTGGCGGCGAGCAGGTCGGCGGTGAGCGCGTCGGCGGTGGGCAGGTCGAGGTGCTCGGCGGGCTCGTCCAACACGAGCACCGGGAAGTCGGCCAGTAGCGCCCGGGCGAGCGCGAGCCGCTGGCGCTGGCCACCCGAGAGCCGGGCACCGTGCTCCCCGACCATGGTGTCGAGGCCCGCCGGGAGGGTGTCCGTCCAGTCCAGCAGCCGGGCGGCGGCGAGCGCGGCGCGCAGCTCCCGCTCGTCGGCCGAGGGCCGGGCCAGCCGCAGGTTCTCCCGCAGCGAGCTGTCGAAGACGTACGCGTCCTGGGCGCAGAGCCCGATCACCCGGCGGACGTCGTCCCCGGCCAGCTCCCGACTGTCCACAGCCTGTGGACGGCCGTCGGCGAACGTGATCCGGCCCGCGGCCGGCTCCAGGAAGCGCAGCAGCGCCTGGGCGAGCGTGGTCTTGCCGGAGCCGGACGGGCCGACCACGGCGATCCGGCGGCCGGCGGCGAGGTCCAGGTCGAGGCCGACCAGCGCGTCCGCCTCCTGTCCGGCGTGGCGGACGGTCAGCCCGCGGACGGTGATCGGCAGCGGCTGCCCGGGCAGGGCCACCGGGGCGGCGGGCTCGGTGACCGGGGCGGGCGCGTCCAGCACCTCGGCCAGCCGGGCCGAGGCGGTCCGGCTGCGCCGGCGGGCCTGGACGGCGAGCGGCATCCCGGTAACGGCCTCGAAGGCGGCCAGCGGGGTCAGCACGACCACCGCCAGGCAGACCGGCGCCAGCGCACCGCTCTGCACACCCCGGATGCCGACGGCCGCGGCGGCGGCCACCGTCAGCCCGGTGAGCAGCGCGATCAGCCCGGTGCCGAGCGCGGTGGTGGCGGCCGAGCGGGCGGCCAGCCCGGTCAGCGCGGCGTCGGCGGACCGGACGGCGGCCAGCCGGCCCGGCAGCGCCCCGGCCACCGTGAGTTCGGCCGTTCCGGTGAGGGTGTCGACGACGGCGGTGGCCAGCCGGCCGCGGGCCGGGGCCTGCCGCCGCTCGGCACCGGCCGACCAGCGGGCGGCCAGCGCGGGCACCACCGCCCCGGCCAGCAGCAGCCCCAGCCCGAGGACCAGGCCGGCCGCGGGCAGGAAGGCGGCCATCGCCGCCGTCGCGGCCAGCGACACCACCGCGGCCACCGCCGCCGGCAGCCGCCAGCGCAGGTGGTGGTCCTGGACGGCGTCGACGTCGGCGACCAGCCGGGAGAGCAGGTCCCCGCGCCGGAAGGCCGGCAGCCCGGCCGGGGCCAGCACGGTCAGCCGGCGGTACACGGCGGCCCGCAGGGTGCCGAGGGTGCGCAGCACGGCGTCGTGCGAGACCAGACGCTCGGCGTAGCGGAACACGCTGCGCCCGATGCCGAAGGCCCGCACCGAGGTGACGGCCATCATCAGGTAGAGCACCGGCGGCATCTCGGAGGCGTAGGAGATGAGGTAGCCGGAGGTGGCCATCAGCGCCACCGCGCAGCCGAGCGCGAGCGCGCCGAGCAGGACGGAGAGCGCCAGCCGGGGCCGTACGGTCGCCGCTCCGGCGGGCTCCTCCGGCGGGGTGTCGGCGGCCGGCACCGGCTCCCCGTCGTGTGCGGGCCGGGGCGGCGCGGCGGCGGCCGCGGGCACCGGCGGCCCCTCCAGCCGGACGAGCCGGTCGGCGACCGCCAGCAGTGCCGGCCGGTGCGCGACCAGCAGCACGGTGCGCGCCGGATCGGCGGTCAGTACCCGGACGGCGTTCACCACGGCCGCCTCCGAGGCGCCGTCCAGGCCGGCGGTCGGCTCGTCCAGCAGCACCAGCGGCCGGTCGTCGGCGAGCAGTACCCGGGCGAGCGCCAGCCGCTGGCGCTGGCCCGCCGACAGGCCGGCGCCGTCCTCCCCCAGCACGGTGGCGAGCCCGTGCGGCAGCCGCCGCACGAAGTCCCGCGCGTGCGCGGATCCCAGCGCCGCCCACAGCTCGTCCTCGCCGGCGCCGGGCCGGTAGAGCCGCAGGTTCTCGGCGACGGTGCCGGCGAACAGGTGCGGGTGCTGCGGCACCCAGGCGATCTGCCGGCGCCAGCTCGCCGGCTCCAGCTCGTCCAGCCGGTACGTCCGCCCGTCGGCGGCGGTGATCCGGACGCTGCCCGCGTCCGGCGCGGTGAGGCCGAGCAGGACGGCGAGCAGGGTGGACTTGCCGGCCCCGCTCGGGCCGGTGAGCGCGGTGGTGGTGCCCGGCCGCAGGGTCAGCCCGGCGGCGTCCAGCGCCGGTGCGCTCCGGCCGGTGTGCAGCACCGTGAGGCCCTCGGCCTCGACGAGGGCGCCGACGAGCGCGGGGGCGGGGGCGGTCCCGGCCGGCGGCAGCGGGGTCTCCAGCACCGCGAAGAGCTCGTCGGCCGCGGTCAGCCCCTCCACGCTGGAGTGGTACAGCGCGCCGACCTGGCGGATCGGGAAGTAGACCTCGGGTGCCAGGATCAGGATCAGCAGCCCGGTCTCCAGGTCGAGCGTGCCGTCCACCAGCCGGAAGCCGATGGAGACCGCGACCAGCGCCACCGACAGGGTGGAGAGCAGCTCCAGGGCGAACGAGGAGATGAAGGCGATCCGCAGGGTGCGCAGGGTGGCCCGGCGGTAGTCGGCGGTGATCCTGGCGACGGTGGCGGCCTGGGTACGGGCCCGGTTGAACACCTTGAGCGTGGGCAGGCCGGCGACCACGTCCAGGAAGTGGTGCGAGAGCCGCGAGAGGGTCTCCCACTGCCGGTCCATCCGGCTCTGGGTGGCCATCCCGATCAGCGCCATGAAGAGCGGGATCAGCGGCAGCGTCCCGGCGATGATCGCGGCCGAGGTGAGGTCGGCGCCGACGACCCGCAGCAGCACGATCACCGGGACGACCACGGCGAGCGCCAGTTGCGGCAGGTAGCGGGCGAAGTAGTCGTCGAGCGCGTCGACGCCCCGGGTGGCGAGGGTGGTGAGTTCGCCGGTGCGCCGGCCCGCCAGGTGGGCCGGGCCGAGCGCGGTGGCGTGGTCGAGCAGCCGGCGCCGCAGGGTGGACTTCACCCGGGCCACCGAGCGGTGCGCGGTGAGTTCGGTGAGCCAGCCGACCAGCCCCCGGCCGACCGCCGTCAGCGCCAGCCAGAGCAGCGGCGCGGCCAGCTCGTCGAGGCCGGCCCGCTGCTGGAAGCCGCGGACGACGATCTCGGCGATCAGGCTCGCCTGGGCGACCACCAGGGCCGCCCCCGCCCCGCCGAGCAGGACCGATCCGGCGAGGAAGGCGCGGGTGGTGCGGGCGTACCCGAGCAGTCGGGGGTCGACGGGCTTCACGGCTCAGCCCTGGTCGAGCGCGGCGGCCGGGTCGTGCCCGGGGATGTGCTGGACGCCGATCCGCTTGCGGAAGACCCAGTACGTCCAGCCCTGGTAGAGCAGCACGAGCGGGGTGAAGACGGCCGCGACGATCGTCATCAGCTTCAGCGTGTACGGCGAGGAGGCGGCGTTGGTGACGGTCAGGCTCCACTCCGGGTTCAGGGTGGACGGCATCACGTCCGGGAACAGCGAGAGGAAGAGCATCGCGACCGCTGCCACGATGGTCGCCCCGGAGAGGACGAACGCCCAGCCCTCGCGGGCCAGTTGGTTGGCCACCAGGGCGCCGATCAGGGCCAGCACCGCGGCGGCCAGGACGGCGAGGCTCCAGCCGTTGCCGTGGTCGGCCTGGGTCCAGAGCAGGAAGGCCAGTGCCAGCACCGCCGTCACCAGGCCGAGTCGCAGCGCCAGGGCACGGGCCCGGTCGCGGATCTCCCCGACCGTCTTCAGTGCGGCGAACACCGCGCCGTGGAAGGTGAAGAGGGTGAGCGTGACCAGTCCGCCGAGCAGCGCGTACGGGTTGAGCAGGTCCCAGAAGCCGCCGACGAAGTTCTTCTGCGCGTCGATGTCGACGCCGCGGACGATGTTGGCGAAGGCCACGCCCCAGAGGAAGGCCGGGAGCAGTGACGTCCAGAAGATGGCCTCCTCCCAGTTCCGCTGCCAGCGCGCGTCGGAGCGCTTGGCCCGGTACTCGAAGGCGACCCCGCGCACGATCAGGCAGACCAGGATCACCAGCAGCGGGATGTAGAAGCCGCTGAACAGCGTCGCGTACCAGTCCGGGAAGGCCGCGAAGGTGGCGCCGCCGGCGGTGAGCAGCCAGACCTCGTTGCCGTCCCAGACCGGGCCGATGGTGTTGATCAGCACCCGCCGCTCGGCGGTGGAGCGGGCCAGCGGCTTGGTCAGGATGCCGATGCCGAAGTCGAAGCCCTCAAGGAAGAAGTAGCCGATCCACAGGACGGCGATCAGGACGAACCAGACGTCGTGGAGTTGCATGTCGGATCCTCAGTAGTCCTCGGTAGTCCGCGGTGGGGCTCGGTGAACCGGGCGGGCCCGGTGGCTCGGGTGGGGGCCCGGGCTCAGTAGGCGAAGGCGAGCGGCTTGTCCGCGTCCTCGTCCGGGGACGGGCCGCGTAGCGTCGGGTCCTCGGTGGGCGGCCGCTCGGAGGTGACCGGCCCGGCCTTGGCGTACTTGACCAGCAGCCGCACCTCGATGACGGCGAGGATCGCGTACAGCACGGTGAAGGTGGTCAGGGCCCCGATCTGGGTCCCGATGCCGACGTTGGGCGACACCGCGCTCGCGGTGGTCATCAGCCCGAAGACGGCCCACGGCTGGCGGCCCATCTCGGTGAAGATCCAGCCGAAGCTGTTGGCGATCAGCGGGAACCCCATGGTGAGGATGCCGATCCGCCAGCTCCACTTGGTGAGGGCCGGGCCGAGTTCGCGCTTCGGCAGCAGCATCAGTCTCGGCACCTCGGTGTCGCCGGTGCGGAACTCCGGTGCCAGCAGCCACTTCCGCCGGGTGGTCCAGAGCCCGACCACCCCCGCCACGAAGGAGGTCATCCCGAAGCCGATCATGAGACGGAAGCCCCAGTAGGTGACGAAGATGCTCGGGATGTAGTCCTTCGGGTCCCCGCCGTACTTGGCGGCCTCGGCGTTGGCGGTGTCGTTGATGCCGGGGACGGAGGAGCTGAAGTCGCTGTTGGCGAGGAAGGAGAGTATCCCGGGGATCTCCAGCTCGACCGAGTTGTGGCCCTTGCCGACGTCGCCGACCGCGAAGACCGAGAACGGCGCCGGGGCCTGGCTGTCCCAGAGCGCCTCGGCGGCGGCCATCTTCATCGGCTGCTGGCGGAACATCACCTTGGCGAGCGAGTCGCCGCTGAGCGCGGTGCCGAGACCGAAGACCACCGCGAGGACCAGGCCGAGGCGCAGCGAGGTCCGCATCACCGCGACCCGCTTGGGATCGGCGGCCTCCGGCCGGCGCTTGGCCTTCCAGAGGTGGAAGGAGGCGATGCCGACCATGAAGGCCGCGCCGGTGAGGAAGGCGGCGGTCAGGGTGTGCAGGACGACGGTGACGGTGGTGTCCTGGAACAGCACCCGGGCGATGTCGGTGAGCTGCGCCTTCCCGGTGACCGGGTCGACCGAGTAGCCGACCGGGTGCTGCATCCAGGAGTTGGCCGCCAGGATGAAGTAGGCGGAGAGCACGGTTCCGAGCGAGACCATCCACATGCAGGCGCAGTGCAGCTTCCTCGGCAGCTTGTCCCAGCCGAAGATCCAGAGCCCGATGAAGGTCGACTCGAAGAAGAATGCGATCAGCGCCTCCATCGCGAGCGGGGCGCCGAAGACGTCACCGACGAAGCGGGAGTAGTCCGACCAGTTCATCCCGAACTGGAACTCCTGGACGATGCCGGTGACCACGCCCATCGCGATGTTGATCAGGAAGAGCTTCCCCCAGAACTTCGTGGCGTGGAAGTACTTCTCCTTGTCCGTCCGGACCCAGGCGGTCTCCAGTCCGGCCACGATGGCGGCCAGGCTGATGGTGAGCGGTACGAAGAGGAAGTGGTAGACGGTGGTGATGCCGAATTGCCAACGCGCGATGGTTTCGTGAGCGATTGCCAGTTCCACGTCGCCCTCTCTCCGACCCGACCTCGAAGGTCACTTTCCGGACAAACTTCATCTATAGCTGTAGACCGCTGCGTACCCGTGCAAGCTTGTCCGCTTGTGAACGTGAACACGTTCACAAGGACCAGTATCCATCATGCTTACGAGTGGTTTGCAGGCGGGGTGGGATTGACCGGCGATGCCGTGCGCACAGTCTGCGGACCGGCCCTGGCCTGCCACAACGAGCGCCCGGGCGACTCACGGAACGATCTTGGACGATCCGGCGCTTGACATTCGGCCCATCGCCGCGGCACGCGCGACCGTGCCCGGCCGGGCGGTGACCCGGCCGGGCACGGGCCCGGCGCCTAGCGGCTGCCGTAGGGGCGGGTGATGATCTCCATGCCGTGGCCTGCCGGGTCGAAGAAGTACAGCCCCCGGCCGCCGTGGTGGCGGTTGATCTCGCCGGGCAGTTTCAGCTGCGGGTCGGCGTAGTAGGCGATGCCGCCCGCCTCGATCCGGGCGAAGGCGGCGTCGAACTCCTCGTCGGAGACGAGGAAGGCGTAGTGCTGCGGGGCGATCGCCTCCGCCGGGACGGACGCGAAGTCGAGGGTCACCCCGTTGCCCGTGGCGACCGGGACGAACGGGCCCCAGGCCGTCCCGACCTCAAGGCCGAGGATGGCCGCCAGGAAGGCGGCGGATTCCCGGTTGTCCCGGGCGTGAACGATGGTGTGATCGAGCTGGATCGTCATGCTTCGAATGCCTCCGTAAGGCACTCACGGGCTACCTCCATGCCTCACCCGGACGGTGACCGACACGCGATGCCGTACCGGGATCCTAGGCCGCGGCGGCGCCCGCCGACCAGCCCCCGCCGGACCGGTCGGACCGGTCGGACCGGTCGGACCGGTCGGACCGGTCGGACCGGTCGGACCGTCATACCGCTTCGCCCACGCGGGGATCACGGCCGGGCCGGCGCCCCCAGTGCCGCCAGCTCCGCCAGGTCCTCGGCGCCCAGCCGCAGCGAGGCGGCCGCGACGTTCTCCTCCAGATGGACCGGCGAGGAGGTGCCCGGGATGGCCAGGATCGAGGGGGAGACCGCCAGCAGCCAGGCCACCATCACCTGTGCCCGGGTGGCGCCGTGCCGCTCGGCCACCCGCTGGAGCGCCGGGTCCTCGGGCACCCCGGAGCCGCCGAGCGGGAAGAACGGCACGAAGGCGATGCCCCGCGCGGTGCAGTCCGCCAGCAGCGCCGCGTCCTCCGCCGAGTGCTCCAGCACGCTGAACCGGTTCTGCACGGCGGTCACCGGTGCGATCGCCTCGGCCTCGGCGAGCTGGGCCGCGTCCACGTTGCTGACCCCGAGGTGCCGGATCAGCCCCTCCTCCCGCAGCTCCGCCAGCGCCGCGAAGGACGTCGCGATCGACCGCAGGCTGGGCATCCGCCGCAGGTAGACCAGGTCGAGCCGGTCCACCCCCAGCTCACGCAGGTTGCGGTGGACGGCCGCGCGCAGCTCCGCCGGACCGGCCGGCTCCAGCCAGCTGCCGTCGGGGTTGCGGCCGGGGCCCACCTTGGTGGCGATCACCAGGCCGTCGCGGTACGGGTGCAGGGCCTCGCGGATCAGGCCGTTCGCCGAGACGTCCTCGTGGAAGTAGAACCAGGCGGTGTCGATGTGGTCGACACCGAGCTCGACCGCCCGGCGCAGCACGGCGAGGCTCCGCACGGGGTCGCAGGCCGGGCCGTCCCAGTCGCGGGCGGGCAGCTTCATCGCGCCGAAGCCCATCCGGGCGATCGGCAGGTCGCCGCCGAGCAGGAGGGAGCCGGCGGCCGAGGCGTGGGAGGTGGTCGTCATGTCGGTAAGCCTCCGCCCGGCTCGCCCGTCGCCCGACCGATCTGGCATGTTGCTGCCATGAGCACCGACCCGATCATCACCCTGCACGGCGAGCGGGAGCTCGTCCAGCGGGCCGGCCACCTCTTCGTCGCCTCGCGTGAGGAGTTCCTGGTCGCCGCCACCGACCTGCTGACCTGGTCGTCGGGCGTCAACGCCGCCTTCGCGGAGGGCAAGCGGCCGCACCTCGTCCCCGGGCTCACCATGCGCAAGCTGTACACCCGGCGCGCCCTGGCCGATCCGGAGTCGCACCGGCGGCTGGTGAGGATCGCCGGCACCGGCATCGAGGTCCGGATCAGCGACGGACCGCTCGCGCGCGAGGCGATCATCATCGACCGGCGCACCGCGATCCTGGCCGGCGCCCCCGTACGGGGCGTGCGGACGTACACCGTGGTGCAGTCGCCGGAGGTCGTCGACGGCGTGCGCTCGCTGTTCCGCGCCGCCTGGGAGACCGCCACCGACCTCGCCGACTGTGCCCGGCCGCCGCACCTCACCGAGCAGGCCCGGCAGGTCCTGAGCGCCCTCGCGACCGGCCACACCGACGAGACCGGCGCCCGCCTGCTCGGCCTCTCGCTGCGCACCTACCGCCGCCGGGTCGCCGACCTGATGACGACCCTCGGCGCCACCTCCCGCTTCCAGGCCGGCCTGCTGGCCCGGGAGCTGCTGGAGGACGGCGTCACCCCCGCCGCCCGCCGGTGATCTCCGGCCCGATCACGAACCCCTTCGCGGGCCCCTCCGGCACGAACGCCTCCTCCCCGTACGGCGTCCGGACCGAACGGGCGTAGGCACCGCGCTCGATGTCGGGGCCGGTCAGGACGGTGACGGCGCCGCCGTCGTCGAAGTCGTCGATGATCACGTACACCGGAATGCCGGCGGTCGCGTAGGCGCGGTGCTTGAGGACCACGTCTCGTCGGCGGTTCCTGCTTCCGGCTGACACCGTCTCGACCACCATCGCGAGACCCGAGGCGAGTACGCCCAGCCCTTCAGGGTGCTCGATCTCCTCCAGGTCATCGGGGGCGACGAAGACATCAGGGATCATCACCCTCAAGCCGTGGATGACGTTACCGTCGTTCGCGGGGGCCCAGCCGGTCGCTCGTAACTGGTCGTGCAGCGCCAGCAGCACGCGGCGGTTGATCGTCAGGTGGCGGGTCCCGCCGGTGGGCGACATCTCGATGGCTCCCTCGATGATCTCCGCCCTGAAGCCCTCAGGGACGTCCATCTCCTTCCACACCTGCCACAGCGCCTGGTCCAGGTCCACGACGGTCTCCTCGGCTACGAGCGCGGTCATTGAGACACCTCTTCCCGTCCAGTGTGGTCGGCTCGCGCGATCCGCATCAAGCCGCGGCCGTACGGTCGCGCACGACCGGAGACCGGGCGGAGAGAACCAGGGCGGTTCACCCGAACGGGCGGTTTCAGCGCTGGTGGGGGATCTCCACGCGGAAGGTGGCGCCGGTGCCGGGGGCGGTGTGGAGGGTGAGGGTGCCGCCGTGGGCGTGGGTGAGCGCGGTGGCGATGGCGAGGCCGAGGCCGGCGCCGCCGCCGTCGTGGCGGCTGCGCGAGGCGTCCACCCGGTAGAAGCGGTGGAACACCCGGACGGCCTGCTCCTCGGTGAGGCCGGGACCGGAGTCGGCGACCTCCAGCAGGCAGAGGCCCTCAGCGGTGCCGACGCCGATCCGCACCGGGGTGCCGGGCGGGGTGTGCTTGACGGCGTTGCCGACCAGGTTGGTGACCACCTGACGCAGCCTCGCCTCGTCGCCGAGCACCGGTGCGGGGCCGGGCGCGCCGGTGCCGGACGGACCGGTGAGGGCGACCGGGCGGGACGGGTCGAGGGCGGTGAGGTCGTGCAGGGCGTCCGCCGCGAGGGTGCGCAGGTCCATCGGCGCGAGGTCGAGCGGGCGTTCCTCGTCGAGCCGCGCGAGCACCAGCAGGTCCTCGACCAGGGCGCCCATCCGGACGGCCTCGCTCTCGATCCGGAACATCGTCCGCTTGACGTCCGCCTCGGTGGGCAGCGCCCCCATCCGGTACAGCTCGGCGAAGCCTCGGATGCCGGCCAGCGGGGTCCGCAGCTCGTGCGAGGCGTCGGCGACGAACCGCCGCATCCGTGCCTCGGACTCGGCCCGGGCGGCGAACGCGGCCTCGATCTGGGTGAGCATCGCGTTGAGGGCGGCGGACAGCCGGCCGACCTCGGTGCGGGTGGCGAGCTCGGGCATCCGGTGCGACAGCTCGCCGGAGGCGATCCGCTCGGCGCCCTCCTCGATCCGGCGCAGCGGCCGCATCCCGGCCCGGACGGCGAAGAAGCCGAGGGCCGCGATCAGCACCAGCACCGCGCCGCCGATCGCCAGGAAGGACGTGCGCAGCCGGGCGACGGTGGCGTCGATGTCCTCCCGGGAGACCGCGACCATCAGGTACGCGGGGGTGGGGGTCGGCACGGCGAAGGCGCTGGGGGGAGCGGGGCCGAGGGCGGGCGGCCGCTGGAGCGGCAGGACGAGCGTGCGCCAGCTGCGCTGGCCGCGCTGGTCGGGCAGGTCGAAGGGGGTGTCCGGGGCGGCGGCCGCCGGGTCGAGACCGGCCAGCTGCGGCGCCGGGTCGTTCTCGGAGACCGGCTGGCGCACCACCTGCTGGACCTTGCCGTCCGCCGAGAGGTACTGGACCAGGTACTGGCTGGGCAGCGCCGCCGCGGGCCGCCTCCCGCCGACCGAGGGCTGCCGGCTCTCCGGCCAGGTCGTCCGGCCGGGGGCGCGGTGCGAGAGCGGTTCGGCGAAGCGCTGCAACTGGTCGTCGAGCCGCTCCACCAGCTGCATCCGGACGGTGCCGAGCACCACGGCGTCACTGACCGCGAGCCCGGTGGTCACCAGGGCGAGGACGAGGACGAGCAGCCGGACGCGCAGCGAGAAGCGGGGGAACACGGGGGGCGGTCAGCTCTGCGGCGGCCGGCGCAGCGCGTAGCCGATGCCGCGGACGGTGTGGATCAGCTTGGGGCCGTGCGCGGGGCCGGAGTCGAGCTTGCGGCGCAGGTAGGAGATGTAGGACTCGACGATGGAGAGGTCCCCGCCGAAGTCGTAGGCCCAGACGTGGTCGAGGATCTGCGCCTTGGAGACCACCCGGCCGACGTTGGCCATCAGGTAGTGCAGCAGCTTGAACTCGGTCGGCGAGAGCGCGACCGGGGTGCCGCCGCGGGTCACCTCGTGGGCGATCGGGTCCAGCGTGAGGTCGGCGACGACCAGCCGGCCGTCCTCGGCGGGGCCGCCGGCCCGGCGCAGGATGGCCCGGATCCGGGCGATCAGCTCCTCCAGGCTGAACGGCTTGGTGACGTAGTCGTCCGCGCCGGCGGCCAGGCCCTGGACCTTGTCGCCGACGCCGTCCTTGGCGGTCAGGAAGAGCACCGGCAGGTGGTCGCCGGGGTGGCCGTGGGCGGGCCCGGCTATCTGGCCCCGGGTGGTCTGCTCGCGCAGCCGCTCGACCACGGTGAAGCCGTCCAGGTCGGGCAGCATCACGTCGAGGACGACGAGGTCGGGGCGTTCGACGGCGATCAGTTCGAGCGCCTCGGTACCGCTGGCGGCGGAGGCGACCCGGAAGCCGGAGAAGCGCAGGGAGGCGGAGAGCAGCTCCCGGATGTTGGGTTCGTCGTCGACGACGAGGAGGAACGCCTCGCCCGGGCCGCCGGCCACGGCGGAGCTGCCAGGTGTGGACACAGTGCCTTGCACGGGGGTTCCGCCTCCCGGTCGGACGATGGCGTTCAGCTTGAGGCTAGCCCGGGGAGGCTATGCGCCGTCGATGAATGTTGGATTAACACCTTAGCGGGCGGATTCGGGCGAACGAGCCCGCGCGGTCGGGCTGGATGGTGTGCGTACGAGCCGGTGGACAGGGCGGAGGCGCCGCGCGGCCGCGGCGCGGAGCCGTCCCCGGGCCGGGGGCCGGGCGGTTCCGGACCGGGGCGGTCGGTTCCCGGCCGGAGGCCGGGCCGTTCCCGGCCGGTGAGGACCGCGCGTGACCCAGGGTACGGACACACCGCGCGGGCACGGACACCGCGCGGCCCCTGGCCCGGCACGCCACCCGGTCACGGACAGCACAGCGCGCGGCCCGGCCGCCGGAGGAGGTTCGGCCGGGCCGCGCGGGCGCCCGGGGGCTGCGGGGTCAGCCGCCGGGCCCCCTCCTACCCGTGGACGGGCTAGGAGGGAGGCGTCCGGGTCTGGTTCTGGGTCCCCCGGCCACCGGCGCCGCCGCCGAAGCCGCCCGCGCCGCCCGCGCCGAAGCCGGCGGCGCCCTCGACGAGCTGGGTGGCGGCGTACCCGCCGTCGGCGGCCGGGGTGCCGACCACGGTGACGCTCTGACCGGGCTGCAGGTCGGCGACCTTGCCCTCCTTGTTGAGCTGGACCTTGGTGGCGTCGCCGGTGGTCACCTTGACGGTGTTGCCGTTGGCGTCGGTCAGGTAGACGGTGGTGCCGTCGACGGCCTTGACGGTGCCCCGGGTGAAGCCGCCCTGCGCGCCCTGGCCACCCCCCTGACCCGCGCCCTGACCGGCGCCGGCGCCCTGACCGGTGCCCTGGCCGCCCCGGCGGGTGCCGTTCTGCCCGCCCCCGAAGCCGGAGGCCGCCGCCCGGGGCTGCTGCCCCGCCGCGGCCGACTTGCCGGAGCCGGTGGAGCCGTGGCCCTGCTGGTACCAGACGCCGCCCGCGAAGGCCGCCGTGGCGAGCACGGCGCCGGCCAGGACGAGGGTCGGCCACGGCAGCCGGCGGCGCGGTGGCGCCGCCAGCTCGGCGGTGACGTCCCGGGCGTCCGGCGCGGTGGAGAGCAGGACCACCTGCTCGGCGTGGGTGCGCGGCTCGATCTCGTTGCTCATGGTCTGCGGGTCCTTGGTCACTCGTGGCGGAGGGCGTCGATCGGGCGCAGCGAGGCGGCCCGGTTGGCGGGGTAGCTGCCGAAGAACAGGCCGATGGCGACGGCGATGCCGAACGCGCCGAGCACCGACTCGGGGATCACCACCGGCTTGATGCCGACGACGGAGAAGTGCGATCCGGCGAGACCGGCCAGCACCCCGAGTCCGGCCCCGATCACCGACAGCAGGGTGGACTCGACGAGGAACTGCCCGAGGATCGCCACGCGCGGGGCGCCGAGCGCCTTGCGGATGCCGATCTCCCTGGTCCGCTCGGTGACGGTGACCAGCATGATGTTGGTGATGCCGATCCCGCCGACCAGCAGCGAGATCGCGGCCACCGCGCCGAGCAGCACGGTGAAGGTCTTGGTGGTCGACTCCCGGGCCGTGAGCAGCGAGGCCTGGTTGCCGATCCGGAAGTCCGCCTTGCTCGGGTCGGCGATCGCGTGGGTGCCGAGCAGCACCCGGGTGACCTCGGCCTGGGCGGCCGTGGTGGTCTCGGCGGAGGTGGCCTGCACCAGGATCTGGCTGACCGGGCCGAAGCCGGTGAAGGCGTTCTGCACGGTCGGCAGCGGCGCGATCACCACGTCGTCCGGATCGGTGAAGCCGGTGCCGCCCTTGGCCTGGAGCACGCCGACCACGGTGAGCGGGGTGCCGCCGACGGTGATCGCCCTGCCGACCGGGTCGGTGGTGGCGAACAGCTGCTTGGCGGTGGTGGCGCCGAGCACCGCGACCTTGCGGGAGCCGAGCACGTCGTCGGCCGTGAAGTACTCGCCCCGGCCGATCTTCAGGTTGGCGGTCTCGAAGTACGCGGGGTAGGTGCCGACGATCGAGCCGGGGCTGTAGGAGATGTCCCCGTACAGCGCGGTGCCGCTGGCGGTGACCACCGGCGCGACGGACTTGATCGAGGTCGCCTCCGGGTCGCTCGCCAGTGCCCTGGCGTCGGCGACCGTGAGCTTCTTGGCGGTGGAGGCGGTGCGCGAGCCGCCGAAGGAGGACCCGGCGGTGACCGTGAGCGAGTTGGTGCCGAGCGAGGTGATCGACTCCTTGACCGCCACCGAGGAGCCGTTGCCGACCGCGAGCAGCAGGATCACCGAGGCCACGCCGATCAGCACGCCCAGCATGGTCAGGGCGGAGCGAACCTTGTTGGCGGCCAGGCCGCCGACGGCGAACCGGAGCATCTGCCAGAGGATCATGCGAGCACCCCCTGGAGGTCGGCGGCCGCGAGCAGGGCGGGCGGCGGGCCCTCCACCGGGGCCTGCCGGACGTCGCTGACGACCGCGCCGTCGACCAACCGGATCACCCGCTTCGCGTGCAGGGCGACCTCGTCCTCGTGGGTGATCAGCACCACCGTGCGGCCGGTCGCGTTGAGGCCGTCGATCAGGGCCAGCACCTCGTCGGTGGAGCGGCTGTCCAGGTTGCCGGTGGGCTCGTCGGCGAGCAGCATCGCGGGCGCGGTGACCAGCGCCCGGGCCACCGCGACGCGCTGCTGCTGGCCGCCGGAGAGCTCATTGGGCCGGTGCCCGGAGCGCTCGGCGAGGCCGACCAGGGAGAGCGCGGCCAGCGCCCGGCGCCGGCGCTCGGCGCTGCGCACGCCCGCGTAGGCGAGCGGCAGCTCGACCTGGGCGAGCGCGGTGGTGCGGGGGACGAGGTTGAAGGACTGGAAGATGAAACCGATCTTGCGGTTGCGGACCAGCGAGAGCTGCTGCTCGTCCAGGTGTCCGACGTCGATGCCGTCCAGCAGGTAGCGGCCGGCGGTCGGTACGTCCAGGCAGCCGAGGATGTTCATCAGGGTGGACTTGCCGGAGCCCGAACTGCCCATCACCGCGACGAAGTCGCCCTGCTCGATGTCCAGGTCGACGCCCAGCGGCTCGCCGGTGGCCGGGTCGGACGGGCCGCGCAGCGCGTGCACGGTGGCGTCGCCGTGGCCGTAGGACTTGGTGAGCCGGCGGATCTGGATGACCGGGGGCGCCGCCGCCGTGCTCTGGGGCGCGGGGGCGGTCCTGCGCCCCATCAGCGGTTCCCGCCCCGGCCGGTGCCGCCGCCGGCGGCCGCGCCGACGCCTGCCACGCCGGCCGCGCCGCCGGCTCCCGTGCCGCCGCGGCTGCCCTGGCCACCGGTCAGGCCCGGGAAGGATCCGTTCGGGAAGCCGTTGGTCCCGCTGGTGGTGGCGAGTTCGACCTTGTCGCCCTCCTTCAGCCCGGAGACCACCTGCACGGTGGTGTCGCCCTCGACGCCGACCTCGACGGTGACCCGCTCGCTGGAGCCGTCCGGCTGCACCAGGGTCGCCGTCCGGCTGGTGCCGGTGCCCGCCAGGGCGGCGGTGGGCAGCGAGAGCGCGTTGTCGGCCTCGCCGGTGACCACCGAGACGGTCGCGCTGAGGCCGGTGCGCAGCTTGCTGGTGTCACCGGTGATCTGCAGCGTCGCCGCGTACTGGACGGCGGCCGCGCCGCCGCTGCCGCCACTGCTCACCGGCAGCGAACTGACGGACAGCACGGTGGCGTTGAGCTTGGTGTCGGACTGCGCGTTCAGCGCGACGGTGGCCGACTCGCCCTTCTTGAGCTTCAGCGAGTCCAGCTCGGAGAAGTTGGCGGTGACCTGCATCCCGGTCGGGTTGGTCAGCACGATGAAGCCGCTCGGGGCGCCGGAGCCGGTGGTGGTCCCGGTGGACTTGGCGGTGCTCCCGGTGCCGCCGCTCCCGGTGCCGCCGCCCACCGTGTCGCCGACCTTGTTGGAGACGGACGCGACCGTGCCGTCCACCGAGGCGGTGAGCGTCGTACCGGCCAGCGCGGCCTGGGCGTTCGCCAGGTTGGTCTGCGCGGTGGCGACCTGCTGCTGGGCCTGGGCCACGGCCGCCTCGTCCACCTTGGTGGTGGTGATCGTGGTGGTCTGCGGGACGGGGGTGGTCTGGGGAGCGGGCGCGCTGCTCGCGCCCGCTCCCCGTTCCCCGCCACCGGTGCCGCCACCGGTGGAGTCGTTGGACGAGCCGCCGGAGCCGCTGGAGGACTTGTTCGAGCTGCCCGGGATCTGCTGGGTGGTCGTGGTGGTGACGCCGGCCTGCGCCTTGGTCAGGTTGGCGTTGGCCGTGGTCAGCGCCGACTGGGCGGCATCCACCTGCTGCTGGGCCGCCGTGGTGTCGACGGTGGCCAGCACCTGTCCCTTGGTCACGGTGTCGCCCACCGCGACCTTGACGGCGGTCAGCTTCCCGCCGGTGGTGAAGTCCTGGGCGGCGTCGGTCGGCGAGGCGAGCGTGCCCGTTCCGGACACGGTGGCCAGGACCGTGCCCTTCGCCACGGTCGCGGTTCGGACCTGGGCCTTGCCGGCCGCCTTCTCCGTCCCGCTGTCCAACGTGGTGTACGCCAGGGCCACGGCGCCCACCAGGGCCACGCCCAGTGCGGAGTTCAGGAGGACGGCACCACGCCGTCGCGGAAGCACCTTCATGGCGCACAGCTTCGCCGGACGCTCTTGCGGCACCCTGGGCGCGGCCTGGGAGAACCCTGACCGGCCGAATCCGGGCATTCCGCCACGCTCCGCCCGCCCCCAGCCCTCACCTTGCCAACCCCCGCCCAACCGTTGGCCGAACTCCCAGGAGGTTCCCAGCCATCCCCAGCCATCCGGCAGCCCCGGGGGCATGGAGCCGGCCTGTCCGCCGCCGCACCGCCACTGCTGGGGAGCCACTGCGGCGGAGTAGGAAGTCGGCCGGACCGACTTCCCACTCCGAGTCGGCTTGTTCTCCGAACTGAGGCGCCTCGCTCGGGTGAGCGAGGCGTCTCAGGGGCGCTAAATCGTCACCGGTACGGGTGGGTCTATGCAGGAACGTGAATGGTCCTTGCCCGGTTCACCGGAGGCTCCTTATGGTCCTGACTAGGAGTCCGCAGCGTGTGTAGGGGAGAGGGTCATGGAGCTCACGAGGATCGCTGGCGGAGACCCGGACTGCCGCGAAGACGACTGTCCGACCGTCTACACGACCGATCGGGGGACCATCGCCGTGCAGGGCTTCACGGTGCACCGGACGACCCCGGAGGGCGAGGCCGTGGTGGAGATCCCGGAGGCTCTGCTGCGGGAGGCGTTCCATGCTCTTGACCGGTGAGGACTGGCGGGCGTTCTTCGACTCGTTCAAGCAGGAGGCTTTTCGGCTGGAGACCCGGAGTTCCTATGCCATGCCGGGCGAGGCCGAGGAGTTCCAGGAGTTCCTGGACACCGGCGAGTTGCATCTCGATGCCGACGACAGGTGGCTCACCCGTGTGCGGAACTACCGTGCCACGGGCCGCAGGATCGCTCGGGTGCATGTACTCACCCGGCCGTTGTCCGACTACCTACGGTACGAATTCGCGGCCTACGCCTACAACGTCGAAGCCGGGGAGGACATCAGGATCCTCGATCTCACCGGCACGGAGAACCCTGGTCTCCCTGATCAGGACTTCTGGATGTTCGACGACACGAAGGTCGTCGACATGAGGTATGGCCCGGATGGCACGCAGATCGGCCGAGAGCTTCTGGAAAGCCCTGACATCGACCAGTTCCGGCGCTGGCGGGATCTCGCCGTCTCGCTGTCGGTCCCCTTCACGGAGTACAGCGCGGATTGACCCACGATCCCGGTAGGGCCGGAGAGCAGCGTCGAGACCTTGCAGCAGCACTCAAGGATCTCCGGCGCGCCTCCGGCCTTTCCGGGGAGCGTCTGGCTGTTCGGTGTGGCATGAGCCAGAGCAAGATCTCCCGAATCGAGAACGGGAAGACTCTGCCGTCGGTCGTCGACGTACAGCAGATACTCAATAGTCTCGGTGTCGACGAAGACCTGGCACGGGAGCTCTTGACACTGGCCAGCGCGGCGAACGCCGAGTACGAGGACGTCAGGTCATCTGTCCGGCGTGGCCTGCATCTACGACAGCGTGAGCTAGCTGCTCTTGAGGCCGGCGCCTCGCACATCCGCTACTTCTTGCCCGCGATGCCGACCGCCCTCCTCCAGACGCCCGAGTACATGCGGACGGCGATGAGTCCCCCGGTTGCCCCGGCTGACGCTGATGTCTCCCAGGCCATTGCGCTCAAGATTGAACGGCAGGCTGTCCTGTACGACCAGGGGAAACGTTTCGACTTCCTGTTGACCGAGTCTGCTGTTCGCTGGCGGCTGTGCGAGCCGCTGGTCCTGGCCTCGCAGATCGATCGGCTCGCCTCTCTTTCCCGTCTGCCCAATGTCACGATCGGCATCGTTCCGTTGTCGGCCCAGGTAGCGGATGCGCCGTTCCACACCTTCACGGTCTACGGCGCCAACTTGGTGACCATCGAGCTCTTCACCGGACGGCTAGTACTACGCGACCCCAAGGACATTCAGCACTATCACGCCCTGTTCGAGTTCTTTCGCGGTAAGGCGATCGAGGGGGACCCACTCAGGTCCATGCTCCGGCGATGGTCGGATGAGTTCCGCCGTGCCGCATAGCCGGTTTATGCAATGACGTGAATCCTCGTGCTACTGCAAGCACGGTGACCCTACCGTGGTGACCGAACAATCTGGTCGCAACGACAAGGAGACCGGCAGATGAGGCAGATGTCGTCGCCGTGGGGAGTGAGCAGGATGGAGCCGTTCCCCCGGGGAGCCGCGGTTCCGGCGTTCACGCCTGTGATCGATCCTGAGACGCAGATCGCCGTGCTCGTGGACGAGCACGGTCGCACCGTCAAATCGGGGGGCCACGGCACCAGTACCAGCGGGCTGACGCCCACCATGACGAGCCCCGGCGACGGGTCGGGGCCGGGCGGGGCGACGGATGCCGACTCCACCGAGTCCTTCGACCAGGACCAGAGCTCCGGGTGACGAGCGACGACCGCTCGTCAGTGCTGGTCCTCACCAACTCCCGTGATGTGACCGCGGATGTGGTGCTGCGAGTGCTGGCCGGGCGTGGCGTCCCGGTGGTCCGGCTCGATCCCGGCACCGATCTGCACGAAGGCGCCTCGCTGACCACCCGGTACCGCACGACCGGTCAGCGGGGAACCTTACGGACGCCGACCCGGAGGCTGGACCTCACCCGGGTGCGGTCGGTCTGGATGCGCCGAGCCTCTCCGTACGAGGGGCCCGCGCAACTGGACGGGCGGGAGCGACGGTTCGCGGCCGCCCAGTCGTTGTGGGGTACCGGGGGTGTGCTGGCCTCGCTCCCCGGTGCGCACTACGTCAATCACCCGTGGGCCAACCGGGCTGCCGAGTACAAGCCGGCGCAACTCGCGGCAGCGCAGCGGAACGGGTTCCGCGTACCCGACACACTGATCACCAACGAGCTGGGTGCCGCACAGGAGTTCGTGGCGGGCCAGGTCACCGGGGCGGTCTACAAGCCGTTGTGGAACATCGCGTACGAGGTGGCCGGTCGGCTGCGCCAGGTGTGGGTTCGGGACGTGCGTGCCGGTGAGCTGACCGCCGGGGTGGAGGTCTGCCCGCACCTGTTCCAGGCCAAGGTGGCGAAGGCGTTCGACGTGCGGTTGACCGCGGTCGGCGACCGGGCCTTCGCGGTTCGGATCGACAGCCCCGAGCTCGACTGGCGCCGGAGGCAGGACCTCATGGCGTGCGCTCCGGTTGCCGTGCCCGAGGAGGTCTCGCGCGCCGTCACGTCCTACCTCGGTGAACTCCGGCTGGTGTACGGAGCGTTCGACTTCGCCGTGACAGCGGCCGGTGAATGGTACTTCCTGGAGTGCAACCCCAACGGGCAGTGGGCGTGGCAGCCGCCCGAGACCACCGATGCGATCGCCCAGGCCATCGCGGACCAGTTGCAGAGAGGCCCCGACGCATGAGCCCGTCCGCAGAGCTCCGAGCCGCCATGGTCCGCCGACTCACGGCAGAAGGCACGCTGAGCGATCCGGCGTGGTGCAGGGCGGCGGAGGCCGTCGCACGCGAGGACTTCGTCGGACCGTACTTCGAGCCGACGCCGAACAGCGCACCGACCGCCTACCGGTCGGTGCGCCCGAACGATCCCGGGTGGCTGGAGGGTGTCTACGCCGATCGGACGCTGATCACGCAGCTCGACGGCACGACACGGCCGGGTCAGGAGGGCGGGGAGCCGATCGTCGGCTCCCCGTCCTCCTCGTCGACCCTGCCGTCGCTGGTCCTGCGGATGTGGCAGCAGCTCGACGCCGCCCCGGGCCACCGTGTGCTGGAAATCGGCACCGGGACGGGATACTCGACGGCCCTGGGCGCCCACCGGCTCGGCGATGCCAACCTCACGAGCGTCGAGTACGACCCCGTGGTGGCCGAAGCCGCGGCGGTCGCGCTTCACGAGGCGGGCTACACCCCCCGGCTGATCAGCGGCGACGGCCTGCGAGGGGACCCTGGCGGCGGAGCGTACGACCGGCTGATCGCCACGTGTTCGGTCCGGTACATCCCGATGCCCTGGCTGCACCAGGTGAAGCCGGGCGGTCGGATCCTGGTCACCCTGTCCGGGTGGAGCTACGCGTCCGGGCTCGCGCTGCTCACGGTCACCGGAGCGGGGAGTGCGACCGGCCGATTCCTGCCCGGGTTCACCAGCTTCATGATCGCCCGCCCGCACGACCGCCCGCCCCGGTCCGGCCTCGCGATGCTGCCCGGGGAGGAGCGCGCGAGCCGGATCGATCCCGCCGTCATCGGGACGTGGACCGGGAGCTGGGTAGCCCAGCTCGCAGCACCCTCGGCGGAGCGGATGGGGGCGGGCGGAGAGCAGGTTCTCGTGGACGTGGCAACGGGTTCGCTGGCCCGGACGAGAGCTGATGCGAGTGGTGGTTGGACCGTCATCCAACGCGGACCGCTGCGGCTCTGGGACCAGGTTGAGCGAGCCGTCGAGGCCTGGCAGGAGGCCGGCGAGCCGCACCAGGAAGGATTCGGGATCACCGTTTCGGACGCAGGGCAGCGGGTGTGGATCGGCACAGAGGACGCCCCGGGCTGGGACCTGCCGGTGTGAATGAAGTGGATCGGCTGGTGGCGCCCCCTCGCTCGGGTCGAGCGAGGGGCGCTGTCCGGTCAGGTCGTGAGGTGGTCGAACTCGCCGGCCTTGATGCCCTGGACGAACTTGGCGAACTTCAGGGGCGTGGTACGGACGATGATCTCGCCGGTGTCGGACTCACGGAGTTCGACCATGCCGTCGACGGTGCGCACCTCCATGCAGTTATCACTAGAGCTGCTGAACGAAGACTTCTGCCATTGATTCTGGGACATCTTTAGTCCTTCAAGCTTCGCGCTGTACGTTGGATCAGATCTCGCGATTCTTCACAAGTGAGAGCCGCCCTCTCGATGCGGTCAAAAGTGCTGCGATATGATTCGAGTTCATCTGGGGCATCGAAGAACATGGGGCCTCGCGAGGACTCCATTTCAACTGTATCGAGTTCGGAAACCGCTCCGAAGCTGTAGAGGATGCTCTCGATCGGGCCTGGGTGGGTGTGCACGCCGAAGGGGACCACACGGACACTCACGTTGGCCCTGGCAGAGTCATCGACCACGCAAAAGAGTTGCTCTCGCAGCACATCGGTGCCGCCGAAGCGCGTGAGCAGGCTGGACTCGTGGACGTACACCTCCAGCTTCTTACCAGGACTCTGAAGGAAGGTGTCTCGCCGCTTTCTGCGAAAGGAGGTGCGCAGCTCGATCTCATGAGGTGTGAGGCCAGGAATCTTCCGACTGAACATACCTTGCGCATACTCACTGGTCTGCAGGAGTCCTGGAAGGAATACGGACGTCCAAACCTTGACGGTCCCTGCAGCGAAGTCTTCGTGTTCTGCAGATTCAAGGAAGGCACTGGGGATCAGGCCGCGATACTCCTCCCACCAACCCTTCCCTCGTGAGGCAATGATTTCGGCAAGCGCGCCGATGAGCGGCTGATTGGTGTAGTTACAGGCTGCCGTGATCGTGTGGAGCCGATCAACGTTGACGCTGGTCTTCCCGCTCTCCATCTGCGTCACCTGGGTGGGACTCACGCCGAGTACGCGAGCAAGCTGACTGCCGCCGAGGCCGGCCTGTTCGCGCATCCGTCGCAGCTCGGCGCCCAAACGGCGTTGGCGGAGAGTCGGGTTGGGGCGACCGGGCATGACGTCCTCTCGGCGTTTCGTGAGACCAGTGTGCCGTGTGACCCGCGCGCAGAGTCAACCGATCACACGGGAGGGGGAACTTCCCCGCGAACTACCAAAATTTAGGTTCCTGTGCGCTACGGTCGTCTCACATCGATCCGATGGATCGTCAGTAACGCCTGTTTCCAGGGCAGTAGGCGCCTGCTGCCCGCGCACCGCAGAGCAGCCGTACGCGGGACTCCCAGTCCCGCTCCGGCCTGGCTCACGGCGACGTATCCGCCGGTGACACCACACCCACTCCACTCCGCCTCTCTTCGGAGGTCCCTCATGTGTGCCTTCACCCTGCCCGAACCGCCCGACTGGTCCGCCGCCCGCGAGGAGCTGCGCGAGGCCCTCGACCTCGCCGGCTGGCCCGACGACCTCATCCACGACGCCGAACTCGCCCTCTGCGAGCTCTACGTCAACGCCTGGCGCCACGGCGGCAGCCCCGCCCCGCTCGTCGTCGTCCTCCTGCGCGACCACACCCTGCGCGTCTCCGTCGCCGACGACAACCCCCACCTGCCCGAACCCCGCACCCCCGCCGACCCCTACGCCCTCTCCGGCCGGGGCCTGCACCTCGTCCGCTCCCTCACCCACCGCTTCGGCACCGACCCCCGCAAGCACGGCAAGCGCGTCTGGTTCGAGCTGGACGCCGCCGCGTGAGCGCCGCCCGCCGCACCCCGATCGCCCCCGACGACCCCCGCATGCGTGACTACACCCACCCCCAGATCACCACCCTCCTCGGCGAACTCCACACCCGAGGCGCCAGGTTCGGCATCCAGTGGGGCTCTGCCACCACCGTGGGCGGCACCGTCGACGGCCGCATCCTCGTCGACTTCGGCAACGCCCCCGTGGCCACCCTCCTCAACCTCCTCCACCTGCTCCGCGACACCGAGAGGAACGAGCCGTGGGAGTCCTGATCCCCCTCGTCACCGAAGCGATCCACACCGAACGCACCACCGTCGCCTACCTCAGCGTCGAACACGCCCCCGACGCCACCGTCCAGCTCCGCCTCGCCGTCGACCTCGACATCCACACCGGCCCCGGCGAACACCTCGCCCTCCCCCTCACCCACGACCAGGCCCACGAACTCCTCCACGACCTCGCCGCCCACCTCGGCCACCGCGTCCTGGGAATCCGCCGATGAGAACCGGCACCGCCAACTTCCTCATCGGCGCCGCCCTCCTCACCCTCCTCGCCCTCGCCCTCACCACCGTCACCCTCGGCGTCATCACCGCCCTCAAGGTCAACGACGACCAGCACACCCTCGCGCCGAAACCCATCACCCCCCACGGCCGCTGGGAACTGCGCACCCGCCCCGACGGCACCCACGAATACGCCTGGATCGCCCGCCAGGCCGGCCACTACGGCCCCGAAATCCGACAGCAACCCCCCGCCCCCGGCCGACACCGCATACCCACCTAGCAGCGGCAAAGCGAAGGCCCCCGCCCACCCGGGCAGGGGCCTCGCCGCCACCGCACGGAAATTCCCGGTGCGGCGAGCCGGTTCGGACCTATCCTGCCTGCCGTGACCGACTGGAGCAGGATCGAAGCCGCCGACTGTGCCGTACCCGCCGACCGGCCACTGGAGGAGCTGGTCCGCGAACTCTCCGGCGCCCTGGCGGACCCCGATCCGGACGTCCGGGACGGAGCGCCGTACGCCGTCCTCGCGACCTGGATCGAGCGCGGGGTGATCGACGGGCCCCGGCGGCTGGCGCTGGGGGACGAGATGGCCGCCCGCTTCCTCGACCCGCAGATCCAGGCCCGCACCTTCGCCCCCCTCGTCCTCGACATGCTGGTGGAGAAGGGGGACTTCGAGGCCGGCTGGGTGGACGCGTTCGAGCGGTGGTACCCGGCGGAGACGGACCTGCGCGGCCATGACGAGAAGCTCGGCTGGCTCCACGCCGTCGCGCACGGCGCGGACCTGCTGGACCGGTTCGGCCGCCACCCCGAGGTGGATCCGGTGCGGATGCTGCACCTCGCCGCCGCGCGGCTGACGGCGCCCACCGACCACGTGTTCGACCAGCTGGAGGACGACCGGCTGGCGCGGGCGGTCGCCCGGGTGCTCACCCGGCCCGATCTGAGCGAGTCCGACGCGACCACGTGGCTGGACCCGGTCGCCGCCCGCTTCGGGGCCGACCGCCTCAGTACCCCGGTGCCCGCCCACCTCAGCAACTGCCAGCGCACGCTGCGCCTGCTCTACGTCCTCGCGGACCGCGGCGTGCGGGCACGGAACACCGATGCCGCACCGGAGGCCCTCCCCCACGGGGCGGCGGTCAAGGAACGCCTCGCCGCCGTCCTCGACCGGATCGTCAAGCGGTAGGCGCGGGAGCACCCGCCCCGGGCGTGGCCGTCCCGGCCGCCACGGCCCCGAGATCCACCATCGAAGCGACCCCACCCCGGCCGGCACCGCACATCCGCCCGAGCCGGCACGTTGAGGCCCTCGCCCACCGGGCGAGGGCCTCTCCGGTCTTCGACCGCAGTGATCGCCGGTACTCCACGCCCGTCACCGGCCCGCGCGAAAGGTTCCGAAAATAACTCCGAACCCACCTGCAACCACCGGCCGGGATGCGCGTCTATACGGATGAAGGCACGGAGAGCGAGACCGGCGAGGCCGGGGGGCGCTACCGCTGACAGCGGGGCCGGTCGTCTTCACACACCGTCAGCACCATGACCCTGGGGAAACACGTCATGCGCAAGTCCGTTATGCCCTCTTTCACGAAGAACGTCGCCGCCACCGTCGTCCTCGCCGGCTCCGTCCAGCTGATGACCGCCGAGGCCTCCTGGGCCTGCGGCTCGGGAAACACGGCCGGCGCCGAGGCCAAGCCGGTCACCCCCGCCTCCGCGCACAAGGGCGACCTCACCGCCGGGTTCCACATGACCCCCGACGGCCAGAGCATCACCGCCGGCGGCGCCAAGGCCGAGATCGGCGTGGGAGTCACCAACTTCACCGGTGCCCCGTACGAGAACGTCGCCCCCATGATCGCGATCTTCAACCCGAAGGGCGCCACCCGGCTGGAGGACTTCACCGTCGAGGCCGCCACCGCCGGCGGCTGGAAGAGGCTCTCCCTCCACCACGGCTGCGACCCCACGATCATCGCCGACACCAGCTCGCTCAAGACGAAGCAGCTCACCGACGGCCGCGCCACCCACTTCGCCTTCCGCGTCTCCGTCTCGGCCAACGCCGCAGCCGACCTGAAGAGCTTCGAGGTCTACATCGGCGGCAAGGCCGACGGCTACCCCGGGGAGCATGGCGGCACCCACACCTACACGGTCGTCCGCACCCCCGCCCCGGCCAAGCCGGCGACCACCGCGAAGCCGGCCGCCAAGCCCACGACCAGCGCCAAGCCGACCGCCAAGCCCGCCGCCCCGAAGTCGGCCGCCCCCGTCGCGCCCGTCGAGGACAAGACCCAGACCCCCGCCACCCCCAAGACCACGCCGACCGCCTCCGCCACCACCGCCCCCGCCCCGGCCGGCACCCCCGAGCTCGCCCAGACCGGCGCCGGCACCCCCAACGGCTTCCTCGCCGCCGCCTCCGCCGCCTTCGTCGCGCTCGGCGCGGGCGTTCTGATCGCCGTGCGCCGGCTGCGTCCCCAGCGCTGACCGGCCCACGGAGCACCGCAGGGGCCCTGCCCCCGCACGGCGGTGCGGAGGCGGGGCCCCTCGTCGTTCCCGGGTGACGACCGGCTCAGTCCTCGACCGGCTCCCGGCCCGCCGACGTCCACCCCGACGTCCGCCCCGACGCCCACCCCGAGGCCGCCGCGCTGGCCGCCAGCAACCGCAGACCGGCCTCCGACGACGAGCCGGGCACCGCACTGAAGAGCAGCATCCGGTGCCCGGACGCCTCCGGCAGCGGCAGCGCCTCGAAGTCCAGCGCCAAGTCCCCGACCACCGGGTGGTGGAACTCCTTGGTGCCGAACAGGCAGTCGTGCACCGGGTGGCGCGACCAGAGCGCCGCGAACTCCGCGCTCTTCATCGACAGCTCGCCGATCACCTCGGCCAGCTGCCGGTCCTCCTGGTGCCGCCCGGCGGCCAGCCGCAGGAAGGCGACCTGGGCCCGGGCCTCGGTCTCCCAGCACGGGTAGAGCTCCCGGGTCCGCGCGTCGAGGAAGAGCAGCCGGGAGAGGTTGGGGCGCGCCGACGGCGAGTCCGGCGCCGCCGCGTCCAGGTGCCCGGCCAGCAGTGCGTGGCCGAGCGGGTTCCAGGCCAGCACCTCGTTGCGCAGGCCGACCACCACCGCCGGGACGTCGGCCATCGCCGCGATCAGCCGGCCCACCGCCGGCCGGACCCGCTCGAAGCGCTCGGCCTGGCGGCCCTTCGCCGGCCGGCCCGGGCGGGCCAGGTTGCGCAGGTGGGCGTGCTCGTCGCCGTCGAGGCGCAGCGCCCGGGCGATGGCGTCCAGCACCTCGTCGGAGACGTTGCGGCTCTGCCCCTGCTCCAACCGCGTGTAGTAGGTGATGCTGACGCCCGCCAGCTGGGACAGCTCCTCGCGCCGCAGCCCGGGCACCCGGCGCCGGCTGCCGTACGTGGTCAGCCCGACGTCCTCGGGTCGCAGCCGGGCGCGGCGGGTGCGCAGGAACTCGCCCAGCTCGCTCGGCTTCTCCGCCCCCGCCGACGCCGCCAAGGAGGCCGACGACGCCGAGGAGGGGGCCGGCGACGGCCTCTCCGCCGACCGGGGCTGCTGCGCTGACGGTGTCTCGGGTGCGGTCATGCCTCCAGTGAACACCGCCGGGCGGCGCCGAGCCTGTCCCTGCCGGTGCCACCCTCCGCGGGGGTCTGGGTACTCCCGGCGCGGCCCAGCAGGCTGCTGCCGTACCCGGAACACCCCGTCGAGTCGAAAGGCAGCGGAGCGATGACCGCCACCCTGTCCGAAGCACCAGCCCTCCCCCGCACACCAGCCGGAATGACCGGTCGGCAGCGACTCGTCCTGGTCGTCCTGCTGGCCGCCCAGTTCATGCTGGCCGTGGACTTCTCGATCCTGAACGTCGCCCTGCCGGTGATCGGCCAGGGTCTCGGCTTCGGGCTCGGCAGCCTGCAGTGGATCGCCACCGCCTTCGCCCTGAGCGCGGCGGGCTTCACCCTGCTGTTCGGACGGGTCGCCGACCTCTTCGGGCGGCGCCGGGTGTTCCTGATCGGTCTCGCCGTGCTCGGCGTCTCCTCGCTGGTCGGCGGGCTGGCCACCACCCCGGAGCTGCTGCTGGCCGCCCGGGTGGCGCAGGGCCTGGCCACCGCCGCCGTCACGCCGGCCGGGCTGGCGCTGCTCACCACCGCCTTCCCGGAGGGCCCGCTGCGCGAGCGGGCCCTGGGCCTCAACGGCGCGCTGATGTCGGCCGGCTTCACCTCGGGCGCGGTGCTCGGCGGACTGCTCACCGACCTGCTGAGCTGGCGCTGGGCGTTCTTCGTCAACGTGCCGGTGGCCCTGGCCGTCCTGCTGGTGGCGCCCCGGCTGATCGCGGAGAGCCGGCCGGCCGGGAAGGTCCGGATGGACGTCCCGGGGGCGGTCACCGTCACCGGCGGTCTGCTCGCCCTGGTCCACGGACTGACGGCGGCCGGTGAGCACGGCTGGGGCGACCCGCTCGCGCTCGGCTCGCTGGGGGTGGGCGCGGCGCTGCTGGTGGCGTTCTGGTTCGTCGAGCGGACCGCCGCCTCGCCCCTCGTGCCGGTCCGGGTGCTGCGGCGGCGCACGGTGGTCTGGGGCAACGCGGCCGGCCTGCTGGCATTCGCCACCGAGACCTCGCTGGTCTTCCTGCTGACCCTCTACCTCCAGCGGGTGCTGGGCTTCTCCGCGCTGGCCACCGGCCTGGCCTTCGGGGTCCTGGGTGCCGGCACCGTGCTCGGCGGTGTGGTCGCGCCGCGGCTGATCGGGCGGCTCGGCAGCCGGGGCGCGCTGCTCGCGGGATTCCTGGTGCAGGCCGCCGCGACCGCCGCGCTGCTCCTGCTCGGCGCCGACCGGGCCTGGCTCGGCCTGCTGCTGGCGGCGACCTTCGTCGGCGGGGTCGGCAACATGCTGGCGATCGTCGGCTTCATGGTGACGGCCACCTCGGGCCTGCCGGACGAGGAGCAGGGGCTGGCCACCGGGGTCGCCACCATGACCCAGCAGGTCGGCATCACCCTGGGCACCCCGGTGATGAGCGCGGTCGCCACCGCGGCCGCCGCGGGGACCACCGTGCTGACCGGGGTCACCTGGGCGATCGCCGTGAACACCGCGCTGGTGCTGCTCGCCGCCCTCGCCTCGGCGCTCTTCCTGCGGCGGGGATGAGTGCCCCGCCCGACCGGCGGAGTGGGACGTCGGACAGGACGACGCAGGGGCGCACCGCCGAGCGGTGCGCCCCTGGTGAAGCCGGTGTCCGTACGAGGTCAGCCGTCGATCGTCTTGCGGAACGCCTCGGCCACCGTGAGGAAGATCGAGTTGCCCTCGACCTCGCCGATCGAGATCCGGACGCCCTCCGGGAACGGGCGGACGATCACGCCGGCGTCGGCACAGGCCGCCGCGAACTCCTGGGAGCGCTCGCCGAGCGCCAGCCAGACGAAGTTGGCCTGCGAGTCCGGGATCTCCCAGCCCTGGGCGCGCAGCCCGGCGACCACCCGGGTGCGCTCCTCGACCAGTGCGTCGACCCGGACCATCAGGGCCTCCTCGGCCCGCAGCGAGGCGACGGCCGCGTTCTGCGCGAGCTGGGTGACGCCGAACGGCACCGCCGTCTTGCGCAGCGCGTTCGCCACCGGCTCGTGCGCGATCGCGAAGCCGACCCGCATGCCCGCCAGGCCGTACGCCTTGGAGAAGGTCCGCAGCACGCAGACGTTGGGGCGGTCGCGGTAGAGGTCGATGCCGTTGGGGACGTCGGCGTCGCGGATGAACTCGATGTACGCCTCGTCGACGACCACCAGGACGTCGGCGGGCACGGCATCCAGGAAGCGCTCCAGCTCGGCGCGGTGGATCACGTTGCCGGTGGGGTTGTTCGGGTTGCAGACGAAGATCAGCCGGGTGCGGTCGGTGACCGCGGCCAGCATCGCGTCCAGGTCGTGGTCGCCGCCCGCGGTGAGCGCCACCGGGACGGGGGTCGCGCCGGCGACCTGGGTGATGATCGGGTAGGCCTCGAAGGAGCGCCAGGCGAAGATCACCTCGTCGCCGGGGCCGGCCGTGGCGAGGATCAGCGACTGGGCGACGCCGACCGAGCCGGTGCCGGTGGCGATGTGCTCGGCCGGGACGTCGAAGCGCCGGGCCAGCTCGGCGGTCAGCTCGGTGACGGCCATGTCCGGGTACCGGTTGAGCGAGCCGGCCGCCGCGACGGCCGCTTCGAGCACGCCGGGCAGCGGCTCGTACGGGTTCTCGTTGGAGGACAGCTTGTAGGCGTCGGCGCCGGCGGGCTTGCCGGGCTTGTAGGTGGGGATGCCGTCCAGGCTCGACCTCAGCCGAGGCCCCTGCGCTGCCGTTCCACTCACGGTCCTTCTCCTTCTCTCTCCGTCGGGCCCACTGCGTCGGGCCCGCTGGTGCGTCCGCTCCCGCGCCGGACGGGATCGCCGCCGTGCCCCGGGATCTCGCAACGCACCGGACCACCCCGGTCGGGTGCCCTGAACGATACCGACCGCGGCTCACCCGTAGGAGTGAGATGCCCGGTCGGGTTACTGGTGCAGATCAGCCATTCTGCAGGGTTCCTTTGGCACATGTCAGAGGTAAGACGGCTGGTTTCGTGCGGGTATCGAAGGGGCGCACACGGGCTCACTCTTGGAGAAACGTATCTCCAAGGACCCCCGATGCGCCGGTCACAGACCCTTGTCAGGAGCCATACGATCGGTCCGCCATGACAGCAGCAGCCAACCAGAGCGGTCGGCGACCCACCACCTCGCGGCGTCTGGAGCGGGCCGGCATCCGGGATGTGGCAGCAGCCGCAGGAGTGTCGATCACCACCGTCTCCGACGCGCTCAACGGTAAGGGCCGCCTGCCCGACGAGACCAGAAGCCGGGTGCGCGAAGTCGCCGAGCGCCTCGGCTACCGCCCCTCGGCCGCCGCCCGAACCCTGCGCACCGGGCGCTCCGGCCTGATCGGACTGACCGTCACCACCTACGGCGAAGAGCCGTTCACCTTCACCGAGTTCGCCTACTTCGCCGAGATGGCCCGCGCCGCCACCAGCGCCGCGCTCGGCCGCGGCTACGCCCTGGTGGTGCTGCCCGCCTCCTCCCGGCACGACGTCTGGGGCAACATCGCCCTGGACGGCACCGTGGTGATCGACCCGCCCGACCAGGACCCCCTGGTCAGCGAGCTGTACCGGTCCGGCGTCCCGGTGGTCAGCGACGGCAAGCCGGGCAACTGCCCGGTCACCGCCTGGGTCGACAACGACCACGAGGCCGCCGTGCTCGGCATCCTCGACCACCTCTCCGAGGCCGGCGCCCGCCGGATCGGCCTGCTCACCGGCACCAGCACCGACACCTACACCCGGCTCTCCACCGAGGCCTACCTCGGCTGGTGCGCCAAGGTCGGCCAGGAACCGGTCTACGAGACCTACCCGGCGCACGACCCGGCCGCGGGGGCCGTCGCCGCCGACCGGCTGCTGGCCCGCCCGGACCGGCCCGACGCCGTCTACGGGCTCTTCGACCCGAACGGCACCGACCTGCTCGCCGCCGCCCGGCGGTACGGCCTGCGGGTGCCGGACGACCTGCTGCTGGTCTGCTGCAGCGAGAGCGATGTGTACGCGACCACCGAGCCGCCGATCACCACGCTCTCGCTCAAGCCCCGGCGGATCGGGACGACGGTGGTCAACCTGCTCATCGACGCCATCGAGGGGGTGGACTCCGGGACGGGCGTCGACATCGCCCGGCTCTTCCCGCCCCGCTTCCGCACCGCCGGGACGGGGCCGCCGCCCGGCACGCTGATGCCCACCGAGCTGATCGTCCGCGCGTCCTCCCAACGGCGGAGTCCGCGCACCACCGTCAGCCCGCCGCGCCCGCCGGGCGAGGTGTAGGGGGCCGACGGGCGGTGCGCGGGCCGGCCCGGGCGGTCAGGCGGCCCGCCCGGGCCGGCCGCCCGGGCCGGTGCGTGGGCCGAGCACCGGTGCGGCGGCCGGTCCCGGACTCCTGGCTCGGCATGGCCCTGTCACGGACCGGCACGCATCGCCACGGACGGCCGCAGGTGATCATCTTGCGGTCTAGACCATACCTAGCCAGGACAAAACGGACCTGACGGACCGCCCGGCTGACGCTCCGGAGGATTGGATACCCACCAGGTGACGACGCCGGGAGAGTGGTCTTCCTATGATGGGCGAATGACACCCGAGGACCGCTTCCCCGGGCCTGAACACCCCGACTCAGGCCCCCGCCACCAGCCGGACCTCGACGTGCTGCCCTTCGGCACCTACTACGAACCCGAGCCGACCGGGTACGCCGAGGCGGCCTACGAGTCGGAGACCTACAGCGGCTACGGCGGCGCCCGCTACCTCGAACAGCACTGGCCGGCCGCCGGACACCCGCAGAACACCGGTCACCCGCACGACGTCGGGCACCCGCACGCCGCGCAGACCGAGCACGGCGGGTACGAGCCGACCCTGCCGGACCGGCCCTCGCCCGCGCACCAGAACGACGACCCGCCGACCATCGAACTCGGGCCCCCGCTGCCCGAGCCCGGCCTGCCCTACCACCCGTACCCGGCGCCCGCCCCGAACGAGCCGCCCGGCCCGCTCTACGTGGTCGGCGACGTGCACGGCTACCTCGACGAGCTGCTCGCCGAACTGCGCCACCAGGGCCTGATCGACGCCGAGGGCCACTGGGCCGCCGGGCGCTCGCGGATCTGGTTCCTCGGTGACTTCACCGACCGCGGCCCCGACGGCATCGGCGTCATCGACCTGGTCATGCAGCTCGCCGCCGAGGCCGCCGCCGCGGGCGGCTACTGCCGGGCCCTGATGGGCAATCACGAACTGCTCTTCCTGGGCGCCGCCCGGTACGGCGACGAACCCGTCCAGTCCACCGCCGGTACGGCCTCCTTCCTGGCCGCCTGGCGGCTCAACGGCGGCCAGCAGCACGACCTGGACCGCCTGGAGACGCACCACATCAGCTGGCTCTCCCGGCTGCCCGCCATCGCGCTGGAGGAGGGCCACCTGCTGCTGCACTCCGACACCACCGCGTACCTGGAGTACGGCGACTCCATCGCCGAGGTCAACGACGCCGTCCACCACCTGCTCGCGGACGAGGGCGTCGACGAGTGGTGGGACTGCTTCCGCCGGTTCACCAAGCGCTTCGCGTTCCGCGGCGACGGCGGCCCGACGGCCGCCCACGAGCTGCTCGACACCTACGGCGGCGCGCGGATCGTGCACGGCCACAGCCCCATCCCGTACCTGACCGGCGCGGTGCACGCCGACGACGGCGCGCCGCCGCACATCCCGGGCCCGTACGTCTACGCCGACGAGCTCGCCGTCGCCATGGACGGCGGGGTCACCATGGAGGGGCGGCTGCTCGTCGCACGGCTGCCGATCTGACCCCCCGGCCGCCCCACCGACCCCGGGGCGAACACCCGTTCCCGGCGCCCGGGCCGTAGCGCACGCGCGGCCCGGGGCGCGAAATTCCGGAAACTTACTGTCTGCGCGGCCGTGACCACCCCTACCATCGAGGGCACACCACACCCGGCCGCCCGTGTGACGGCCCGTCTCCCTACCCGTCTCCGTGCACCGCGACGGAGCGAACGGGGTTGGCATGAACGGGGTCCCCATGAACAACGCCCCGCACCTGCTCGCCGAGGACCGCCCTGACTACGAGCGCCTCCTCGACGAAGCACTGCGTGACGGCACCGTCCTCACCGCCCTGCGCACGCCCGGCGCACTCACCGCCGACCAGTTGCGCATCAAGGCCCTGCGCGCCGCCGACGGCGTCGCGGCCGCGGCGGCCACCGAGTACACGCACTACCTCCGGCTCCGCGACAGCCTGCGGGAGACACCACCGCCCGCCCGGAGCGGCGAGCCCAGCGCGCCCGGCCTGCTCACCCAGCTGCGCTCCGCCAACGGCGGCGCCGGGCTCTTCCCGGTGCTCACCGTGCTCACCCCGATCCTGGCCTGGGCCGCCGCACTCGTCCTGCTGCTGATCGGCTACGCGCTGCGGGCCGCCGACCCCGAGCTACGGCTGGCCCGCTCGCTGCTGACCGCCGGCTGGCTGGCGCTGGCGGCCGGCGTGGTCGCGATGGCGGTGGGCATCGTCGGGCTGATCCTCACCGCCCTGCGGGACGGCGCCGGCACCCCGACGCCCCCCGGCACCGACCCGGACCTCGCCGCCGAGCTCGCCGACGCCCGGCGCGACTGGCAGCGCGCGCTGCGCGAGCGGGCACTGCTGCCCTACCTGCACACCGCCCTGCGCGCCGACCCCACGACGGCGCCGGGCATACCGGGACCGGGCGCCGAACCCGACACCGCCCGCCCCGACGGCGCCCGCCCGGACACCGCCCGCCCGGACTTCAGCAGCCCCGGTTACAGCGGGCCGGGCTACAGCGGGCCTGGCTTCACCAGCCCCGGTGCCGAGGGGCTCACCGACCCGCAGGGCCGGGAGCCGCGCACGGCCTCCTTCAGCACCCCGGACTTCACCGGCCCCGGCTACACCGGGCCGGGCTTCACGGGGCCGGACGAGGTCTGACCCCGAGGGACGGGCGGGTGGGCCGGGGCCGGTGGGCCCGGGTGGGCCGCCGCCCGGGCCCATCCGGCGTCAGTTCGCCGCGGCCGCACCCGGATCGGCCACCCAACCCGGATCTGCCCCCGCGACCGGATCGGCCCCCGCAACCGGATCGGCGCCGGGCTCCGCCCCCGCGCCGGCGTCCGTCGCGGCGCGGACGAACGCGCGGACCCGCTCGGTGGTGTTGCTCTCCAACCAGACCAGCCCGCGCTCGATCGGCGACGCGTCGCGGATCGGCACGTAGGCGACGTCCGGGCGGGGGTAGTACCGCCGGGAGTGCTCGCCCACCGGCAGGACGCCCCGGCCCATCGCCACCAGCGAGAGCATCTCGGAGAAGGTGTTGCCGACCGGCCCCTTGGGCACCGGCCGGCCCGCCGGGGTGCGCTCCGGCGTCCGGTCCCGCTTGAACTCGACCGAGGTGACCGCCGGGTACTGCACCACCGGGTGCTCGGCGAGGACTTCGAGCGAGACCGACTCCGCCCCGGCCAACGGATGCCCGGCGGCCACCGCCAGGACCCGCCGCTCCTCCATCAGCGCCGGCCCGCGGGCCATCCCGTCGAACGGGAAGGCCGCGATGAGGAGGTCGACGGAGCCGTCCAGCAGGCTGGCCCGGGAGTTGAACAGCTGCACCTCCCGGACGTCCACCCGGCAGCCCGGGTGGCGCTCGGTGAACAGCCGCACGGCCCTGAGCAGCACCGGCGCGGTCCACTCGCCCAGGAAGGCGACCCGCAGCTCCCCGGTCACCCCGCGCCCGGCCTCGACGGCGCGGCGCACCGACTCCTCGATCCCGGCGGCCAGCGGCGCCAGGTCCCCGGCCAGCCGCTGCCCGATCGCGGTGAGCCGCACGATCCGGCTGGTGCGCTCGAACAGCCGGGCGCCGATCCGCCGCTCCAGCTTCCCGATCACCTGGCTGATCCGGCCGGTGCTGACTCCCAGACGCTCGGCGGTCCGCCCGAAGTGGAGCTCCTCGGCGAGGGTCAGCAGCGCCTCGATCTCGTGGCGCTCCCACACGGCCGGCTCCCATCGTTTACTTCCGGTGAACGATCCTGGACCGATCGAGCGTTGATCCCCCGCCCGGGGCGGTCCGATCATGGAAGCACGTCACCCCGCCCGCCCCACCCCCGGGAGTCCCCAGTGAGCGCCGTCCGCGTCAAGGCCTTCGACCACCTCGTCCTCAACGTCCGGGACGTCGAGCGCTCGCTGGACTTCTACGCCGGCCTGCTCGGTCTGGCCCCCGTCCGCGTCGACGAGTGGCGGGCCGGCAAGGTCTCGTTCCCCTCCGTGCGGGTCAGCCCGGAGACCATCATCGACCTGACCGCCCGCGAGCGCGGCGGGTCCAACGTCGACCACATCTGCCTCACCGTCGACCCCCTGGACTGGCAGGAGGTCATCGACTCCGGCGCGTTCACCGTCCTCGAAGGCCCCGTCCCCCGCTACGGCGCCCGCGGCAGCGCCACCTCGGTCTACGTGCAGGACCCGGACGGCAACACCGTCGAACTCCGCTGGTACCCCGAGGACGCTTCCTGAGCGCCGGACCCGGCCCACGAACAGGCCGAGGACACGCCGGTACAGGGGTCCGGCGTGCCCTCGGCCGACATCCGGCGGGGGTGCCGGGGCCGCTGGCGGCCCCGGCCGTGCCGCGTTACACGTTCGGGTGGACGAAGTCGATGTCGGACTGCCCGGTGTACGCGCGGCTGAGCAGGAAGCGGGCCTCGGACGGCCGGTACACGCCGTAGGTGGTGCGGCCGGTGCCACTCCAGTCACCCACGATCGGCAGGTCGCCGGGCGCGCCGAAGCCGGCGGTGGAGACGCTGCCGTCGTCGTGCCGCAGCGCGAAGACACCGAGGCCCTTCAGGCCCTCGGCCGGCCGGTAGATCCCCAGCTGGGTGTGGCCGACGCCGTCCCAGTCGCCCACCACGGGCAGGTCGCCGGCGTCGCCGAAGACGGCGCTGCTGAAGCTGCCGTCGTCGTGCCGCACGATGAACGCCCCGGTGCTCGGACGGTAGACGGCCAGCTGCGCGTGCCCGTTGCCGTCCCAGCGGCCCGGCACCGGGACGTCCCCCGGGTCGCCCATCGGCACGGCGGTGACGCTGCCGTCCTGGTGTCGCAGGCCGAAGGTGCTCGAACCCGGCCGGTAGATGCCCGCCTGGTCGTGCCCGGTGCCGTCCCAGTCGCCCGCGACCGGAGTGTCACCGGCCTGGCCGAGGTAGATCCGCTCACCCTGGCCGGTCGGCGCGTTGGTGGTCAGCGGGGTCAGCGCGCCGTTCCGGTAGAACGCCACCGTGGCGGGCTGCCCGGTGGTCCAGCGGCCGGCGATCGGAGTGGCCACCGAGACCGGGTACGTGATCGAGGCCGAGCGGCCGTGGTCGTCCGTCACCGTGTGGGTGACGGTGTACGTGCCGGGCTTCGCGTAGGAGTGGCGCGCGGTGGTGGCGCTCCCCGCCACCGGCGCGGTGCCGTCACCGAAGTCGAAGCTCCGGGTGGCCACCGGCCACGGGCTGACCGTCGCGGTGCCGTCGGCCAGCACCTCCTGGCCGCCCGTGTTGTAGGGCGACAGCGCGAGGGCGGGCCGGACCGGGCCGGGAGCGGCGACCGTGACCCGGGTGGACATGGTCTTCGTCAGGCCCAGGCCGTCGGTCGCGGTCAGCGTGGCGGTGTAGGTCCCCGGGGCGTAGTCGTGCCGCGCCGGGAAGGCGACCGGGCCGGCCGGCGCGCTGCCGTCGCCGAAGTCCAGCGTGGCGGTCGCGGGGGACCAGGGCGAATCGACCCGGCCGTTGATCACGGCGGTCAGCGGCTGCCCGGCCGGCGGGGTCGACGAGACGCTCAGCGACACGGCCAGCGGGTCCTGCGCCTCGACCGCGCCCCGGTCGTAGTAGCCGACACCGGTCCCGGTGTTGGCGACCACCGGGTTGTCGGCCCGCGGCCTGCCGCGCCCGTCGGTGGTCAGCGTGCCGGGTGCGGTCGCGTCGGCCGAGTCGACGGCGGGGGAGTCGGGCCGCGACAGGTCCTCACGGGAGGCGGACAGGTCGTGCGCGCCCTGGCCGGAGGCCTGCTGGAACTGCGCGACCGTGGCGTACGTCCGGCCCGCCCAGCTGTACGGCGTCCGCGTCAGCGTGGTGACGAGGTTGTAGTCCGCCTTGGTCCCCGCGGTCGAGCCGACGGACACCGAGAGGTCCTCGTGTCCGGTGGACGCGCAGGCGCCCCAGCTCGGGTGGCCGTTCTCGTCCCCGTCCAGCACGTTGTTCTCGACCGTCGCGCCCGTGGACGCCCCGGCCAGCTCGACCAGCGGCCCGCAGGAGGCCTGGACGGTGTTGCCGGTGACCACCGCGTCCGGAGCGTCGGTGATCCGCACCCCGACGCCCGAGTTGGAGCTGAGGTAGTTGGTCGTCAGGACCGCGTGCCGTACTCCGGCGTCGACCTGGACGCCGCCCGCGTGCGAGGCGCTGATGTCGTTGCGGCTCAGGGTGACGTCGCTGCTCGCACCGGTGATCCGCGCGCTCGGGTACCCGGTGCCGACCGTGCTGTCCCAGCCGGAGCTGTAGACGACCAGGTCGTCGATGGTGACCCGGCTGGAGTCGGTGACCAGGACGGCCTCCCGACCGGAGCGCCCGAAGAGGTGCCGGACCACGACGTCGTGGACGCCGGTGAGGGCGACGACGTTGCTGAGGCCCCCGTACTCCCCGAGGACCGTTCCCCGGCCCGCCGGGTCCTCGGTGTAGGGCGTCCCGACGAAGGTGATCGGCGCCGTCGGCGTCCCGGAGCGGGTGAGCGCGATCGGCTCGTTGTAGTCACCGCCCGCGATGTGCACGGTCTGCCCCGGCCGGACGGCGTCCGCCACGGCGCCGATGGTGCAGAAGGGCGTGCCCTGGCCCCCCGCGGCGGGCGCGGAGTCGGAGCAGGACGCGGACTTGTTGTCCACGTACAGGTCGGTGGCGTCGGCGCTCGCGGTGGCGACCGAGGTGATCGCCCCGGTGACCGACAGGACCAGAACGACTGCAGCCGGAATACGTGCTCTTCGCACGGTGGTTCCCCCATGATTCACGCGATGGCGCCAGAACGGCGGAGCACACATTCGTGTGATCAACATGCTGCTGTCAAATGCATTCCACCCCCCGGCGGCGAGCCCGGGCACCGCAATCCCGGCGCGGTCGATCGGCCGTGGAAGCGCACCGGCCCGCGACTCCCCCCTTCGGGTCGCGGGAACTCGCGGGCCGTCTCCGGGTCGAGGGCCAGGTTGAACTGGTCCTCCCAGCGGAACTCGAAGCGGGCGTCGGAGAGGGCGTCGTCCCAGGCCTGGGCGCCGGGGTGGCCCTTGGCCAGGTCGGCGGCACGGACGGCGATCTTGTAGGTGATGACGCCGGTCTTCACGTCGTCCCGGTCGCGCAGGCCCGGGTTGAGTGGCTCCTCCGCCGGCGTGTGGTTCCCCGCCGCGGCCGCGCCCCGCGTGTGCGAGGCGTCCTGGACCGTTTCCCGAGACTGCTCCGGACCCCGCCGGGCCGGGCCCGACCGGAGTAGCCTGGGCTTCATCCAGGGCATTCCGCATCCGGTCCCGTTCCGGCTTCGTTCTGGGTGCAGGACAGCACCGGGCGGCGCAGAACCGCCCGGAGGCGGGTCGGGTCGACGTCATGACCACCCAGTACGCACAGTCCGCGAGCCACGGCCTCACGGTGTCGGACGCGATGGAGCCCTACGAGTACCAGATCGCCGACGACATCACCGTCGACCGGGCCAACGAGATCTTCCGCGGTGCCCACGTCGCCTACCTGCTGGTCCGCGACCACAACGGCCGCTGCGAGGGGCTGGTGACGCGGGCCGGTCTCGATTCGTTCCTGACCCGCTCCTGGTACGCCGAGCGGACCGCGCTGCGCGACACCGCGCACCAGCGGGGCCCGTTCGCCTGGCCCGGGATGGCCCTCGGCCTGGCGGCGCTGGCGATGAGGATCAAGTCCCTCGCGATCTGGCCGGTCGTCGACGACGACGGCTACCTCCTCGGCATCCTCACCGCCGACCGCGTGGCCGGCCTGACGGCCCCTCACCCCGTCGCCTGACCGTCCGGACGGGTCGGCGCGGCGCGGTCACCCCGGCGGGCGAACTCCCCCGCCCCCGCCCCGCCGACCTCCGGGGCGATGGCCGCTCAGAGCCCGAGGATCTCGCGGATGAGGCCGAGTTTGCGCTCCGGGGAGAGGCCCCGGGGGCGGTCGGCGAGCAGACCGTTCAGGACGGTGGGGACGTCGAACCCGTCGGGGGCCTGAATCGCGTCGATGACCTGGCACCGCAGACCGTCGTCCCGCAGAAACACCCACAGCTCGTGCTCCTTGCGCGGTTCGGCGTTCTCCCTCGGCGACAGCCGCCAGGCCGGGAACCAGCCGAGACCCTCCGCCGCGAGGCTCTCGGCCACTTCGTCCAGCACGTACTTGCCGAGTCTGCGGTATCCGAGTTCCTCGCGCAGCTCTCCGAGCGTGACTCGGAGCAGGCCGCCGACGAGACGGCAGCGTTCGGCCACGGTACCGGCGTCGCCCTCGGTCGCCGCGAGCAGCCCGCCCTGCCGATTCATTGGGTCGTTCATATGCAGGCCAACGACTCGATCCCCCGAGCGATACGTCATTTCACCACCATGGACGCGGCCAAGAGGAAAAACGGTACTGCTAAGGCATGGAAGGCACTCAGGGGAGGATTACGACGGCATTCGGGTCCACCGGTCCCATGCGGGAACGACGTCGGACTCCGTGAGCGTAGCCGGATCCGGAGGAGCCGACCGGAGCTGAGGCCGAGACTCCGTACGCGGCGTTGAGTACGTAGACAAACGACGCGCCGGGCAGAGGTGAAGATACCCCGACGGCGCCACCGCTTCACCCTTTTGCATCTTTATTATTCTTTCCTTCTCATGTTGTTGTTGCACGGTGTACTGAGTTGGTGACGGTGCATCACCATCCCTGGCGGACTGTCGCTCTGTGGCCCTCCCGGGGTGACGCCCGTGGCGCCCCGGCGCACGTACGAGGGCTTGTGGGCCGACCAGAACTCACCATCAGTGCTCCGAAACACCTCTTTCCGGGTGACGGAGCTCAACAACGACAAGAAGGGTCCCGTCCCATGGCAGTCGATGCCATTCCGCCCGCCCCACCCGACAGCGGGCGCCGACGCTCCCGCCTCACGGGGGCGCTCGTCCTGCTCTCCGGATTCACGTTGCTGGCGACAGCAGGTCTGGTCGCGAGCCCCGCGCACGCCGCCACGGCACCGGTGACGCTGGGGACCGACACCAGCTACGCGATCCTGGCCGCCTCAACCGTCACCAACACCGGCCCCAGCGTGATCAACGGAGACCTGGGCCTCAGCCCGGGCACCAGCGTGACGGGCTTTCCGCCCGGGATCGTGAACGGCGTCCAGCACGTCAACGACGCCCAGGCCGCACAGGCCCAGTCCGACCTGGTCATCGCCTACAACGACGCCGCGGGCCGAGCCCCCACCGCCAGCCTGACCTCTCCGGGCGACATCGGCGGACTGACGCTGACGCCCGGCGTCTACAAGGCCACGTCGTCGCTCAACCTCACCGGGACCGTCACCCTCGACGCCCTGGGCGACCCCAGTGCCGTCTTCATCTTCCAGATCGCCTCCACCCTGATCACGGCGCCGTCGAGCGTCGTCAGCCTGGTCAACGGGGCGCAGCCCTGCAACGTGTTCTGGCAGGTGGGCAGCTCCGCCACCATCGACGTCAGCTCCTTCTTCAAGGGCAACATCCTCGCCATGACGTCCATCACCGTGAACCACGCCTCGGTGATCGAAGGCCGTGCCCTGGCCCGCACGGGGGCCGTCACGCTGGACGACAACACCATCACGAGGGCGGCCTGCACCGTCGGCCCGCCCGGACCGAGCGGTCCTGCTGGCCCGAGCGGTCCTGCCGGTCCGAGCGGTCCTGCTGGTCCGAGCGGACCCACCGGTCCGACTGGACCCACCGGTCCGAGCGGACCCGCCGGTCCGGCCGGCTCGCCCGGTGCGCCCGGTTCGCCCGGCCCCGACGGCGCTCCCGGCGTACCCGGCGCCCCGGGTGCGCCTGGTTCCCCCGGCCCCAACGGCGCTCCCGGCGTGCCCGGCGCCCCTGGTGCACCTGGTGCCCCCGGCCCCAACGGCGCCCCAGGAGCCCCCGGTGCACCTGGTTCGCCCGGCCCCAACGGCGCTCCCGGCGTACCCGGCACCCCGGGTGCACCTGGTGCCCCCGGCCCCAACGGCGCCCCAGGAGCCCCCGGTGCACCTGGTGCTCCGGGTGCCAACGGACTCCCCGGCGCGAACGGCTCGCCCGGTGCCAACGGACTCCCCGGCGCGAACGGCTCGCCCGGCGCGAACGGCTCGCCCGGTGCCAACGGACTCCCCGGCGCGAACGGCTCGCCCGGCGCGAACGGCTCGCCCGGTGCGAACGGCTCACCCGGCGCCAACGGCTCACCCGGCGCACCCGGTTCTCCCGGCCCCGCAGGACCGGCAGGACCCGCAGGTCCGACAGGCCCGGCAGGACCGGCGGGCCCCGCAGGGCCGTCCCAGTCTCCAAGCGGCCACGGCGGTCACGGCGGGCCGGGGCACGGCGACCAGGGTCACGGTGGTCATGAGCAAGGTCATCACGGGAACGACCACGGCCCTCACGGCAACGTGCCGGGCGGCTCCGTGCAGGTCGGCAACGGTCACGGCGGCAACGCATCGGGCGCTCCCGTGCAGGGCGGTCCCGTGCAGCACCCGGATGAGTCGGGGGCGGCACTCGCCGCCACCGGCTCGGGTGGATCGATCGGCCTCCTGGTCGGCTCGACGGCCGCCCTCACCCTGGGCGGTGCACTCGTCGTCCTGGTGAGGCGAAGCGGACGAGCCGCGGCCCGCCGACGGCACTGACCCCGACGAAACCCGGCAAACCCCGCGGATCTCGCGGCGACGGCGGACGACCCGGCCGGCGCCGATCGTGGCCCCCCGGGACGTCCGACGACATCCGACGACGTGAAAGCGCACCGGCCCGCGACTCCCCCCACGGGACGCGGGCCGGTGCAGTCGGTGGAGAGTCAGTCCGCGATCGGCAGGTAGACCCGGTTGCCCTGCTCCGCGAACTCCTACTCTCGGCAGCTGCGGGGAGCCCGGCCGGAATGGTCCCCCGTAGATCCCGCGCAGGCTCCGTACCGGCGCACACGGCGTCTCGCCGGAGGCGAAAGGCCCCCGCCCCGCAGGCGCCTGGGGAGGCTGCGGGGCGACGGTCGAGCCCGCCAGAGGGGGATGCCAGCGGGGGTACGAGGGCGGTCAGGGGCATGCCCGCCGCCCGTTGAGTGGCGGTTGACCAGGTGCGGTTACGCCGGAACCGGGGGAAGGTCCGTGAGGGCGCGCGTGGCCTGGTCCCGCGCGCGAAAGCCGAGGCTGATGAGGGTGATGCCCTCCCCTGTGCTGAGGGGCGTCCGGCCGTGCGGCGTGAGCGCTCCGTCGAAGACGACAGCGGTGCCCACTCCAAGGTCGCATTCGAGGTAGCCGGCGGCGCTGATGAAGACGGTGGTGCTGGCCTTGTCCGCTTCGGTGGGGCGGGTGCGCTTGAGGCAGATGATCAAATTGGCCTCGCCGAACCCGGCCTCGTCCACGTGGAAGTCGAGGGACTGCCCTTCCGTGTAGCCGATGTAGACGCCGGTGTGCGGCTGATCGACGTCCAGACCGGTGGAGCGGGCCACGAGCGCGGCAAGGTCGACCTGGGCGGCGAAGTGGTTCGCGGCGTCGCCGACGGCAGCGTTGCGCTTGCCGTTGTGCCGGTAGCCGTCGGCGGTGAGGGCCTTCTCGGCTTCCGCCGCCATGGCGGTGATCAGACCGGTGGGGAACGGCTGGTCCCACAGGTGGCGGGGCTGCACCCGCTGGTGCACGGCGAGGCTCCGCACCCCGTCCCGGACGACGTCGAGGTCGTCGTGCCACCGGGTCGGGTCGCCCACGGTGGTGCGGGCCTGGAGCCAAGCCGTCCACCGACGGCTCCACTCCTCGGGTGCCGCGACGACCGGCGCTGACACGGGGGTGCTGCCGATCAGTGCGTCGACCCGGTTGAGCGCGGCTTGCGTGGACTCGACCAAGTCGGTGCTCCCCTTGGCGATCCGCAGCCGCAGCGCCTCTTGCAGGTGCGCACGGGCACCGGCGAGGTCGCCGTGCTCCATGAGATGCTTGCCGAAGTGCTGGAGCGCGAAGTCGAGCAGTTCCGGGCACCTGCCCCGCGCGGTGTCCAGGGCGCTGCGGTAGAACGTCTCCGCAGTCTCGACGTCACCGGCGTAGCGGTGGGCGTCGCCGAAGTTGAGTTCCGTGGCGACGACGGCCCGGACGTTCCCGCTGGCGATGGCCAGTTCGAGTGACCGGCGAAGGAACGTGTGGGCCTCGCCGTAGTCCCCCAGGCTCATCTGGGCGATGCCGATCCACCGGGTCAGGACGCGGGTTCGGTCGGGATCGGGCCCGGTGGACAACTCCTCCCGGAGCCGGGCCACCGCGGCGGTCAGCTCGGCCCGGTCGGTGGGGACCATCCGCAGGTCTTCGTCTTGCGTGATGAGGTGCTGGAGCACTGAGCCTTCCCTCGTTCGGTTGCGGTCAGCCTGGCACTACAGCTGGTCGATCTGCTGGCGCAGGCCGGTCAGTAGGTCCACCCCGTGCGGGGTGAAGTGCTCACCCAGGAGTTCGAGTTCGCGCATGAGGTAGCGGGCGGCCGGCAGCCCCCCGTCGTAGGCGCTCTGGAAGCACGCGCGCTCGTTGGCGGTCAGGTCGTCGCGGTCAAGCTCGGTGCGGCGGAACCGCAACAACTGGTTGTAGACGCAGATCGCGTGGAAGGCGCGATCGATCTCCCACGCCTGGTTGCGCGCGACACCCTGTCCGGCTCGCCACGCGATTTCGATCTTGGGGGAGGTCTCGGACGAGTACCCGTCGGCGAAGACCTGGTGTTGGTGGATGTGCAGGGCGATCGACTGGTGCGTTCCCTCGTGCAGCAGGTTCTCCGCGAGGAAGAAGGGGGACGGCTCCGTGGTGACGGTGTTCGGCGGGATATGGTGCCGGGCCTTGTCGGTGAACACGATGACGTACGGGAGCGCCGGGTCACTGGAACTGGTCAGCGAGGAGGCGCGGACACCGGGCTTGAGGCCGACCCACAGCATGCCGCGAACGAACTCGCGCATCCGGTCGAAGCCCTCGGGATGGACCAGTGACAGGCGGTCCAGCGCGGCCGTCAGCGCCGCGCGCCGCTCGTCGGTGTGTTCCACGATCCGGTAGTTCGCCAGGTTCACGTCGTCGGCGATCTCGCGGGGCAGCTCGGCGTCGAACCAGTCGAAGGTCACGCCGGCCACCGTCAAGGACTCGCTGCACAGGGTGCGGGCGTGCTCCGCGTAGGGCGTGCCCGACCGCAGGATGCGGCCCATCAGTGCAAATGGGAGAGCCCACTCGGCTCCCGCCTCCCGGAGCTGGGCCAACTCCGGGTCGCTGCGGGTGAGATCGAAGAAGGAACCGGACGGAACGCGGTCGGCAATCGTGGTCGACACGGTGGACTCTCCTTGGACGGAAACTGCAGAGGGTGGAGCGGGAGGGGGCGGGCCGACTCGGCTGCTCACGCCGAGCCGACCCGCCATGCCGTCAACCAGACGGCGTCACTTCAGACCCGAGATCAGCTCTCGGTTCCCACGGGCGCGAAGTCGCCGTCCGGGACCATGTGGTCCAGGGCCCGGGTCAGCCCGGTGACTGCCGGCGCGAAGTCGCCGTCCGGGACGGAGTGGTCCAGCCGCCGCGTCAGGGCGGAGACCTCCGGGGCCCGCTTGGTGTCGCTGCTCATGTGCTTCTCCCATCGAGTTCGCTCTGCCCACCCGGAGATGGGCGGGCAGTCGTGCAGGGTGGTGCAGCCCAGCCCGCCGGAAGCGTCCTTCCGAAGGACTGGGAGTTCGTGAGCGCCCTGGGGGCGCGGGATGGTCAGATCGACGGTTCGCGGTCTGGAGTGAATTGGGCAGTCTGCGCCGAGCCGAGGTGATCAGGGTCCAACTGGTGTGCAGCGGAGACGCCGAGGAGGTGCACGGTGATCACGTGCCCGACTGCCCAGAGGCCGGCCAGTACCGCTCCGACCCGATCACGGTGCTCGCCTCGGCGACAGCCCCGCGCCGTGCTGAATTCGGCAGTCACAGCTTCACCGTCCGCAACTCGAACCAGACCCATTTCCCGAATGGCGCCCAGGTCATTCCCCACCGAGAGGACAAGGCGTCTAGCAGCCCCCGGCCGTACCCGGACTGCGCCTCGGGTGCAGGGACCGTGCGGCACGGCACTTCGCCGGAGGAGTCCCGGACCCCAGCCTGCACGGACTCCCGCTGCTGTGTTACGGAAATGGCGATCTTCGTGCAGCCCGTGTGCTTGGCCGCGTTCGCCCCCAGCTCGGTCACCAGCAGCGCGGCCATATCGTCCAACTCGGTGAGCGACCAGGCGGCCAGAGCGATGCGATCCAACTCGGGTGTCACCCCAGCGGATTGAGGGACGCACGGTAGTTCCATCAGGCAGCCGAGATCGTCAGGCCGTACTGCCGGGACCTCGACGGGTACGGCGCCCGAGGTGCCGGCCGGCGTTGAGATGACGCTTACGGACATGCGGGCCTCCAGTCTACGAGCGAGTCAGGAATGGGCGGCCGTCAACCGGCATGTACGACCGCGCCGAACCAGCCGCACTCGGCGGCCCAGGCAGTCGGGGTTCCCTCGTTCAGTGAACCCGCAGATCACTACGATCGGTATGCCTGCCTGCACGTAGAGTGGTTTACGCGGTTTACAGCGCCAGTCGGGGGTTTGATCTTGGATCCGCTCAAAGAGCCCAACAGCCGCCTGAGAGAGGCGATTTCAACCACCGGTTGGACCTACGAGGCGCTCGCCAACGCGGTGAAGCGGATCGGTGCAGAGAACGGCGAAGTCCTCCGGACCAACAAGTCCGCCGTGGCTCATTGGGTCAGCGGCAGGCAGCAGCCAGAGGGCCAAGTCGGCCAGTACATCGCAGAAGCACTCTCCAGGCGGGCCGGACGCCGAATCACGCTGGCCGAGATCGGGTTCGCCGCGCCCGAGGAGTCCTTGGCCAGCAGCGCCGATCCGATCGAAGCGGCTGGGATCCTGGGTCGCGCAGACGTCGAGCGCCACAACTTCCTTGCCATCGCGGCGTTCACCACCGCTGGGGTCGCCATGCCCCTCATCTACGACCCCGAGCCGATCTCTCGCCTAATGCGAGCCCGCACCACCACCGCGCGGGTCGGTGTCGAAGAGATCGAGGTGGTCCGGCAGGTCACGGCAGTGTTCAGCGTGGCGGACGAGCGGCTGGGCGGAGGGCACGGCCTGACCACCGTGACGGCCTACCTCGCTGATACGGCAGCCCCCATGCTCCACGGCCGCTTCCCGGACGAGAACACCCGAAGGCAGGCCTTCGGCGCCGTGGCCGAGCTTGCCTACCTGGCTGGATGGAAGAACCACGACCTGGGCCGAGAAGGCGCCGCCCAGCACTACTACCGCGTCGGCTACCAACTCGCCGTCGAGGCTGACCCGCACGGTCACGCGGGCTGGATGATGCGCGCACTTGCCCACCAAGCACTCAGCCTCAAACAGCCGCAGCATTGTGCAGCACTGATCGAAAATGCCCTGGCCCGCAGCCTTGGCCGCGTGGATGGGCAGACCGAGGCGCTTCTCCACACCACCCACGCAAGGGCCTTCGCTGCCACCCGCGACAAGCCGGCTGCTGCCCGAGCACTACTCGCGGCAGAGGATGCTCTCACCCGGCCTGGCGACCCTCAGCCGACCTTCTCACTCGTCAGCGGGCCAGCCGCCGGCACTGTTGCCAGCCACACCGCCCGGACCCTCACGGACCTGGAAGACCACACGGGCACCGAACAGCAGCACCGCGCCGCACTGATCCGCTGGGACGCCGAGAAGTACAAGCGGGTCCACGCGCTCACTTACGCCGACCTGGGGGACAGCCTCGCAGCACAAGCCCGAGCCGATGAAGCAGTGTCTACCTGGGGACGCGCTCTCGACCTCATGGAGGGCATGACCTCGGACCGCACCAGAAAGGCGATCGGGTCGATTCGCCCTCAGTTAGCGATCTACCGTAGACGCGGAGTCCCAGGGGCCATTGACCTGGAACGCCGCGCACGCGAGGCACTGACCTAACTGCCGCACCGCCGGAAGGGACCGAAGTACGTGGCCCAGACAACCGCCGACCAGTCCACCGCGCTCAAGCCCGCCACGGAGTCGATGACACTGCTGGTTGCCGCCGTAATCGTCCATGACCGCGAGACGCAGCGGGTGGCTCTCCTGCGACGCGGCCCCAAGGCCAAGTTCGCCCAAGGCATGTGGGACCTGCCCGTCGGCAAGAGCGAGCCCGGCGAACCCATCACCCAGACCGCCGTGCGCGAGCTCAACGAGGAAACCGGCCTCGTGGTCGCGCCGGAGGACCTGCGGCTGGTGCACGTCATCCACGGCGCCCGGGGCGTCGAGGCCCCCAACGGCTTCCTGACGGTGGTGTTCGCCGCGCACCAGTGGTCGGGCAAGCTCAGCAACGGGGAGCCTGAGAAGCACTCGGAGGTCTCATGGGTCAGCACCGACGCTATCCCGCAGGAGTTCGTGTCTACCACCGGCACGGCGCTTGCCAGCTATCTCCAGAACGGGCCAAGCGTTTCACTCGACTCCTGGCGTGGCGGAGCGTAGAGGCAGCCGACATCGAGTCGGCACGAGGGCTGGGAGCACCGACGGGTCCGAGTTGACCCAGCTCCAGCCCACCGTTGACTACCAGCCACTAGCGGCATCGCCGAGCCGGGATGCTTCGTCCTGCTCCCGGTTCGGCACTGCCCCGGGCTCCTCGCCGGTCCCGCCAACCGAATGTCACCCACGCACGGTGTAGCGGGTCTTCAAGCCGGGCGTCGCACGGCCCCGCAGATGAACCGGCGTGACATCAGGCGACGACCACACACACCGTAAGCAGAGACAACCCATAGATCACGATGGCAAGGTGCAGAATCACCCACAGCCGGTGAAGCCGCACGCGATGAAGCCGGGGGAACTCACGGTAGTGCTCCTCGCGGGCCTTCACGAGCAGTTCGTCTAACCCCAGCACGCCTCGCTGTGCAAGATCCTTGGTCAACACCCGGGCCTGGGAGAGGTGGTACGAGGCCCGCTCGTAGTACTTGGACACCGCCACTGCCCCGTAAACTCCGGTCAGTGCAACGAAGAGGCACAGGGGCATGACGTACAGCGTGAATCGCTGCTGAACGATCAGAGCGCTTAGAGCCGCGGTGATGACAAGCAGGAGGTTTGTCAGTGTGGAGCGCTGAGTCTCGCACTGCCGCAGTTGCTCTCGTTGTTCCTTCCAGTAGGCCCGTATCGCATCTTCAGAGACCTCGGCCATGAGGCTCCCTCCTTAACATCGGTGCACCCTGAACACCAGTTCTCTGGTTCGCCTTGAAGGTGAACCCTCGGCAGGGGAGACGCGGAAGCATGAAGATCTTCATCAGCAGTGCTCGCAAGGGCCTGGAGGAAGAGCGTGACGCCCTCAGCGGGCTGATCCTCGCCTTGGGGCACACGCCTGTGCGGTTTGAGGACTTCTCCGCACAGAGCACGCCTAGCCGGGAGGCATGTCTGAGGGCACTGGAGACCGCAGATGTTTGTCTCTTCCTGCTAGGTCCGAACTACGGCCACATCTTCCCCGAGACAGGCCAGTCTGCAACTCATGACGAGTGGGTGGCAGCACAAAAGGCGGGCATGACCCGAATCGTCTATCGGAAGCAAGGCGTGACGTTCGAGCCAGCCCAGCACGGCTTCATACGGGCCGTCGAAGCCTACGCAACCGGCGTCTTCCGCGACTCCTTCGACACCACCATCGAGCTGACGACCAAAGTCGTCCAGAAGATCCGGGAGTTGGAGTCAGTCTCGTCTCCGCTTGGATTCTCCAAGCTGACCCAGTCACCCGACCTGCACTGGTTCCTCGATGACACCACCGCTCCCGCGTGGGCCGGCGTGCGAGCGCCCTTGCTGGAGGTACACACCCTGCCCCTGGACTTCGACGGCCACTCTGCACGGGAACTGGAACAGCTGGGTACATCGCTCGTCGACCGAATCCGTGCCACCGGGATGGTCAGGAACGACGTGGCATTGAGCCCATCCAAGGCCCAGGGATACGCGGCCGTCGAGATCCCCTCCAGCCGACCCCGATCGTGGAACACATCCCGGCCGGGGGGACTCGTAGGCATCTGGCTGAACAAGACAGGCCAGGTGTCCATCAGAGCCACGTTGCCGGGCGATACCCTCGGCTCGATCTTGGACGCTGCTGCCTTGCCTCAGCAGGTTGCCGAGTTGCTGAGGTTCACGGGCGCGCTGAACATCATCCAACAGGACCGCATCGTGGTGGCGGCAGGTGTGTCAAACGCTGGCCAGACGAGCGTCGATACGTTCAACCCGCATCAGCCCCGTCAGTCTGCCCAAATGGCTGGTTTCGGTCGGACACTCCAACTGCGCACCGAACCCGATGAGTCCGTTACGCTGGCCGCTCTCGGAACTGGGGCTCTGGAGGTCGCCAGCTTTCTCGCGCGAGAGCTGATCTCGCAACATCCCTCTGCCAGATAAGCCCGGCTCGGCCGCTCTCCACCGCATCGGTTCTATCCGCGACCCGGCAGCCGGCATGCGCCGATCGACTGGTTAGGCGCCGAGCCGGGAAGCCCCCTCCTGCCTCCCGGCTCGGCGCCACAATGTCGCAGGTCGTCAGTCGGCGAGCGGAAGGTAGACCCGGTTGCCGTTGGCCGCGAACTCCGCGGACTTGGCCTTCATGCCGGCTTCGGCCTCATCGTCGCTGGTCACGGCCATGTCGTCGCCGTACGTGCCCATGACACTTTTGCTGATCTTCATCGAGCAGAACTTGAACAAAGGCAGTATGGGCTGATCTACTGCCTGAAGTTCTTGGCACCAAGGGGTCACCGCTTGCCGAAAACCCTTGCCACGAGAGCAAATCGGATGCGGCACGACCAGCGAAGTGCCTCCAACTTGGCCCGGAATAGCTACCGTTGCCCCATGACAGATCTGCGCCAGGTGCCGGTTGACGAGGTACTGGAGCGGGTCGAGACCGCGTTGGGGACCCAGCTCGATCGTGCGACGGTTGTCCGCAAGCGTCGATCCGTAGGCGCTCGCACCGGGCGCGGCACGTGGGTGCGGATCGAGCGGCGCGGGTTGGAGCGGATCGGCGTGCAGGGCGGGGACGGCACGCCCGCGGCCGAGGCACTGGACGGCATCGCGAAACCCGCGTGGCTAGCCGGCCTCGCATGGCGGGACGAGGCCGAGCCGGTGATGTGGCGAGCCGACGAAACCAGGCTTCTACCAGCCGAACCGGCGGGGCCCGCAGTCGTGGCGGACGAACCCGAGCTACCTCCCGGGTGGTGGGCACAGCTGAACGCGTCTCTCGATGCACTCGCTCGGCAGCGGACGAACCGGATCGCCACCCCCGACACGGAGACCATCACGCAGGAGCTGGTGACCCGGACGATCCATCAAGTGTTCCCAGTTGTCGATGCGACGGTGATCGAGTGGTGTCCGGCGCATGCGGATCTGAACTGGGCGAACGTGACGGCGCCGGAGTTCTGCGTCTTCGACTGGGAGGACTGGGGGATGGCCCCGCGCGGCCTGGACGCGGCCACACTGTGGGCGGCGTCGCTCGCCGTACCGGAGCTGGCCGATCGCGTCCGCGCCGAGCGGAGCGCCGACTTCGCGAGCCGGGACGGCAAGTTGATGGCGTTGTTCGTCGCGGCGAAGATCCTCGGGTCGTACGGGCATTCCGAGGACCCGCGCCGCGATGGTGCTCGCGCGCTGGCGGAGCAAGCGGTGAAGGAACTTCAGGGGGACTGACACAGAAGCTGCCGGTAGGCCTGGACGACCTCGGTGTCGATCTCCTGGCCCAGGCCGCCGAGCAGTTCCCGCAGGTGCTCGGCGTCGTCGGTGCTGACGGCCACCGCGTCCACTGCGGGCAGCGCGAAGGCGACTCGGAACGCCGCCTGCACCGGAGTGGCACGGAGACCGCAGGAACATCCTCGGGTCCACCTTCTGCCAGACAGGTGCGGTGGTGCTGCCACCGAAGGGGCTCATGCCCCACTGAGGTGTCCCCCGGAGTGCGGACACAGGGGCCGCGACGTCCTTGAACGTCCGCCGTCCCGCCGAGGCCCACCACAACGCCACCGCGTCCGACCGGAACTCCGCACTGTACTTCGATGGCCTCGCCATGCAGATCTTCACCTTCCTGGACCAACAAGATCCATTGTCAGGTGTGTCCACACCGCGGGGGTCACCTCACTTCCGCTACCCGGTCCGCAACAGTGGTGATGCCACGCTCGACGGCGTTACCCGCATCCACATCCGTCACTTCCACAACGTGATGGTGGGCATTGCCGGGCTACTCGACGCCGCCGATACAGGCATCCGAGAGATGACGGACAGGAAGCATGAGATGGCTGGGTACAACCTCTACGGCGGCTGAGGTCAGGACTGTCCCGATCCCTGGCGAGCCGTCGCCGGGTAGGGCGTCCTGGGAGTCCTTACCCGTCTCGGGGGACGGATGCCGTAACTCGGTGGGGCCAGAAGCCGAACGGAGCTCCTGGCCCCACCGAGCGCGGTGGTGTGTGGTCAGTCCGCCATCGGCAGGTAGACCTTGTTGCCCTGGGCCTTGAACTCCTCGGACATCGCCTTCATGCCCTCGACCGCGGCCTCGTCGTACTCCGGCGAGGCCGCGCCGGCGCCGAACTTCTCATTGATGCTTTTACTGATCTTCATCGAGCAGAACTTCGGGCCGCACATCGAGCAGAAGTGGGCCGTCTTGGCGGGCTCGGCGGGGAGGGTCTCGTCGTGGAACTCGCGGGCCGTCTCCGGGTCGAGGGCCAGGTTGAACTGGTCCTCCCAGCGGAACTCGAAGCGGGCGTCGGAGAGGGCGTCGTCCCAGGCCTGGGCGCCGGGGTGGCCCTTGGCCAGGTCGGCGGCGTGGGCGGCGATCTTGTAGGTGATGACGCCGGTCTTCACGTCGTCCCGGTTGGGCAGGCCCAGGTGCTCCTTGGGGGTGACGTAGCAGAGCATCGCGGTGCCCCACCAGGCGATCATCGCGGCGCCGATGCCCGAGGTGATGTGGTCGTAGCCGGGGGCGACGTCCGTGGTCAGCGGGCCGAGGGTGTAGAACGGCGCCTCGTCGCAGATCTCCTTCTGGAGATCCATGTTCTCCTTGATCTTGTTCATCGGGACGTGGCCCGGCCCCTCGATCATCACCTGGACGTCTCGCTCCCGGGCGATCCGGCCCAGCTCGCCCAGCGTCTGCAGCTCGGCGAACTGCGCCTCGTCGTTGGCGTCGGCGATCGAGCCGGGGCGCAGGCCGTCACCGAGCGAGAAGGTGACGTCGTAGCTCGCGAGGATCTCGCAGAGCTCCTCGAAGTTGGTGTAGAGGAAGTTCTCCCGGTGGTGGGCCAGGCACCAGGCCGCCATGATCGAGCCGCCGCGCGAGACGATGCCGGTCTTGCGACGGGCCGTCAGCGGCACGTACCGCAGCAGCACGCCGGCGTGCACGGTCATGTAGTCGACGCCTTGCTCGCACTGCTCGACGATGGTGTCCCGGTAGACGTCCCAGCTGAGCTCCTCGGCCCGGCCGTCGACCTTCTCCAGCGCCTGGTAGAGCGGCACCGTGCCGATCGGGACGGGGGAGTTGCGCAGGATCCACTCCCGGGTGGTGTGGATGTTGCGGCCGGTGGAGAGGTCCATGACGGTGTCGGCGCCCCAGCGGGTGGCCCAGGTCATCTTCTCCACCTCCTCCTCGATCGAGGAGGTGACGGCGGAGTTGCCGATGTTGGCGTTGATCTTCACCAGGAAGTTCGTGCCGATGATCGACGGCTCCACCTCGGGGTGGTTCACGTTGACCGGGATGACGGCGCGGCCGCGCGCCACCTCGGCGCGGACGTACTCCGGGTCCAGGCCCTCGCGCAGGGCCACGAACTCCATCTCCGGCGTCACCACGCCGCGCCGGGCGTAGGCGAGCTGGGTGACGGAGGCGCCGGACCGGCCGCGCAGCGGGCGGCGCGGGCGGCCGGGGAAGACGGCGTCCAGGTTGCGCAGGTTCCCGCCGCGCGGCGAGGTGTGCTTGATCCCGTCGTCCTCCGGGCGGGCCTCGCGGCCGTCGTACTCCTCGACGTCGCCGCGCTGGCGGATCCAGGCGTCCCGCAGCGGCGGCAGGCCGCGCCGCACGTCGGCCTCGTAGGCGGGGTCGGTGTACGAGCCGGAGGTGTCGTAGAGCGGGACGGTCCGGCCGTTGGTCAGGACGACCTCGCGGTACGGGACCCGCAGGTCGGGGCGGGACCCCTGGCGGTAGGCCTTGCGCCAGGCCGGGGTCGGGTAGCCGGTGGCCGCGCTTCCGGCGGCCTGGTTCCGGGCAGACTGCGGCTGTGCGTCGAACGTGGTCATCAGACCCTCTACTCCCTACGCCGGCATTACCCGGTCAGGTTCCTGCGGTCGACGCAGCGGTCGGCACGTCCAGCGACGTTCCGGTCAGCGCCCTCTCAGCCCGGTGCTCCGAGCTCCCGTGTCCGCAGGCGGTGTTGCCTGCGCATGACGTCCAACACCGTAGCGAGCGGATCGCCGCTGGTCCAGAGGGGGTCCCCGGGCGGCGATCCGGACCACGGGGCGCCGCGGCGCTCCGGGGCGGGCAGACTGGCAGTCACGCGGGGCGGGCGGCGAAGGAGGAGCGCAGTGATCGGGAGCACGGGGCGGGTCAGCGGAGCGGTGGGCGCGGGACTGGTCGGCGAGGTGATGGTGCACGTCCCGGAGCGCCGGGGCACGGAGGCGTTCCTCGCCTATCTCGCCGTGCCGGGTGACCGGCTGTCGGTCGGGACGCCCGTGGTGGTGATCGAGTACCACCCGCCCCGGACCGTCTACGTGGCACCGATCCTGCCGTGACAGGGTTGTGACGGACGGTCATGTGCGATCCCTTCTCCTCCGGTTGTCCCGGGCGGACAATCCGAGTCGGCGCATCTCATGCGCCGAAAGGGGGAGTTGAACCATGGTGTTCGTCATCATCGGGACCGCCGCCGGGGTACTGCTGGTGGGTGTCACGCTCTTCAAGCTCATGTGGCGGGTGGCCGAGCCCAACGAGGCCCTGATCATCTCCGGCTCCCGGCACCGGACCGAGGGGGTCGGGGACGGCCTGGGCTTCCGGATCGTCACCGGGCGGGGGACCTTCGTCACGCCGGGGCTGCAGGGCGTCCGCCGGCTCTCGCTGGACCTCAACGAGGCCGAGCTGGACGTCGAATGCGTCACCACGCAGGGCATCCCGGTCCGGGTCAAGGGCGTGGTGATCTTCAAGATCGGCGACGACGACGTCTCCATCGCCAATGCCGCCCGGCGATTCCTGGACCAGCAGAAGCTGATCAGCCAGCGGGTCCACAACGTCTTCGCCGGCCACCTGCGCTCGATCGTCGGCGGGCTCACCGTCGAGGACATGATCCGGGACCGCGAGCGGCTCACCGGGGAGACCAGGGCCGCCTCCGGGCTGGAGATGGAGAAGCTCGGGCTGATCATCGACACCCTGCAGATCCAGGAGATCATCGACCCGACCGGCTACATCAAGAACCTCGCCATCCCGCACGCCGCCGCCGTCCAGCGGGACGCCCGGATCGCCCAGGCCGCGGCCGACCGGATGGCCACCGAGGCGGAGCAGGAGGCCGCCGCCCGCAAGGCCGAGGCGACCCGCAACAGTGCCATCCAGCAGTCCGCGTACCAGGCCGAACGGGACACCGCCAACGCCCGCGCCCAGCAGGCCGGGCCGCTCGCCGAGGCCGCCTCCCGGCAGGAGGTCGTCGTCCAGGAGACGAAGGTCGCCGAACTGGAGTCGCGCCGCAAGGAGCAGCAGCTGCAGATCGAGGTCCGCAAGCCGGCCGACGCCAAGGCGTACGAGACCCGCACCCGGGCGGACGCCGACCGCGACGCGCGGATCTCGGCGGCGCAGGCCCAGGCCCAGGAGACCGAGCTGAAGGCGGCCGCCGAGGCCGGCCAGGTCAGGATCGCGGCCCAGGCCGCGGCGGACGCCACCAGGCTGCGCGCCCTGGCCGAGGCCGAGGCGACCAGGGCCACCGGGCAGGCCGAGGCCGCGGCCACCGAGGCCCGCGGGCTGGCGGACGCGGAGGCCGCCAAGGCGATCGGGCTCGCCAAGGCCGCCGGCATCCAGGCCCGGGCCGCCGCACTCGCCGAGAACCAGGACGCCGTGGTGGCACAGGAGTTGGCGGAGAAGTGGCCGGACATCGTGCTGGCCGCCGCGCAGTCCTTCGGCAACGTCGAGCACATGGTGCTGCTCAACGGCGCCGACGGGGTGGGCGAGCTGTTCGCCAAGGCGCTCACCATGGGCGGGACCGGCCTCGGCCTGGCCCGCCAACTGCTCACCACCCTGCACGGGCCGGGGCAGCCCGGCCCGGCGCCGGACACCGCGGCGCCGGGCGGAGCCGCCGTACCGGCGGCGGCCGGGACGGCCGCGGGCGGCGCGGCCGTCGCGGTGCCCGTCCAGCAGATCCGGGTCGAGGAGTGACGGCTCCCGGCCCGGTCGAGTAGCCGCCCGCGCCCACCTGAGTACCCGTACTCAGGTGGGCGCGGCGGCGCCGGCCGGAGCATGGGGGCATGCACCCTCCAGCCACCGCGCGGATCGGCATCACCACCGTCGGAGCCCACCTCCCCGCCCACCGCCTGACCTCCCAGCAGCTCCAGGACGAGGTCACCGCCGGCGGTCGGCTCCGGCTGCCGGAGCGGATGTTCGAGAAGGCGACCGGGATCGTCACCCGGCACTTCGCGGCCGAGGGCGAGTACGCCTCCACGCTGGCGGTCGGCGCCGCCCGGCGTGCCCTGGCGGCCCGCGGACTGGACCCGCTCGACCTCGACCTGCTGCTGTACGCCTCCGCCACCCGGGACGTCTGCGAGCCCGCCACCGCCCACCTCGTCCAGGCCGAACTCGGTTCCCGGGCCCACGCGCTGGACGTCAGCAACGCCTGCAACAGCTTCCTCAACGGCATCGACCTGGCCCGCGCGATGATCCTGGCGGGCCGCGCCCGGCGCGCCCTGGTGGTCACCGGCGAGACGCCGAGCCGGGCGATGCGCCGCGATCCGGCCGGTCAGGAGGACTTCCGGGACGGCTTCGCCGGGTACACCTTCGGCGACGCCGGCGCGGCCGTGGTCGTCGAGGCGGTAGAGCGCGGCGGCATCCTGGACATCGAGACCGAGACGGCCTCCGAGCACTGGGCGGCCGGCGGCATCCCCGGCGGTGGCTCGCGCCACCCGCGCGGCGACGAGTACAGCTACTTCCGGGGCGGCGGAAAGGAGTTGCGCGGCGTCTTCGAGCAGATCGGCGGCGCCATCCTGACCAGGGTCGCGGCCCGTACCGGCCTCGGCTGGGACGACTACGCGCGGGTGCTGGTGCACCAGGTGACCGTCCCCTACCTGGAGTGCTTCGTCGAGCTAACCGGCGTGCCCGCGGAGAAGCTGGTCGTCACCGTGCCGGAGCTGGGCAATGTCGCCAGCGCCACCCTGGGCATCCAACTCGAACGAATAACCCCGGAGTTGAACCCCGGGGACAAGGTGCTGCTGATCGGCCTCGGCGGCGGCGTCAGCCTGATGACGATGGTCTGGGAGGCGTCATGAGCACCGGGACGGACCTCTGGGTGGTCGTGCCGGCCTACCAGGAGGAGGCCAGGATCGAGCACACCCTGGCCGCCCTGGCCGCCCAGCACGACCGCGCGTTCACCCTGCTGGTCGCCGACAACGGCTCCAGCGACGCCACCGTGGCGAAGGTCCGGGCCTTCGCCGCCCGGGCGCCGTTCCCGGTCGAGGTGCTGGTCGAGCCGGAGAAGGGCGTCGGCTCGGCGATCGACACGGGCTTCCGGTACGCCATCGCGCACGGCGCGACCCTGCTGGCCCGCACCGATGCCGACTGCCTGCCCGAACCCGGCTGGACGGCGGCCGCCCGGGCCGGGATGCGCGCCTGCGGCGGGCTGGTCTGCGGCCGGGTGACCGCCCGCCGGGACGAGCACGGGCCGGCCGGGCGCGCGGTGTTCCTGGTGCTGGTCGCGCTCGGCGCCCTCTTCGGCCGGATCCGGCCCGCGCACCGCCGCCGGCACGGCTACCTCACGCCGTACCGGATGCACGCCGGCAACAACATGGCGATCACCGCGGAGCTGTACCGGGACGTCGGCGGGATGCCGCGCCGGCCGTCGCCCACCGACCGGATGTTCATCAACCGGGTGCGCCGCCACACCACCGCGATCGTCCACCGCCGCGACATGGTGGTGCAGAACTCCACCCGGCGGATCCGCGCCTACGGCGTGGTCGGCACCGCCCGCTGGTACCTGGAGCGCGGCGCCGGCCGGCGCTCGGTCGACGTCCGCTGAACCGGCCGCACGCCCGCGGAACCGCGCACCCGCTGACCGCGCACCCCCCGGAACCGGGCGCCCGGAGAACCGACCACCGCAACCCCGTCGAGGAGGGCCCCGTGCTCGACCGGCTCGCCCACGCCCTGCGCACCGTCCACCCCGACCGGCCCGCCGTCCTGGGCCGCGGCCGCACCGGCGGCACCAGGGTCCTGATCCGCCGCGGCGAACTCGCCGACCTGGCCGACCGCTACGCCGCCGCCCTGCACGCCCGCGGCCTCGGCCCCGGCGCCACCCTCGGCGTCGCCGTCCGCCCCGGCCCCCGGGCGCTCGCCGTCCTGCTCGCCGCCCACCGGCTCGGCCTGCGCGCCGCCGTCCTCGACCCGACCGCCGGGCCGGACGTGCTGGCCGCCCGGCTCGCCCTGGCCCGGCCGGACCTCGTGCTCGCCGACGCCGCCGCCCAGGCGGTGGCGGGCTGGGCCGGGCCGCTGGCCCGCCGCGCCGACCTCGCACTGCCCCGGCTGTCGGCGCTCGGCCCGGTCGCCACCCTGGGCCGCCGGCTGCCCGGCTGCGCCCCCCGGCTCGCGGTCACCGGCGGCGCCGCGCCCGCGCACCGCGACGGCGGCGCGGACACCGACGCGGTGATCGTCTTCACCTCCGGCACCACCGCCCGCCCGCGCGCCGTCGTGCACACCCGCGAGGGCCTGGCGGCCGGCCTGCGCACCGTCACCGACCTGGTCGACCCCCGCCCGGGCAGCACCGTGCTCGGCGGCACCTTCTTCGTCCTGGTGCCCGCGCTGGCGGCCGGCGCCGCCGTCGCCCTGCCGGCCCGGCGCCCGCGGGCGCTGGCCGGCCAACTCGCCCGGCTGGCACCGGCCCGGACCTACCTCACCCCGCCCGCCCTGCGCGCCGCGCTCGGCGCCGGGGCCCGCTTCCACGGCCGGGTCTGGACCGGCTCCGCGCCCGCCGACGCCGCCCTGCTGCGCCGGGTCAAGCAGGCCGGCGCCGACCAGGCCTGGGGCGTGTACGCGCTCACCGAGCTGTTCCCGGCCGCCGCCGTCGAAGAGGCCGGGAAGAGCGCCCACACCGGGCCCGGGGACCTGGTCGGCGCACCGCTGCCCGGGGTGCGCACCGGCCTCACCCCGGAGGGCGAGCTCCTGCTCACCGGCCCGGGCGCCCGGCACCGCTACCTCGGCGAGGAACCCGACCCCTGGGTCCGCACCGGCGACCGGGCCACCCTCGCCCCGGACGGGCGGATCGTGCTCGCCGGCCGGCTGAAGGACATGGTGCTGCGCCGGGCCGAGAACATCTACCCGGGTCTGTACGAGCCCGCGCTGCACCTGCCGGACGTCGAACTCGCCGTCCTGGTCGGGGTCCCGGCCGCCGGCGCGCCGGGCGACGAACGGCTGGTGGCCCTCGTCCAGCCGCGTCCCGGCGCCGATCCGCGGCGGCTGCGCGCCGCCCTGAGGGGCCCGCTCGACCGGATGGGCGGCGCCCGCCCGGACGCCGTGCTGTTCGGGGAGGTCCCGCTGGCCGGGCGCTCCCGCAAGCCCGACCGGGCGGCGGCCGCCGCCCACTGCGCCCGGGAGCTGTCCGCATGACCACCGACCGCGGCACCGGCCGCGCACCCGCCCCCGCGCCCGCCCGCGCACCCACCCCGACGCCCGGCCCCACGCCCACCCACGCACCCGCCGCCCACGCACCCGCCGCCGACCGGGCCGCGCGCCGCCGCGACCGCCGGGTCTACCTGCGCAGCCACCCCGTGCTGTTCGCGCTGCTCTGCCTCACCCGCCGCCGCCCGGTCGTCCGGCTCGGCCGTACCGTCCTGGTCCACGGCACCGAGGCCTACCGCGAGGCGCTCACCCGCGTCCCGCTCGACCGCACGGCGGCCGGCACCACCGGTGGGGCCGCCGCCCGACTCAGCGGCGGGGGGCTGCTGTTCGACCAGGAGGGTGCCCGGCACCGCGCCGCGCGACGGGCGGTGGCGGCCGACCTCGGCACCGGAGCACTCGACCGGATCCGCCCGCACTGGCAGGCCGTGCTCGCCGAACGCGTCCCCGAACTGGCCACCGGTTCACTCGAACTCGTCACCCTGGCAGAGGAGTTGGCCGGAGTGACGGCGGCCGCGCTGACCGGCTCCGGCGCCGACCCGCGCACCCTCGCCCAGGCCTGCGCCGCCGTCGCCGCGGCCACCGCCCGGGACCACCTGCCCGGCCCGCGGCTGCCCGGCCGCCGGAGGGCCGGGGTTACCGCCGCCGCCAGGGCGGCCGACCTCACCGCGCTGCTCCCGGACCCGCTCGACGCGATGCTCACCGTCGCCGCCGTCACCACCACCGTCGCCGCCCTGCCCCGGGCCGCCGCCTGGTGCGCCGACGCCGGCCTCTGGACCGGGGTGGACGCCGGGACGGCCCCCGGCCTGGCCGCCGAACTCCTCCGGCTGACCGCGCCCTCGCCACTGCTCCCCCGGGTCACCGCCGCCGACGCCACGCTGGCCGGCTGCCCCGTCCGGGCCGGCGACCGCCTGGTCCTGGTCGCCCGGCACGCCGCCGGGGCCCACCGGACCGGACCGGCCCCCGGCCCGGCCGCCACCCAGGCCGTCTTCGGCGCCGGCCCGCACGCCTGCCCGGGCGCCGGCCTCGCCCGGGCCCTGCTCACGGACGTGCTGCTCGCGCTGGCCCCGCACCGCCCGGTGGTCGTCCGGGCCCGGGTCGACCGGCGGTCCGCGCTCCCGGGCTACGCGGAGCTCACCGTCCGGCGCGCACCGGAGCCCGGGGCGGCCCGTCCCACGACACCCGAGCGGCTTGAGGAGTCCCGATGCGGATAGCCGTCACCGGCGCCGGCGGCTTCTGCGGCTCGCACGTCGCCCTCGCCGCCGCCGCGCTGGGCCTCGACGTGCTCTGCTACGGCCGGTCCCCCGGCCCGGTCGGCCGCCACGTCCACTGGGACGCCACCACCGGCGACCCCGACCTGGCCGGCGCCGACCTGGTGGTGCACTGCGCCGCGGCCGTCGCCGACCTCCCCCGGGGCTCCGCCGGCGAGGCCGGGCAGTACGCCGTGAACGTCACCGGTACCGCACGGCTGCTGCGCGCCGCCGCCGGCCGTCCGGTGGTCCAGGTGAGCAGCGCCAGCGTCTACGACCCCCGGATCGGCCGCTCCTGGATCATGGAGCACCACCCCACCGAGGGCGGCCACCTCAACGCCTACGGGCGCACCAAGGCGGCCGCCGAACGGCTCGCGCTGGAGGCGGGCGCCGTCGTCCTTCGCCCACGCGCCGTCTACGGGCCGGGCGATCCGCACCTCGCGCCCCAACTGCTGGCACGGGTGCGGCACGGACTGCTGCTGCTCCCCGGCGGCGACGTCCGGATCAGCCTGACCGCCGTGCAGAACCTCGCCGACGCCTGCCTGGCCGCCCTGGGCCTGACCGGCGGCCGCGCCTGGACGCCCGGCGCGTACAACATCGCCGACGACCGGCACTACCGGCGCGACGACGCCGTCCGCCGGGTGCTCGCCGCGCACGGCGTGCGGGCCCGGATCGGCCACGTGCCGGCGCCGCTCGCCCGGCTGGCCGCCCGGACCGGCCGCGTCCCCGGGCTGACCCCGTACGCGGTCGACCAGCTCGCCACCGGCGTCACCCTCGACCTCGGCCGGTCCCGGACCCAGCACTGGCGGCCGCTCTGGGACCTCGACACCGTCCTGCTGCTCGACCGGGCCACCGCCGCCGCCCGGGGCGCGTCCGCCGACGACTGACGCCCGCACCCCCGAGGGGGTACGGGCGTCCGGGACCGGCGGCTCAGCTCCTGGCGGCCTTCTTCACCAGGATCACCACGGCGGCCGCGATCCCCACCACCACCAGCAGCTTGATGACCAGGCTCAGCAGCGCGCCCACCACGCCGAAGACGAATCCGATGATGTTCCAGGCCAGGATCAGCACCAGCACCGGAACGACGATATTGCGCACCCACGAGGGCAGCGACTTCCAGAACTCAGCCATGTCCGTTCCTTCTCTCCCCTCGGGCCGGCTGCCGTCCGGTGCCGCATCCCGCTTGCTTCGATACTTCGATCGTACGGTGACGCACGGGTCGGAACGAGGGCCGATGGCCCGGAGAGAACCCGGAGATCACCCCTACTCCGGCCCCCGGGGAGACCCGGGGGAGGACGCCCGAAAGGGCACCCGGAAAGGCCCCGGAAAGGCTCGGGGGAACGGCCCGGACGCCGGCCCCGGAGGGTGTCAGACCGGCCAGGTCTCGCCGCGCCAGGCGGCGTCCCAGAACATCCACTCGTACCGCGAGGTGGTGGTGAAGTGCTCCACCACCCGGCGGCGTTCGGCCGGGGAGATCTCCTCGCCGAGCCGGTCGGCCAGCGCGAGGACGCGGCGCACCACGGACTGGAAGGCCTCGTCGCCGTAGGTGGCGATCCACTTGGCGTACAGCGGGTCGGGGGAGCCCTCGGCCAGCAGCCGGTCGCCGACCCGGGCGTAGATCCAGTAGCAGGGCAGCACGGCGCCGACCGCCTCCGCGAAGGAGCCGCCGTACACCGTGGCCAGCAGGTAGCTGGTGTAGGCCCGGGTGGTGGGCAGCACCGGCTCGGCGGCGGCCTGCTCGGCGTCGGCGCCGAAGGCCGTCATGAACTCCGCGTGCATGCCCTGCTCGGCCGCCAGCGCGCCGACCGCGTCGTCCGCGAAGGCCCGCACGTCCTCCTCGCCGGGCGCCTTGGCGGCGCAGACGGCGAGCGCGCGGGCGTAGTCGCGCAGGTAGTGCGAGTCCTGGACGACGAAGTGGCGGAACGCCTCGCGCGGCAGGGTGCCGTCGGTGAGGCCGCCGATGAAGGGGTGGTCGAGGATCTCGGCGTAGATCGGCTCGATCGCCGCCCAGAGTTCTTCCGTCAGGCTCAGGCTCATGCCCCGACCCTAGCCGGACCGCCGCGGGCCCCGGCCGTCAGTCCTCCGGCGGGGAGAACACCACCAGGACCCGCAACTCCTCGGTGACGTGGTGGAACCGGTGCGGCACTCCCGCCGGGACGTAGACCACGGTGCCGCGGGCCACCGTGGTGGTCTCGTTCCCGACGGTCAACTCGGCCCGGCCGCTGACCACCTGGTAGATCTCGTCCTGGGCGTGCGCGGTCTGCGGGTCGGTGGCGCCGGGGGAGAGCGCGTAGAGCCCGGCGGACATCCGCGGCTCGCGCAGGAAGCGCAGATAGGCACCGTCGTTGGCGGCGCGCTCGGCGTCGAGTTCGTCCAGCCGGAACAGCTTCATCGGGGGTGCCCCTCCTCGTCCTTGGCCCGGGTCCAGGGGGCATTCAACACCAAACATGCCGGTCGGGCGCTTCCCCCGCCCCGACCGGCCTGGGACGCTGGCCCCATGAAGGGTTTCGTCATCAAGACACTTATCAACGCGGCCGCCATCTGGGTGGCCGCCTGGATCGTCTCCGGGATCACGCTGACCGGCGACGACTGGCAGAGCAAGACCCTGACGGTGATCGCCGTCGCACTGATCTTCGGCGTGGTCAACTGGCTGATCAAGCCCGTGGTCAAGCTGTTCTCGCTGCCGCTGTTCATCCTCACCCTGGGCCTGATCACCTTCGTCATCAACGCCCTGATGCTCTGGCTGACCTCCTGGGCCTCGGACAAGCTCGACCTGGACTTCCACGTCGACGGCTTCTGGGCGGCGCTGTTCGGCGCGCTCATCATCAGCCTGGTCTCCTGGGGCCTCAACCTGGCGCTCGGCGACGACGACTGAGCGACGCGCCGCCGTCCGCGTGCCCGGGCACGCGAAAGGGGCCCGCACCCGGTTCCGCACCGGGACGGGCCCCTTCGTCCCACCGTCGCCGGCGGGCGACCGGTCACCGCTCGCAGCCTCCGAGGATGTCGGCGAGCTGCGCGTCGATCTCCCCGCCGGTCAGCTCCCGGCCCCTCGGCACCAGCCGGTCGGTCCGCGCGAGGAAGGCGGTCAGCGGCGCCGCGCAGGCGCGCAACCGGGCATGTCCTTCGGGGGAGCGCAGCACGACGCAGACCTCCGAGAGCTCCTCGCCGACCGGGTGGACGTGCACGTCGCCCTCGCCCGTCGGCCGGTCGACCCCGTCGAACAGCAGCTCCCGGGCGAAGACCCAGGTGACCGGGGCGTCGCCGGGCAGGTGGAAGGTGAGGCGGACCGCGAACGGGTCGGCGGGTTCGTACTCCAGCTCGACCACGAGGCGGAAGGAGAGCTCGGTGGAGACCACGAGGCTCATCACCAGGTGACCCTGGACTGTGCTGTGCTGCATGGCGCCAGTACCTCTCGTTCTGCCCGACCGGGTGGCTGGTCGCTCATCGCAGCACAGGCCGGGCGCGGCTGCAATCACTCTCCGACCGTTCGATCGACAAATTCCTTTGGATTGAAGGTAATGGTGGAGATCAGTTCGATATTTTGAAGATCACGTGAACATTCACCTTGGCTATCCAAGATCCATCGGCGCTGTGAACACGCCCCGAACGGACGCACCCGAGCAGGTACGAGTTTCGGGCCGGTCGGCGTGCGGGAGACTCCCGCACAACGCTCCAGCCCCGGAGGTGGCCATGCGCACCCCGCCCCGACCCGTCGTCAAACGCACCGCGCGGGCGATCCTGCTGGAGCTGGACCCGGCCGATCCCCATGGACCGGCCTCGATCGTGCTGATCAAACGCACCCGGCCCGGCTCCCCGCACCCGTACTGGATCACCCCCGGCGGCGGGGTCGAGAGCGAGGACCGCACGGTCACCGACGCCCTGCACCGCGAGGTGGACGAGGAGCTCGGCGGCAAGGTCGTGGACCTCGTCCCCGCCTTCGTCGACACCATCAGCCACACCCACCACGACGACGGCACGCTGCTCCACCCGCACGGGGTCAAGGTCCAGCACTTCTTCGTCTGCCGGCTCGCGTCGATGGACCTCGACCGCCGGCACGGGCCGGAGGTGGACGAGCCCAACGGCGAGTACGAGGTGGTCCGGGTGCCCTTCACCCGGGAGGGCGTCACCTCGGTCAACGTCGTCCCGCCCAGCCTGCGGGCGTACCTGGCGGCCAACATCGAGGGCGTCCGGGCCCTGCTCGCCCCCGACTTCGACTGACGGGCCCGGGGCCCAGGGCAGGAGCCGGGAGCCGGAACCGGGCCGTCCGGCTCCCGGCTCAGCCCGCCGCCAGATCGCCGACCAGGTCGTGCCGGATCCGCTCGGGCGCCACCCCGGCCCGCAGCAGCACCCCGGCGCCGCGCCGCACCATCGCGGCCGGCCCGCCCAGAAAGGCCTCCCGGTCCGCCCACGGTCCGAACCGGCCGACCACCTCGGGCAGTTCACCGGTGAGCATTCCGCCGCCCGGCACCGGACCACCGGCCTGCGGCCCCGGCCCGGACAGCACCGGGTGCACCGACAGCCAGCGGTGGCGCTCGGCCAGCGCGCGCAGCGCCGCCAGCTCGTAGAGTTCGGCGGCCCGCCGGGCCCCGTAGAAGACGTCCACCGCGCGGCCCGCCGCGCCGTACTCGGCCACCTCCTCCACCAGCGCCTTGATCGGGGCGATCCCGGTGCCGCCGCCGAGGCAGAGCAGGTCCGCCCCGGACGTGTGGTCGACGGTCATCGTGCCCGCCGCCGGGCCCAGCCGCAGCACCGAGCCCGGTGCGGCCCGGTGCACCAGCGCGTTGCTCACCCAGCCCGCCTGGACGGCCTTGACGTGGAGGGTCAGCAGACCGTCCGGCCGGGGCGCGGAGGCGAACGAGAAGTACCGCCAGACCCGCGGCCACCAGGGCGTCTCCAGACTGGTGTACTGGCCGGCCCGGTACGGATAGGCCTGGTCGGGGCGGAGGGTGAGCACCGCGACGTCCGGGGTGCGCAGCTCGTGCCCGACCACCTCGGCCTGCCACCAGGGCGGCGAGGTACGGGCGTCATCCTCGGCGGCCTCGATCATGATCGAGGAGACCAGCCGGTAGACCCGCCGCCAGGCCAGCTCGGTCTCGGCGTCCCAGCGGCTGCCCGAGTACCGGGCCAGCGCCGCCACCAGGCACTCCCCCACCGGTCCGTAGTGACCGGTCAGGGTGCCGTACCGGCGGTGGCCGCGCCCCAGGGCGCTCAGGTAGCCGCGCAGGCCCTCCGGGTCGCCGGCGCTGCGGGCGGCCATCAGCAGCGCGCGGAAGAGCCGGTCGCGCTGGACGTCCATGGCGGCCGGGAAGAGCGCGCGGACCTCGGGGTGGTGCAGGAAGATCAGCGCGTAGAAGTGCGCGGTGGCCCGGTCGGCGACCGGCTCGACCACGGCCAGGCTGGCCCGGATCAGCTCGATGTCCCGGGCGGTGGGCGGCTGCTGCGCGGCGGCGGACCCGGGGCCGGACACGGCGGGACCTGCGCCGGACACGGCGGCGGGCACCGGCTCGGGTGCGGTCGCCCCGCCGGCCACGGCGGCGGCCGGCGGCCGGGCGGGATCGCCGCCCACGACGGTCCAGTTGAGGCCGGGGGCCCGGGTGAACAGCGGCTCGATCGCGGGCACCGGCGGCCCGGCGGGCGTCGACGGCGCCGGGATCGCGGGCGGCCGGGCCGGCGGGTCGGGGATCGCCACCCGCAGCGCCGCGGCGGGGGCCGGGACGAGCGGAGCCACCGGCACCGGGGCGGCGGAGACCGGCGGGAGGTCCGGCGGGTCCAGCGGCATCGGCGGGACGGCCGCCACCGCGGTCGGCACGGTGTCCGGGGCCGGCTCCGGGCCGGAGTCCGGCATCCCCGGGACGGCCGCGGCTCCCGCCGAGCCGTGTCCGGTGCGGACCAGGAGAGTTCTGCGTGACTTCACCGCAACGTTTCGAGTACCCAAGAGAATCGTTTCGCCTCCGGCCGGCCTGTGCCACCACCTGGCTTGTTCCTGCTGACGCCTAGGCAGCGTGGCACGCCCGAAGTGCTCATCCGACAAATCGCGCGAAGGCCGGACACCCGCCCCCCGTACGCGCTACTCTCGCTCGATCTGCGGTCGCCCTGGGTGTCCGGGCGGCCGCCCAAGGCGACCGCCCGGACGCCGGTCACAACTGCCGCAGCAGCATGCCCGGTTGCTCGACGCAGTCCGCGACGAACCGCAGGAACCCGCCCGCGGTACCGCCGTCGCAGACCCGGTGGTCGAAGGTGAACGACAGCTGGGTCACCTCGCGCACCGCCAACTCGCCCTGGTGAACCCAAGGTTTGGCGACGATCCGGCCCACCCCGAGCATCGCCGCCTCGGGGTGGTTGAGGATCGGGGTGGAGCCGTCCACCCCGAACACCCCGTAGTTGTTCAGGGTGAAGGTCCCACCCGTGAGCTCGGCCGGGGTGAGCGCCCCGGTCCTGGCCGACTCGGTCAACCGCGCCAGTTCGGCACCGAGTTGCTCGGTGCTCAGCCGCTGGGCGTCGCGCACCACCGGAACGACCAGGCCCCGCTCGCCCTGGGCGGCGAAGCCAAGGTGCACCGCGGAGTGCCGGAGGACACCCGAACCGTCCTCGGTGACACTGGAGTTGAGTTCGGGGAAGCGGGCCAGCGCCACCGTGCAGATCCGGGCGAGCAGCGCCAGCACGCTCACCTTCGGCCCGGGTGTGGCATTCAACTGCTTTCGCAGCGACATCAGTTCGGTGGCGTCCGCGTCGACCCAGCAGGTCGCCGCCGGGATCTCCCGGTGACTGCGGGTGAGCTTCTCGGCCACCGCCCTGCGCAGACCGCGCAGCGGCACCACCTCGGCCCCGGCCGGCGCGGTCGCCCCGTTGGACACCGGCACCGCCGCCGGCGCACCGCCGGGGGCCAGCGCCGCGATCGCCCGTTCGACGTCCGCGCGCATGATCAGACCGTCCGGCCCGCTGCCGGTCAGTGCCGCCAGATCGATCCCGTGCTCCCGGGCCGACCGCCGGACCAGCGGCGAGATCACCGGCACCACCACCGGCGCGACGGCCACGGCCACGACCGGCGGAGCGGCGGGCGCCACCACGGCGACCGGCGCGGCGACGGCCGTCGGAGCAGCCGCCGGAACAGGCGCCTGAGCGGTGGCCGGTGCCCCGACCCGGCGGCGCCTGCCGCCCTTGTCCGGCTCCGCGACCCCGTACCCGACCAGCGGACGCTCCACCTCGGCGGACGGGGACGGCGCGCCCGCGGCGGGCGACACCGCGACCGTCACCAGCGGCGCGCCGACCGCCACCTCCTCGCCCGGCTCGCCGTACCGGGCGGTGACCACCCCGCCGTACGGGCAGGGCACCTCGACCACCGCCTTGGCGGTCTCCACCTCCACCACCGGCTGGTCCACGGCGATCACCTCACCGACCTCGACCATCCAGCGCACCACCTCCGCCCCGGTGAGCCCCTCACCGAGGTCGGGCAGCGTGAACTCGCGTACGACCGGCATCATCCTCAGGCCTCCCACTGCAGCCGGGCGACCGCGTCCAGGATCCGGTCCACCCCGGGGAGGTGGTGGTGCTCCAGCATCGGCGGCGGGTACGGGATGTCGAAGCCGGTGACCCGCAGCACCGGGGCCGCCAGGTGGTGGAAGCAGCGCTCGGTCACCCGGGCGGCGATCTCCGCACCGGTGCCGCCGAAGCCGGTCGCCTCGTGCACCACCACGGCCCGGCCGAGCGAGCGCACCACCCGGCAGACCGTCTCGTCGTCGAACGGGACCAGGGTGCGCAGATCGAGCACCGCGAGGTCCCAGCCCTCGGCCTTGGCCGCCTCGGCCGCCTCCAGGCAGACCGGCAGCGAGGGGCCGTAGGTGATCAGCACCGCCGACGTCCCGGTCCGCCGCAGGACGGCCCGTCCGATCGGCTCGACCGGCGCCGCCGGGTCGAACTCCGCCTTGCCCCAGTAGAGCCGCTTGGGCTCCAGGAAGACCACCGGATCGTCCGAGGCGATCGAGGCCCGCAGCAGCCCGTAGGCGTCCGCCACCGTCGCCGGGGTGACCACGTGCAGCCCGGGGGTGCTGGTGTAGTAGGCCTCGGAGGCGTCGCTGTGGTGCTCGACCCCGCCGATGCCGCCGCCGTACGGGATGCGCACGGTGATCGGCAGCGGCAGCCGCCCGGCCGTGCGGTTGCGCATCTTGGCGACGTGCGAGAACAGCTGCTCCAGCGCCGGGTAGGCGAAGGCGTCGAACTGCATCTCGACCACCGGGCGCAGCCCGTACATCGCCATGCCGATCGCGGTGCCGAGGATGCCGGCCTCGGCCAGCGGGGTGTCCAGGCAGCGGTCGGCGCCGAACTCGGCGGTCAGGCCGTCGGTGATCCGGAAGACGCCGCCGAGCGCGCCGACGTCCTCGCCGAGCACGTGCACGGCCGGGTCCGCGCGCAGGGCGTCCCGCAGCGCGGAGTTGAGCGCCTGCGCCATGGTGGCGGTGCGCGGACCGGCCGGGGCGGGTCGCGCGGGGGGCCGGCCGAGGGTGGCGGCGGGCGACGGTTGGGCGGTGTTGCTCATGGGTGCTGCACCTCGGCCTCGGCGGCCAGCTCGGCGGACAACTGGGCTGCCTGCTCCCGCAGTTGCGGGGTCGGCTCGGCGTACACATGGGCGAACAGCGCCATCGGGTCCAGCTCGGCGTCGGCGTGGAACTCGGCCCGCATCCGGGCCGCCAGAGCCTCCGCCTCGTCGGCCGACTCCTGCACCAGGGCGTCGTCCAGCAGGCCGATCCGGCGCAGGTGCCGCTCCATCAGCAGGACCGGGTCGTGCTCCCGCCAGGCCGCCACCTCGGTGTCGTCCCGGTAGCGGGTGGCGTCGTCGGCGTTGGTGTGCGCCTCGACGCGGTAGGTGAGCGCCTCGACCAGGGTCGGGCCGCCACCGGTCCGGGCCCGCTCGACCGCCTCGGTCAGCACGCCGTGCACGGCGGGCGCGTCGTTGCCGTCCACCAGCCGGCCCGGTATCCCGTAGCCGACCGCCTTGTGGGCGAGCGTCGGCGCGGCGGACTGCGCGGTGAGCGGGACGGAGATCGCGTACCCGTTGTTCTGGACCAGGAAGACCACCGGGGCGTTCAGCACCGCGGCGAAGTTCAGCGCCTCGTGGAAGTCGCCCTCGCTGGTGCCGCCGTCGCCGAGCAGCGCCAGCGCGACCACCGGGTCGCCGCCGAGCCGGGCGGCGTGCGCGAGGCCGACGGCGTGCGGGGCCTGGGTGGCCAGCGGGGTGCAGAGCGGCGCCGTCCGGGTGGCCAGCGGGTCGTAGCCGGTGTGGGCGTTGCCGCGCAGCAGGGTCAGCGCCTCCAGCGGGTCGACGCCGCGGGAGACCACCGCGAGGGTGTCGCGGTAGCTCGGGAAGAGCCAGTCCTGCTCGCCGAGCGCCAGCGCGGCGGCGACCTGGCAGGCCTCCTGGCCGGTGGACGCCGGGTAGACGGCCAGCCGGCCCTGCTTGGTGAGGGTGGTGGCCTGCTGGTTGTAGCGGCGGCCGACCACCAGGCGGCGGTACAGCTCGCGCAGCAGCGCGGGGTCGTACTTCTCCAGCTCGGGGGTGCCGAGCACGCGGACCGGTGAGGCGTCCGGAAGCAGCGGGGCCGGGTCGCTGCGCGGGGCGGTCGCCCCGGGCAGCCAACCGGGCACCGCCGTGTGGTGTCTGTGATCGAGAACGGTCATCTCGGGCACCTCCAGGGGTAGCGGGGGCTCCCTACCGATTGTTCGGTCGCCTGTTCATCTTGACCAGAAGCGTGACAAGGTGGTGGACAATCGGCCCGGGTGGCGGTCGACTGGTGGCAGTGCGTCCAATCCGTGGGGGTGGGGGGTCATGTCGGCTGAACAGACGTCCAGACTCGACCGTGTCGACCGGGCGATCCTGCGGCTGCTGCAGCAGGACGGTCGCGCCTCGATCCGCTCGGTGGCCGAGCGGGTGCACGTGTCCCGGGCGAATGCGTACGCCCGGATATCCAGGATGGTCGAGGACGGCGTCATTCGCGGCTTCACCGCCCGCGTGGACCACGAAAAGGCAGGTCAGGGCGCATCCGCCTACGTCACCCTGAAGATCGTGCAGAACTCCTGGCGGACGGTCCGCGAGCAACTGCTGGAGCTGCCCGGCGTCGCGCACATCGCGCTGGTGGGCGGAGACTTCGACGTGCTGCTGCTGGTGCACACCGCCGACAACCACGCGCTGCGCGAACTGGTGCTGGGCAGCATCCAGTCCATCCCCCAGGTGCTCGGCACCCGCACCATGCTGGTCTTCGAGGAGACCGACCAGGTGCCGCCGCTTTGATCGGGCGCCCGCTCGCCTCCGGGGCGCTTCGACCCGGCGCCGACGGTCGGCGCTCAGTGTCCTCGCCCGCTCGCCTCCGGGGCGCTTCGACCCGGCGCCGACGGTCGGCGCTCCAACACCCCTCGTTCCTCGGGGCGTCCTCGCTTCTCCCTTTCGGCACCGGCGCGCCCCTTCGGCTCGGGGCGGGTCGGGGCGTCCTCGCTTCTCCCTTTCGGCACCGGCGCGCCCCTTCGGCTCGGGGCGCACCGGGCCGGGGCGACCGTTGAGGGCCAGGCGGGCGTCCCCCGGGACCGGGTAGTGCCGGGGCGGGGTGACCGTTGGGGGACCGGTGGAGCGTCCCCGGGCCCGATGAGGGCCGAGTCGGGTGCCCTTTCGGGACGGGTGGGTGGCCCTTTGGCGCGGTACCTTCCGGCCCCGGCCCCTCCCGGTGCTACCGGGCGCGGAGACCGTCGAAGGCCAGGTGGACCACCGCGTCCGCGACGCCGTCGGCCGCCTTCACGCCGGGCCGGTACCACTCCACGATCGAGTTGATCATGCCGAAGAGCAGCCGGGTGGCCAGCCGCGGCTCGACGTCCGCCCGCAGCGAGCCGTCCGCGACGGCGGCCCTCAGCAGCTCGGCCACCTGGTGGTCGAAGTCCCGGCGGCGTTCCAGCGCCCACTGCTCGGTCAGGGTGTTGCCCCGCACCCGCAGCAGCAGGGTGACGTACGGCAGCTCGGTGAGCAGCACCTCCGCGGTGCGCCGCACCACGTGCTCCAGCCGCTCCACCGCGGGGCCCTCGACCGCGCCCGGTTCGGCGAGGATGCCGAAGAGCCCGTCCAGGGCCCGCCCGACGGCCAGCCGGAGCAGTTCCTCCTTGCCGCGGACGTGGTGGTAGATCGAGGACTTGGAGATCCCGGCCGCCCGGGAGAGGTCCTCCATCGAGGTGCCGTCGTAGCCGCGCTCGTTGAAGACGTCGACGGTCACCGCGAGCAGCGACTCCACGGTGTAGGCGGTACGCGTGGTGTGATCGGCCATCCTCCGAGTATCCCCGGCCCCGCTGCGCCCGATGCGCCCGGGTCCATTGGTCCGCACCAACAGCGCGGCCGACGGCCTAGAATCTGCGGACCAGCGTCCACGGCCAGCAGGGTGGGGTCCAGTCTCATGAGCGCAATACCGGCAGTCGCCTCCGACGTGCCCGAGCAGCGCAGCGAGGAGCCGGGGGACGCGGCGCGGGCCGACTGGCGCGAGCGCGGCCGCGCCCTGGTCCTGCGCTTCGGGCCGGCCGTGTGGTGCTACGCGGTGCTCAAGCTGATCGGCTTCACCGTCTTCATGAAGCTGCTCTCCTTCTCGGGCGACTACGTCAAGAAGCACCCGCGGTTCGGCGGCGGCGCGAACCCCTGGGACGTGCTGGCCAGCTGGGACGGCTGGTGGTACCAGCAGATCGCCCAGTTCGGCTACCACCCCGCGCTGGTCCCCGTCCCGGGCGGCCTCCCCGGCTTCACCGTCGAGCAGAACTCGGCCGCCTTCTTCCCGCTCTACCCGGGGCTGATGCGGCTGGTCTCGGACGGCACCGGGCTCGGCCTGTACGGCGCCGGGATGCTGGTCTCGGTGGTGGCCTCGCTGTTCGCCGCGGCCGGGATCTACGCGGTGGTGGACCAGCTGGCCGGCCCGCGCGCGGGCGTGATCGCGGCCGGGCTCTGGGCGATCGCCCCGGGCTCCGGCGCCGAGTGGGCGCTCTACTCCGACTCGCTGTTCGTCGCGCTGGCGGCCTGGGCCTGCTACTGCGTGATGACCGGGCAGTGGATCGCCGCCGGTGTGATCACGCTGGTCGCCGGCCTCAACCGGCCGACCTCGGCGGCCCTGATCGGCGCCGTCGGCCTGGCCGCGCTGGTCGAGCTGTACCGGCGGGGGAGCGGCGTCGCCCGCCCGGTGACCGCGATGCTGCTGGCCCCGCTCGGCCTGCTCGGCTACGTCGGCTGGGTGGGCTGGCGGACGGGCGAGTGGGGCGGCTACTTCAAGCTCCAGCACGACGCCTGGCTGCACTACTTCGACTTCGGCCACGGCACCTTCGAGGCGATCCGCGGCGTCCTGCTGGGCCGTTCGGACTACCCGTTCGCCTGGCCGGTGACCGACCTGCTGGCCACCCTGATCGTGCTGACCCTGCCGGTGCTGATCGTGCTGCTGGTCCGGCTGCGTCCGCCGCTGGTGCTGACCGCCTACACGCTGGCCACCATCGTCTCGGTGCTGGGCAGCCTGGGGATCTTCGGCAACACCTCGCGCTACCTGCTCCCGGCCTTCCCGCTGCTGATCGCCCTGGCGGTGGCCATGCGCAAGCTGAGCTGGCCGGTGCTGGCGACGGTGCTCGGCACCGGCGCGATCGCCTCCGGCTGGTACGCCGGGTACGTCATCTTCGAGCTCGGCATCCCGTAGACCGGTACCCCGCTCCGCCCCGGGGGGCGTCCGCTGCGGACGCGCCCCCGCGCGTTCTCCGGATCCGATCCGCACACCCTCTTGAGCCGACCGATCGTTCGGTTACTCTGTGACGTGTCCCGTCCTCCCCTCTGAGGAGCGCACACCATGTCCGCAGCGGTCACCCACCCCCTCGTCGCCGAGCTGGTCGAACGCCACCAGGCCACCCTGGACGCCGCGCTCGCCGCCGCCGCGTCCCGCGACTACTGGTCGCCCTACCCCGAGTTCCCGAAGGCCTACGGCGAGAGCGGCGCCGCGGACGGCAAGGCCGCCTTCGAGGCGCTGCTGAACCTCCCGTTCGCCCTCGACGGCCACCCGGCCGACGGCGACCTGATCGGCGGCGAGGCGTCCCCGTACGGCGTCGAGATGGGCATCGGCTACCCGCACGCCGACGCGGACACGCTGATCGCCGCGCTGCTCGCGGCCCGGCCCGGCTGGGCCGCCGCGACCCCGCTCACCCGGGCCGCCGTCTGCCTGGAGATCCTGGCCCGGATCAACGCGCGCTCGCACGAGTTCGCGCACGCGGTGATGCACACCACCGGCCAGGCCTACGGCATGGCCTTCCAGGCCGGCGGCCCGCACGCCCAGGACCGCGGTCTGGAGGCGGTCACCTACGCCTACGCCGAGCAGACCCGGCTGCCCGCCAGCGCCGGCTGGACCAAGCCGCAGGGCAAGCGCGACCCGCTGGTGATGACCAAGGAGTTCACCGTCGTCCCGCGCGGCCTCGCGCTGCTGATCGGCTGCAACACCTTCCCCACCTGGAACGGCTACCCCGGTCTGTTCGCCTCGCTGGCCACCGGCAACCCGGTGCTGGTCAAGCCGCACCCGCGCGCCGTGCTGCCGCTCGCGCTGACCGTGCGGACCGCCCGCGAGGTGCTCGCCGAGGCCGGCTTCGACCCGAACCTGGTCTGCCTGGCCGCCGAGCACGAGGGCGGCACCGTCGCCCAGACGCTCGCCGTCCGCCCCGAGGTCAAGCTGATCGACTACACCGGCTCGACCGCCTTCGGCGACTGGCTGGAGGAGAACGCGCGCCAGGCCGAGGTGTACACCGAGAAGGCCGGCGTGAACACCGTGGTCGTCGACTCCACCGACGACTACCGGGGCATGCTGGGCAACCTGGCCTTCTCGCTCTCGCTCTACAGCGGCCAGATGTGCACCACCCCGCAGAACCTGCTGATCCCGCGCACCGGCATCGACACCGACCAGGGCGCCAAGTCCTACGACGAGGTGGTCACCGACCTCGCAAGCGCGATCGAGGGCCTGCTCTCCGACGACGCCCGCGCCACGGCCGTGCTCGGCGCCGTGGTCAACCCCGGTGTGCTGCAGCGCTCGGTGGCCGCGGCCGGCGGCGAGTACGGCGAACTCGCCCTCGCCCCGCGGGTGGTGACCTCCACGGAGTTCCCCGCCGCGACAATCCGCACGCCCGCGCTGGTCAAGCTGGACGCCGACAAGCCGGACGACCGCGCGGTCCTGCGCGACGAGTGCTTCGGCCCGGTCTCCTTCGCCGTCGCGGTGGAGTCCACCGCCGCCGCGGTCGAGCTGCTGCGCGACACCGTCCGGACCCAGGGCGCGATGACCGCCTCCGGCTACACCACCTCGTCCGAGGTCGAGGCCGCGCTGGTCGAGGCCGCGCTCGACTCCGGCGTCTCGCTCTCGCTCAACCTCACCGGCGGCGTGTACGCCAACCAGACCGCCGCCTTCTCCGACCTGCACGGCACCGGTGCCAACCCGGCCGCCAACGCCGCCTACTGCGACGGCGCCTTCGTCGCCAACCGGTTCCGCACCGTGGAGATCCGCCGCCACAGCTGAGCCGATCAGGTTCCGGGCCCCGGCGGTGCCACGCCGGGGCCCGGTTCCGTCCCGCGGGAATTCACAGCCCCGCCCGCGCCAGCGATGATGGAGGCCGGGAGGGCGCCCGGACCGGCGTCCAACCTCCGTCCGAGCACCGGGAGCTGACACATGACCGCGAAGCAGACCGTCACCGACGTCCTGATCGTCGGGGCCGGACCGACCGGCCTGCTGCTGGCCGGGGACCTCGCCACCGCCGGGATCCGGGTCACCGTCCTGGAGAAGCGCGACACCGAGTCCAACCTCACCCGGGCCTTCGCGGTGCACGCCCGCAGCCTGGAGCTGCTGGACGCCCGGGGCCTGGCCGACGACCTGATCGCCACCGGCCGCCCGCTCAGCTCGCTGCGGCTCTTCGACCGGCTCCGGGTCGACCTCGCCGCCCTGCCGAGCCGCTTCCCGTTCGTCCTGATCACCCCGCAGTACCACACCGAACGCCTCCTCCAGGAGCGCGCGCTGAAGGCCGGCGCGACCCTCCTGCGCGGCGCCGAGGTGGTCGGGCTGCGGCAGGACGCCGAGGGCGTCACCGTCGAGACCCGCCCCCGCGCCCGCAGCGGGGAGGCGCCCGCGGACGGCACCACCGAGACCCACCGGGCCGCCTACGTGGTCGGCACCGACGGCGTCCACTCCACCGTCCGCGACCTGCTCGGCATCCCCTTCCCCGGCGAGTCGGTGGTCAACTCCGTCGTCCTGGCCGACGTCCGGCTGGACCGCGCGCCCGACGAGTTGCTGACCGTCGGCGCCGGCGAGGGCGGCTTCGCCTTCCTCGCGCCGTTCGGCGACGGCTGGTACCGGGTCATCGCCTGGGACCGCGCCGAGCAGCACGCGGACGGCGCCCCGCCCTCGCTGGAGCGGATCGCCGAGATGACCCGCACCGCCCTCGGCGAGGACTACGGGCTGCACGACGCCCGGTGGAGCTCCACCTTCCACAGCGACGAGCGGCAGGTGCCGAACTACCGCTCCGGCCGGGTCTTCCTGGCCGGCGACGCGGCGCACTGCCACTCCCCGGCCGGCGGCCAGGGCATGAACACCGGCCTCCAGGACGCCGCCAACCTCTCCTGGAAGCTCGTCGCCGCCGTCCGGGGCCACGCCACCGACGCCCTGCTGGACACCTACCAGACCGAGCGGCACCCGGTCGGCAAGTCGGTGCTGCGCACCTCCGGCGCGCTGATCCGGCTCGCCCTCGCCCAGTCCGCTCCCACCCGGGTGCTGCGCGGCGCCCTCACCACGCTGGCCGACCACCTGGACGTGGTCGCCGAGCGCGGCGCCCGGACGGTGTCCGGGATCGGCATCCGCTACGCGGCGCCGAAGGACGCCCACCCGCTGGCCGGCCGGCGCGTGCCGGACCTGCGGCTGACCGCCCTGGAGGAGGCCCGGGAGGACGGGCCGGCCGCGCCCGAGCGGCTCTACGAGGCACTGCGCGCGGGCACGTTCGTGCTGGTCAGCAATGACCAGCTGCCCGCCGCCGAGCCGTGGGCGGGCCGGCTGCAGACCGTCGCGCCGGCCGACCCGCACGGCAAGCTGCGTGACACCGTGCTGCTGGTCCGCCCCGACGGCTACGCCGCCTGGGCCGCCGTCGACCCGGGCCAGGGCGAGGTCCGCGCCGCGCTGGCCCAGTGGCTCGGCGCCCCCGACCAGGGCTGAGGAGCAGCGGCGGGGGCGGTTCACCGCCCCCGCCGCCGGCCCTAGGCGCGCGCCTTCTCGTAATGCCGGGCCGCTTTCGCGCGGTTTCCGCACACCGCCATCGAGCACCACCGCCGGCGGCCGTTCTGCGATGTGTCGAAGAAGTGCAGAATGCAGGCCTCGTGGGCACATTTCTTGATCCGGAGGGTGCCCCGGGCGAGCAGGTCGAGGAAGTCGTCGACCGCCAGCCAGGCCGCCAGCCACTGCGGCCCGTCCACCTCGACGTGCGCCGCCGGCCCCGCCGGACCGAGCTCGCGCCGCAGCCGCCCGTGCCGCAGCACCTCGTTCAGACCGGCCGCCGCGGGCGCCGTCACCTCACCCCGGGCGTCCAGGTCCCGGACCGCCGCGGCGAGCGCCTCCCGGGCCTGCCGCAGCGCCACGAGCCCCGCGTCGTCGGCCTCGCAGCGGTCCGCCAGCCCGGCGGAGGAGAGCCAGACCCCGAAGCCGTCCGGCCGGTCCAGCAGGTCGTTCACCGGGCTGCCCGCCCACCGCGTGTTGAGCAGGTCGAGCGCGAGCGGCTCGCCGGTCAGCGGGCGGGGGTCGCGCGGGTCTGCCGTCCGGTCGGTCATCGGATACTCCCTCGGTCTCGCCCGGTACCCGATTCTACGTCGCCCGCGGCCGCCGAATCGGGGCGGTCCGGAGCGTGAATTCCGGCCGTTAACTGTATGAAGACCCCTCCATTCCGTTCTCCACAGTTGACTGTTCTTTAGCAACGAATTGCTTGACCATAAGCCAATTCCCGGAACCGCTCTGTCATGTTCTAGCCAGCGTTTCACCCCAGAGACGCCCTGGCCCCTGCCGGCCCCCACATGCCGGCCAGAGGAGGATTCCGTGCGCCCTCGCTCCCTCGCCCTCGTCGCGGCACTCGCCGTCCTGCCGCTGTCCGCGGTCTCGCTCGGCGTGACCGCCGCGCAGGCCGCCCCGGCCCCCAACGCCGCCGCGCCGCGCGTCTCGCTGCCGAACACCGTCACCCCCGCGGTGGCCCGTTCCGAGAAGAAGGGCGACGTACCCGCCGAGCAGCAGCTCTCCGTCGCGGTCAGCCTGAAGCTGCGCGACACCGCCGAGCTGGACCGCTTCCTCGCCGCGATCGCCACCCCCGGCGCCCCCGAGTTCGGCACCCACCTGACGCCGCAGCAGTTCACCGACCGGTTCGGCCCGACCCAGGCCGCCGTCGACCAGGTCCGCGGCTACCTGACCGCCCAGGGCCTGACCGTCTCCGCCGTCAGCGACAACCGCCAGGTGGTCGACGCGCACGGCACCGCCGAGCAGATCGCCAAGGCCTTCGGCACCCACGAGAGCGCCTACCTGGACCCGCAGCAGCAGCGCACCTTCTTCGCCAACGACGCGGCGGCCTCCGTGCCGGCCGACCTCGCCGGCGTGGTGCAGGGCATATCCGGCCTGAACAACCACACCGTCCGCACCACCCGCAACGTGAAGCCGTCCACGCCGGCCGCACCGAACGCGGTCACCGCCGCCCCCAGCGGCTTCGGCCCGAGCCAGTACGACGGCGCGTACAACCTGAACAAGACCGGCGCCGACGGCACCGGCGTCAGCGTCGCGCTCTGGGAGTTCGACGGCTACAGCCCCAACAACCTGAAGACCTACGACAGCCAGTACGGGCTCACCGGCCCGGCCGTCTCCACCGTGTCGGTGGACGGCGCCAACTACGACTCCTCCCCCGGCGAGGGCCAGGGCGAGGTCGAGCTGGACAGCGAGATCGTGCGCGGCGTCGCCCCCAAGGCGACCCAGCTGGTCTACGAGGCCCCCAACAGCGACCAGGGCGAGATCGACATGGCCGCCAAGATCGTCGCGGACGACCGGGTCTCGGTCATCTCCATCTCCTGGGGCTCCTGCGAGCCCGACACCACCGCCTCCTCCATGACGGCGGTCGACAACTCCTTCAAGCAGGCCGCCGCCCAGGGCATCTCGATCTTCTCGGCCTCCGGCGACGACGGCTCGCGCGACTGCACCCGCTCCACCAGCGGCTCCTCCGTCAAGGCGGTCGACTTCCCCGCGTCCAGCCCGCACCAGACCGGCGTCGGCGGGACCAACCTCAAGGTCTCCGGCAGCGCCTACTCCTCCGAGAGCGCCTGGAGCACCGCCGGCGGCGGCGTCTCCACCGTCTTCGCCAAGCCGAGCTGGCAGACCGGCACCGGGGTGAGCGGCACCATGCGCACCGTCCCGGACGTCTCCTCCAACGCCGACCCGGCCAGCGGCTTCGCCATCTACACCGCCGGCGGCTGGCAGGTCTACGGCGGCACCAGCGCGGCCGCCCCGCTCTGGTCCGGCTACGCGGCGCAGTTCAACCAGAAGGCCAAGGCGGCCGGGCAGCCCGTCCTCGGTGAGGCCAGCCCGCGGCTGTACGCCGTCGCCAACGGCAGCGGCTACGGCACCACGTTCCACGACGTGACCACGGGCAAGAACCAGGACTTCTCCACCAAGGCCGGCTACGACCAGGTCACCGGCTGGGGCAGCCCGATCGCCGACGCCCTGGACGCGGCGCTGCTCGGCGGCACCACCACGCCGCCCACCGGCGGCTGCACCGCGGCCCAGCTGATCGGCAACGGCGGCTTCGAGACCGGCACCGCCGCGCCGTGGACGGCGTCCACCGGCGTCGTCGACAACGCCTCCGGCGAGGCCGCGCACGCCGGCTCCTGGAAGGCCTGGCTGGACGGCTACGGCAGCGCCCACACCGACACCCTGGCGCAGACCGTGTCGATCCCGGCCGGCTGCAAGGCCACGCTCTCCTTCTGGGTGCACGTCGACACCGCCGAGTCCGGCTCCACCGCGTACGACAAGCTGACCGTCCAGGCCGGCTCGACCACGCTGGCCACCCTGTCCAACGCCAACGCGGCCACCGGCTTCGTCCAGAAGTCCTTCGACCTGTCGGCCTTCGCGGGCCAGACGGTGACGGTCAAGTTCACCGGCACCGAGGACGCCTCGCTCAAGACCAGCTTCGTGATCGACGACGCCGCGCTCAGCGTCTCCTGATCACCTCCGCGACCCCACGCCGTCGGGACGGTCCGCACCGGGACCGCCCCGACGGCGTGTTTCCGTTCTGTTTCAAGATCGATAACCCTGTGGCCCACCCCTCGTGACCACTGTCATACGCACGACTGATGACGTAGCCTCTCGACCGTGCATAGGGTTCCCCACAGCTCGGTGAAGCCGTTCACGGCGCCCTCCGGCGCCGGACCGACCGCGCCGAACCCGCTTGCTGGGGAAGGTAACCGCATGGGCTCACAACACCCCCAGGACGCCCGGCTCCGGCTGGTCGGACCGCGCCCCGGCGCGCCCGCACCCGCCGCCGTGCCCCCCGCCACGACCGTCACCACCGCCGCGACCGCCACCACACCCGCCGCCGCCCCGGGCGCCGGCCGGCCCGCCCCCGCCGGGGGCTTCGCCGACACCCTGCACCTGGCCATCGAGGCCAGCGGCCTGAGCCTCGACCGGATCCGCGCCGCTCTCGCCCAACGCGGGGTCAGGGTCAGCGTGACCACGCTGAGTTACTGGCGTCGCGGCCGCAGCCAGCCCGAGCGGGCCAGTTCGCTGCGCGCCGTCCACCTGCTGGAGGAACTGCTCGGCCTGCCGCACTCCACCCTCTCCGCCCTGCTCGGCCCGCCGCGCCCGCGGGGCCGCTGGGCCGCCGCCGCCAACACCGCGCACCTGCGGCTGGAGGACGTCTGGCCGGGCGAGCAGCAGATCGCCGAGGTCTTCGCCGAGCTGGACGCCCCGCCGGTCGGCGAGCTGGAGCGGCTCTCCATCCACGACTCGTACTACGTCGACGCCGAGCGCCGCGGCAACCTGCTGCGGATGCGCCAGGTGGTCCGCGCCACCGTCGGCGGCGTCGGCCGCTGCCTGGTGGTGCACAAGGCCGACGAGGAGGCCACCGGCTGCCCCGAGATCACCTCGGTCCGGCACGGCCGCCTCGGCCGGGTCCGCCGCAGGCCGAAGGCAGGCCTGGTGGTCGGCGAGCTGATGCTGGACCGCCCGCTCGGCCACGGGGACAGCACGGTCTTCGAGTACGAGGTGGAGATCCCGCCCGGCGGCCCGACCATGGAGTACAGCCGCCGGTTCGCCATCCCGGTGCGCGAGTACGTGCTCCAGGTGCACTTCGACCCGGCGGCCGTGCCCGTCCACTGCGAGCGCTACGACCGCGCTCCGGGCGAGGACGTCGACCGCCGCCGCGAGCAGCTGTGGATCGGCGCCTCGGCCAGCGCCCACGTGCTCGCCCCCGACCAGCAGCCCGGCCACGTCGGCATCCGCTGGGAGTGGGAGTAGCGGGGCGCACCCCGCGGCGGGGCGCCGGGCGGCGCCCCCGGTCAGGAGCTCACTCGTGGCTCAGCCCGCCGCCGAGGTACATCACCGCGACCCCGCCGACCACCAGCACGGCCCCGATCAGCGAGGCCGGTTTGACCGGCTCGCCGAACACGACCGCGCCGCCGACCAGCGCCCCGACCGTGCCGAGCCCGGACCAGACGGCGTACACCGGGCCCACGTTCAACGACTTCAGCGCCTGGGCCAGCAGCACGAACGCGGCGACGTAGCCGATCGCGACCACCACGCTGGGCGCGAGCCTGGTCAGTCCGTGCGAGGCCCGCAGGGCCAGTGTCGCCGTCACCTCGGCCGCGATGGCCGCTCCCACCAGCAGGTACGCCGTCATGTCCGTCCCCCGTCTCGTTTCGGATGACCTAGCTTCTGCCGCCGGCGAGGTCGACCAGCAGCTTGCGCAACTCACGGTGCAGCCCGTCGTGCGGCGGGCTGAGGTCGAGCAGGCGGGCCGACCACCAGCCGTCCACGGCCATCCGCACGAGGGTGGCCACGGCCGGGTCCAGGCCGTCCTCGACGAGCCGCCGCTGCCAGCGCTCGTAGCGGGACCGCAGCACGTCGAGCAGTTCCGGACCGCCGGCCGCGGCGAGCAGCGCCACCGGCACCTGGTCCGCCCCGCTGGTGTCCCCGGCCGGTGACTCCTCCGGGATGCTCGCCTCCAACCAGGCGAGCGCGAAGGCGCCGGGAGGCGCCTGCGGCCCGGGCAGTACGGCCTCGAACCGGTCCGCGAGCCGCTCGACGACCCCCTGGACGAGCGCCCGCTTGTTGGGGAAGTGGTGCAGCAGCCCGCCCTTGCTGACGCCGGCCTCGACGGCCACCGCGTCCAGCCGCACCGCGTCCAGACCTCCCCGCACCAGCAGCCGCTCGACAGCGTCGAGCAGATGATCACGCACCGTTCCGGCCCTCTCTCCGTGTCACGGACCGTCCAGACGGTCGGCGCCCACCCTAGCAGAACCGATGTGACTCGCCGGTAATTCCAAGCGGCCCGAAAGAGACGGGTGTTGACAGCCCGGAATGGAGCGTGCTTACGTTTCCTCGGCCGAAAACAGGCGAGATCCCGGGGATCCCCGCCCGGCCACCTCAAGATTCATGCGCACGATGATCGAAGAAGCGGCGCCGGGATTTTTCTCCGCGCCAGGGGGAACGCTGTTCGACATCCACGGGGGATCATGCGAGACATACGGATTCGACGATGTCCGCGCAGGCCGGCAGCCCACGAGCACTAGCTGACAACACGTCAACAAGGCTGAGGCAGAGGCTGTTCGCGCCGCCTCAACACACCGTCGGCTCATCCGCCAGGCCCGGTCGTGCTTCGACGACCACGCCCGGGGCCACTGCGCAACGACGCGCACCGCACCGGGGCAGGCTTCCGCACGGCCCCGTCCGATGCGGCCGGCCCGGCCATGCCCAAGCGGCGGGTATTCCGTTCAAACCAGGGTCAAAATTCGCGTGAACCGATGCGTCGAATACGCCGATCATCGAATTCGAGGGAATCTGGTGGACATTTTCTCCAAGGTATCCGACTACCGTGCTGCCCGGGATGCCATGGCGGCCGGGATCTATCCCTACTTCCTCCCGCTCACCGGCCACGAAGGCACCACGGTCACCCTGGGTGACCGTGAGCTGGTGATGTGCGGCTCCAACAACTATCTGGGTCTGACCTCCGATCCCCGGGTCAGAAAGGCGGCCGCCGACGCGCTCGACCGGTACGGCCCGTCCTGCACCGGATCCCGCTTCCTCAACGGGAACCTCGACCTGCACGACCAGTTGGAGAGCGAACTCGCCGACTTCTACGGCAAGCCCGCGGCGGCCGTGCTCTCCACGGGCTACCAGGCCAACCTCGGCACGATCAGCGCCCTGGCCGGCCGCGGCGACGTCGTCTTCGCCGACCGCGACGCGCACGCCTCCATCGTCGACGGCTGCCTGCTCAGCGGCGCCAAGCACCGGCGCTTCCGGCACAACGACGCCCGCGCGCTGGACCGCGGCCTGGCCGCCGTCCCGACCCAGGCCGGCAAGCTGGTCGTGGTCGACGGCGTCTACTCGATGGAGGGCGACCTCTGCGCCCTGCCGGAGATCGTCGAGGTCTGCGAGCGCCACGGGGCCCGGCTGATCGTCGACGACGCGCACGGCCTCGGCGTCCTCGACCAGGGCCGGGGCACCTGCTCCCACTTCGGCCTCACCGACCGGGTCGACCTCATCACGGTCACCTTCAGCAAGTCCCTGGCCTCGCTCGGCGGAGCCGTCGTCGGCGACGACGACGTCATCCACTACATCAAGCACCACGCCCGCAGCCTGATCTTCAGCGCCTCCGCGACCCCGGCCAGCATGGCCGCCGCGCTGACCGCGCTGCGGATCCTGCGCGAGGAGCCCTGGCGCCCCGAGCGGGCCCAGCAGAACGCCGACCACCTGCGGGCCGGCCTGCTCTCCCTCGGCATCAGCCCGGGTGAGAGCAGCACCCCGGTGATCCCGCTGCGCACCCGCGGGGTCGTCGACACCCTGCTGCTCTGGCGCCGGCTCATCGACAAGGGCGTCTACACCAACCCGGTGGTGCCGCCGGCCGCCTCGCCCCGACTGCGGCTCAGCCTGATGGCCACCCACACCACCGAGCACCTGAACCGGGTGCTGGACGCGCTCAGCGACGAGACGGCCATGTTCCTGCGCGACGGCGAGCCGGACGCCACCGACGAGCTGGCCGAGCTCGCGGAGCTCGCCGACTCGTCCGCCGCCCGGCCGTGAGCCGGACGCCGGACCCCGCACGGGGCAGCCGGGCGGGCGCACCGGGCGGCCCGCCGGCCGGCCCCGCGGCGCCCCTGGTGCCCGGCCCCCCGACGATCGCCGCGCTGGCCGGCGGCGCGGCCGGTGCCGTCCTCGGCGCCGGCCTGCCCCCGGCCGGCGGCGGCGCGCCCGACTGGCCCTGGTGCGCCGCCGCCGCGATCGGCGCCGCGCTCACCCTGGCGGCCGCCCTGCCGCGGCGCCGGACCGCGGCCGCCCTGCTGCCGGGCCCGCCCCACCGGGCCCCGGCGGCCGGGCTGCTGCTGCTCGGCGCCGCCCTGCCCGCCTCGGCCACCACCGCGAGCCCCGTCCTCGCGGCCGTGGTCACCGCCGTCGCCGCACTGACCGTCGCGGTGACGCTCGGCCCGGACCGCCCCGCCGCCGGCCGGGCGCCCGTGGTGGCCCCGGCGGTGTTCGCCCTGGTCGCGGGCGTCGCCGCCGGGGCCACCGCCCCCTCGGTGTCCGCCGGCCTCCTCGGCACCCTGGCCGGCCTGGCCGGCCTCCTGCTCCTCGCCTGCGCGGCACCGGCCTCGCAGCCCTCGGAATCCGACCACATCAGAAGGAGCCAGCCATGAGTCGCCTCGGACTCGCCGCGCGTGCCCTGCGCCTCACCCTGAGCCGCACCCACGCCGACACCACGCCCGACTACGACGCCGCGAGTTCCAGCTACGACAGCTACTTCAGCCCGGTGATGGGGGTGCACTCGGTCGCCGCGCTGAACGAGGTGGAGATCCGCCCGGGCGATGACGTCCTCGAACTCGCCTGCGGCACCGGACACCTGACCCACGAGATCGTCCGCCGACTGGAGGGCCGCGGCTCGGTGCACGCGGTGGACAAGTCCCCCGGCATGCTGGCCGTGGCGCAGGCCAAGATCCTCCCCGACACCCTGCGCGCGCCGGAGCTCGACGTCTCCCTCCAGGAGGGCGACATGGAGGAGTTCCTGCGCCCCCGCCCGACCGCCTCGGCGGACCTCGTCGTGGTCGGCTGGGCGATCTGCTACAGCAAGCCGGTCAAGCTGCTGGAGCAGATCAGGAGAGTCCTGCGGCCCGGCGGCCGGGTGGTGGTGATCGAGACCCGCGGCGACGCGCTCAAGACCCTGATCACCCAGCTGGAGAAGGTCTTCGCCGCGGACCCGTCGCTGCTCACCGGTCTGGTCCGGGTGAACCTGCCGAAGGACGCCGCCACGGTGGCCCGCTGGTTCACCAAGGCCGGCCTGACCGTCGACGTCCAGCGCGACGGCCACCAGGTACTGCCCGCCGACACCCCGGAGGCGGCCCTGGAGTGGGTCCAGCGCTCCGGCGCGGCGGCCGGCTTCAAGGACGCCGTCGACCACCGCCGCGAGGACCACGCGCTGGAGCTGATCCGCGCCGGCCTGGCCGAACACGTGGCCAGGAACGGCACGCTGGAGCTGCGGCACACCTTCGCGGTGGTCACCGGCACCAGCCCCAGCACCCCCTCGGCCGGCACCGGCCCGGGCGGGCGCCACCGCGAGGGAGTCGGCAGCGCATGACCACGACCGTCACCCCCGCACCACCGGAGACCACCCACGGCGCGGTGCAACGCCGCCTGCTGCGCCTCGCCGGGGTGCTCACCGCCCGCCCGAAGACCGTGCTCGCCGTCTGGGCCGTGGTCATCGCGGTCTGCTTCCCGTTCGCCTCGCAGCTGAACGACGTCCTGACCAAACAGGGCGCCTCCAAGGTCGTCCCGGGCACCAGCAGTGCCCGGGCCGACCAGCTCGTCGAGCAGTCCTTCCCCGACCGCTCGCAGCGCGAGTCGATCGTCGCGATCGGCGCCCCGGACGTCCGGGGCGAGCAACTGCGCAAGCTGCTGGCCGAGCTGGACGGCCGGATCGCCGGGAAGGAGCGCACCGGCGAGGTGCGGCAGTCCGTCTCGGCGTACACCCTCTACCGGGACTCCACCACCGAGTACCTGCGCCAACTGCGCACCCAGGTGGACCGCGACCTCACCGCCGCGGGGGCCGGCACCTCCCCGGAGGCCCGCCGGCAGGCGGTGGACGCGGCGGTGGCGGCCGGCCAGGTCCCGGCCGGCCTCGCCGACCTGGCGCAGCGGGGGGTGGCCGCCGACGAGGCGGCACTGCCCGGTCTCGCCGCGGGCTTCGCGGGCGCCACCGACTGGCGCTCCTTCCCGGTGCCGGTGCCCGCCGACGCCGTGAACCGCCTGCTCGCCGAGGACGGCCGGGCGGCCCTGGTGACGGTCAGCTTCGCCAAACAGGCCGGGCACGATCCGGACGTGGACTGGCTGCGCTCGGCCATCGACGGCTCGCTGCGCGCCGTCGGCGCCGGCCCGGACGTCGACGCCCACGTGACCGGCGAGCTCGCCCTGATCAAGGACACCTACAAGAAGGCCGAGGACGACAACGCCCTGATGGAGACGGTCGCCTACGCGATCATCTTCGTGGTGCTGCTGCTGTTCTTCCGCGCCGTGGTGCCCGCCGTGCTGACCGTGGCCGCGATCGGGCTGGCCATGACGGTCAGCCAGGCGGCGCTGTTCGCGCTCGGCCACGGCGTGACGCTCACCCAGTTCACCATCACGATCATGAACTTCGTGATGCTGGGCGCGGGCGTCGACTACAGCATGCTGCTCTCCTCGCGCTACCGGCAGGAACGGCTGGCCGGCCGCCCGCCGAAGGAGGCGGCGGTGCACGCCACCGCGCACGCGGGCGAGTCCATGCTGCTCGCGGCGGTGGCCGTGGTCCTCGCCTTCGGGGCCACCCTGCTCTCCCCGGTGGACTGGATCCCGCCGCTCGGCTACGGCGGGCTGATCGGCATCCCGATCGTGCTGCTCGCCGCGCTCACCCTGACGCCGGCCCTGCTGGTGCTGCTCGGCGACCGGTTCTTCGCGCTCGGCTGGCGCCCGCTGAGCGATCTGGAGCACGAGAGCGCCCTGGGCCGGCACCTGGCCAGGGCCGCCGACCTGGCGCGTCGCCGCAAGGTGGCGATCGTGCTGGTGTTCGCCGTGATCACGGTGCCGTTCGCGGTGATCACCGCCCAGCACCGCTCGACCGCCGACCCGGTGGCGCTCAGCCCGGCCACCGACTCCAAGGCCGGCTTCGAGCTGGTCGCCGAGAAGTGGGGCGACGCGGCCGTGCTGCCCACCCTGGTGGTCACCCGGCCGGCCGCCGGCGTGGTCGACCCGGCCACCCACCGGCTCACCGCGAGCGGCCTCGGCTCGGTGACGGCGCTCACCGACCGACTGGCCGCCGTCCCCGGCGTCGCCCGGGTCTCCGCGGTGACCAGGCCGTTCGGCAGCCCGCTGCCGGCCGACCAGGTCGACGCGCTGACCGCGGACGTACGGCGGGACTACCTGGCCGACGACGGCGCGCTGCGGATCGTGGTCGAACTCGCCGACCCGCCCTACTCCGAGGCCGCGGTCGCCACCGTGGACCGGATCCAGGACGTCACCGAGGGCGCGAAGGACGTCGGGGCGCTCCAGGTCGGCGGCGCCACCCAGGTCGACCGCCAGTACGGCAACGCGCTCAACGCCAGCTTCTGGCAGATGATCGGGCTGGTCTCGGTCGGCGTGTTCGTGATGCTGGTGGTGGCCCTGCGCTCGCTGCTGATCCCGGTCCGGCTGATCCTCACGATCATGATGAGCAACGTCTGGGCGATCGGCATCACCGTGCTGATCTTCCACTTCTGGCTCGACCGGGCGATCATCGACGACCTGCCGATCTTCCTCACCGTCCTGATGATGGGGCTCGGCATGGACTACGAGATCTTCCTGGTCACCCGGGTCCGCGACCTGGTGCGCGGCGGGGCCGACCAGGAGAGCGCCACCATCGGCGCGGTGGTCGACACCGGCCGGGTGATCAACGCGGCGGGCCTGGTGATGGCCGGCAGCCTCGGCACGATGGTGCTCTCCTCCACGGTGATGCTCCAGGAGTACGGCGCCGGCCTCGGCCTGGCCGTCCTGCTGGACGCCACCCTGATCCGGATGCTCTTCGTCCCGGCCACGCTGCTGCTGTTCCGCCGCTACAACTGGTGGCTCCCCTCGCTGCGCCGCGCCCCCGCGGTGGCGGAGGCGGGCCCGCGATGACCGCGAACCGTCCGGTGGCGGCGCCCGCGCCCCCCGAGCCCGCCGCCACCGGACGGGCTCGCACCCTGCACCGCCTGCGCGACCGCCACCGCGCCACGCCCGTCGCCTCGGCCGCGCTGCTGTTCGCGGTGCTGGCCTCGGTCCGGATCGCCGGAGCGTTCGCGATCCCGCTGATGGTCCTGTCGGTGGGCCTGAGCGCGCTGGTCCTGACCGTGCTGGACCGGCCGGACCGTGCCGCCGCCGGGCTGCGCCGCTTCCGGTTCGGGCCCGCGGCGGCCGGCACCGCGCTGGTGGTGCTCGCCTACGCCGACACCGTCTTCGCCACCCGCGCCGCCTTCGGGCGGGGCGGGGGCAACTGGACGTCGCTGATCCCGGAGCTGTTCCGGCAGCTGGCACCGGGCGCCCCCGTGGTCGCGGGCCTGGCCATGGTGGTCTGCATGGGTGTCCTGGTGCCGCTGGTCGAGGAGGTCTGCTACCGGGGCGTGCTGTACCACGCGGTGGAGCGCGGCCGGGGCCCGGCGGTGGCGATCGCCGCCACCTCGGCCGCCTGGGCGCTGGTCCACCTCGGCGACTACGGCCTCAACCCGTTCGACACCCGGGTGATCACCGGGGTCCTGCCGTCCGTCTTCACCATGGGCCTCGCACTCGGCGTCTGCCGCGCCTGGACGGGCTCGGCGCTGGCCAGCGCCGTCGCCCAGGGCACCGCCAACCTGCTGCTCCTCGGCTGGGTCCTCTGGGCCCTCTAGGGCTTGCCCGACGGGCGCCGGACCGGCCCGTCCCGCCGCCGTCGCCCGCCCCCTCCGCTCCGGCCGCTCCGGCCACGTCACTCCGGACCCTCCACGGTGAGGCAGGTATCCCCATGAGAATCGCGGTCACCGGCCCGATCGTCATCGACAACCTGATGACCTTCCCCGGCCGTTTCACCCACCAGTTGCTGCCCGCCCAGCTCAAGCACCTGTCGCTCTCCTTCCTGGTCGACGACCTGGAGGTGCGCTACGGCGGCGTGGCCGCCAACGTCGCCTACGGGCTCGGCCGCCTCGGCCGCCGACCGCTGCTGCTGGGCGCGGCCGGCCGGGACTTCGGCGACTACCGGGACCGGCTGACCGAGGCCGGGGTGGACACCTCCCTGGTCCGGGTCTCGACCGAGCTGGCCACCGCCCGCTACACCAGCACCACCGACGCCGACCGCAACCGGATCACCTCCTTCCACCCCGGGGCGCTGGCCGAGGACGTCAGCCCGGGCCCGCCGGGCTGGGCGGAGGGCGTCGGGCTGGTCTTCCTCGGCCCCGCCGCGGCGGAGGTGATGGCCGCCCGCGCCGCCGAGTGCCGGCGCCTCGGCCTGCCGTACCTGGTGGACGTGGCCGGCCGGACGGAGGAACTGGGCACGGCCGGCGCCGAGGCCGTGCTGACCGGCGCCGACTGCCTGGTCACCAACCGGCGCGAGCGCGGCCTGCTGCTGGAGCACACCGGGTGGACCGCCGAGGAGGTGCTGCGGCGGGTCGGCAGCTGGGTCACCACCCTCGGCCCGGAGGGCGTCTGGATCGACTACCCGGACGAGCCCTCGCTGGCCGTCCCGGCCGCCCCGATCTCCCGGCTGCCGGACGGCGCAGGCGCGGGCGGCGCGTTCCGGGCGGGCTTCCTGGCGGGCCGGGCCGACGGCCTGCCGGACGACGCCTCGGCCCGGATCGGCTGCGTGCTGGCGGCGTACGCGCTGGAGTCGGCCGGCAGCCAGGACTACCTGTTCACCGCCGAGGCCTTCCAGGACCGGCTCGCCGAGACCTACCTAACCACTACCGATGCCAGTACCGGTTGACGGGACATCAGGATAACCACTACCGTCTCTTGTACAGGTTAGAGAGCGGGCGCCTCCGGGTGCCCCGGCCACGGGAGTGATCAGCCATGTCCAGCACCGCCACCAGCACCCTGCAGACCGGCCACATCGGCCTGAACGTCACCGACCTCGACCGCTCGACGGCGTTCTACCGCAGCGTCCTCGGCCTGGAGCTGGTGAAGGAGGGCACCGACCCCGAGCGCCGCTTCGCCTTCCTCGGCCGCGACGGCCGGCTGGTGATCACCCTCTGGCAGCAGAGCGCGGGCGCCTTCGCCACCGCGGCGCCCGGCCTGCACCACCTCTCCTTCCAGGTCGACAGCCTCGACGAGGTCCGCGCGGCCGAGCGGCTGCTGCGCGAGCTGGGCGCCGGGTTCGCCCACGACGGCGTCGTCCCGCACAGTGAGGGCGCGGCCTCCGGCGGGATCTTCTTCACCGACCCGGACGGCATCCGGCTGGAGATCTTCACCCCGCAGGGCGTGGACGCGACCGGCGCCACCGCCCCCACCGGCACGGCCCCCACCTGCGGGTTCTTCTAGACCGCCCGGCCGGATCGGGAGGCAGCCGCCATGACGGACAGCAGCAGCACGCCGTACCACCCGGGCGAGCGCGCGGTGCAGGCCCGGGCCGGCCGCACCGAGCGGGCCGACCACTCGGGCCGCGCGATCGGCCGCACCATCCCGGCCGTGGCCGCCCGCTTCCTGGCGGAGCGGCGGGTGCTGGTGGTCGGCGCCGCCGACGCCGCCGGCCGGCTCTGGGCGACCCAGCTCACCGGCGGCCCCGGCTTCCTGCGCGCACCCGACGAGCGGACCCTCACGGTGGCGGCCCGGCCCGCCGCCGAGGACCCGCTGGCCGCCGTCCTGGCCGGGCCCGCCGAGGTCGGCACCATCGCCCTGGACCCGGCCGGCCGGCGGCGGATGCGGCTCAACGGCCGCTCCGCGCCGGACGGCCGCGGCGGCCTGGTGATCACCGCCGACCAGGTCTACGCCAACTGCCCCAAGTACATCCAGCGCCGCAGCCCGCTGGAGCAGCCGTCGGCCGGCGTCCCGCACGTGGTGGCCGCCGGCGCGGTGCTCACCACCGCCCAGCGGCTGGCCGCGGCCACCACCGACACCTTCTTCATCGCCACCGCCGGTCCGGACGGCCGGGTGGACGCCTCGCACCGGGGCGGCAACCCCGGCTTCCTGCGCGCCGTCGGCCCGGACCGGCTGCGCTGGCCCGAGTACGCCGGCAACAGCATGTTCATGACGCTGGGCAACCTGGAACTCGACCCGCGCGCCGGACTGCTGCTGCCCGACTTCGAGACCGGCGGGGCGCTGCTGATCACCGGCGAGGCCCGGACCGACTGGTCCGACGCGGCGGCGGCCGGCCTGCCGGGGGCCGAGCGGGTGGTCGACCTCACCGTCACCGGCGTCGTCGAACTGGCCGACGCCACCCCGCTGACCTGGACCGGCCCCGAGTACTCCCCGGCCAACCCGCCCGCCGCCTGACCGCCGCCGGGCGGCCCGCACCCGTCCGGCCACCACCGCCGGGAGCTGACCGCCCGTCGGAGCGGCCGCCGTGCCACCGCCAGCCGTTCCCCCGCGCCACGCCCGGACCGCCGACCCTCCGTCACCCGGGCGGCTCACCCTGCCGCGCCGAGCACCCGTCCGGTTTGGGAGTTTGGTCGGACAGCACGCGATACCGGCCTGGGCACGTCACTCCTGTCGTGCCATCAGGACTGACCGGGAAAGAGGCGGAGAATGACCCCCACCGAGCAACCGGCCCCGTTGCTGGAATTCGACGAGGTCGAACCGGACGAGGACTGCATATGCGGGGGCTGCCGGGCCCGCAGCCGGGCCCGGCGGCACGCCGCGCCGGTGCACGAGGGCGGGCACGCCGCGGCCCGGAGCGTCCGCCGCCGCGCCGCCGTCCTGGTGGCCGCGGTCGGCACCGCCCTGGGCGGCGGGGCGGCCGGGGCCGCGGCGGCCCCCGCGCCGACCCCCGGCGGCGCCAGCGCCGCCCAGCCGCCCACCACCCCGCAGGGCGGGGTGAGCGGCCTCTACGGCGAGGAGCCGGGCGCCCGTTCCCCCGCCGCCCCGCGGGCCACCGCGGAGCCGCTCACCAGGGCCGCGATCGTCGAGCGGGCGCAGAGCTGGCTCGCCCAGAAGGTCCCGTACAGCATGAGCCGCTTCTGGTCCGACGGCTACCGCCAGGACTGCTCCGGCTTCGTCTCGATGGCCTGGGGCCTGGACAGCAGTCAGACCACCTGGACACTGCCCGACTTCGCCGACCGGATCACCAAGGCGGACCTCCAGCCCGGCGACATCCTGATCTACAACAACCCGGCGAACCCGCAGGCCGGCTCGCACGTGACCCTCTTCGGCGGCTGGACGGACTCCTCCCGCACCCGCTACCTGGCGTACGAGCAGACCTCCCCCGGCACCACCCGGCGGGACACCCCGTACGCCTACTGGAGCAACTCCGCCTCGTACCTCCCGTACCGCGCCAAGGCGCTCTCCACCAGCGGCAGCAGCAACGACGGCGCCGGCTCTGCGTCGACCGCCTTCCCGGGCGCCGACAAGTTCGGCCCCGGGGCGAACAACGCCCACGTCACCGAACTCGGCCGGATGCTGGTCGAGCGCGGGGGCGGCCGGTTCTACACCGAGGGCCCAGGGCCGCGCTGGGGCGAGGCCGACCGGAAGGCCACCGAGGCCTTCCAGCTCGCCCAGGGCTGGCGCGGCAGCGAGGCCGACGGCCTGCCCGGCAAGGACACCTGGAACTACCTGGTCGCCCACAAGGGCCGCGACATCCCCGCCGCCGCCACCCGGCTCCCCCCGCCCCCGGTCGCCCCCGGCGGCGACACCGCGGTGCCCGCCTTCCCGGGCGGCGACCGGTTCGCCCCGGGCGCCGACAACGCGTCCGTGACGCGGCTCGGCGAGCAGCTGGTCCGCAGGGGCTTCGGCCGGTTCTACACCGAGGGCCCCGGCCCGCGCTGGGGCGAGGCCGACCGGCTGGCCGTCCAGGCCTTCCAGCTCGCCCAGGGGTGGAGCGGCGCCGAGGCGGACGGCTACCCCGGGCCGGACACCTGGCACCGGCTGTTCGCGCCGTAGCCCTCCCGGTGCCCGCCCTACAGGGGAAGGCCGGGCGGGCGGCCCGACATCCAGTGGAAGAGACCCATCGCCACGCTGGTCGCCAGGTTGAAGCTGGAGACGCCGGGCTGCATCGGCACCGCGACCAGCCGGTCCGCCCGCGCCTTCAGCTCCGCCGAGACCCCGTGCCGCTCGGTACCGAAGGCCAGCAGCGCGTCGTCCGGCAGGGCCACCGTCCGGATGTCCGAGCCCTCCGGGTCCAGCACGTACAACGGGCCCGCGGGCAGCTCTGGCAGCGCCAGCCGCTCGACGGCGGTGGCGAAGTGCAGGCCGGCGCTGCCCCGCACCACGTTCGGGTGCCAGGGGTCCAGGTCCCCCGTGGTCACCACACCGGTGGCGCCGAAACCGGCCGCCAGCCGGATCACCGCGCCCACGTTGCCCAGGTTGCGCGGATTCTCCAGCAGCACGACCGGCGCCGTCCGGGGCCGCCGGCCGAGGGCCGCCAGGTTGGCCGCGCTGGTCGGGCGCCCGGCCAGCGCGATCACCCCGGTGGGGTGCAGCCTCGGCACCAGCGTCCGCAGCGCCGCCTCCGGCAGCTCCACGGCCAGGGCGGCCACCGCGGGGGCGACGTCCTCGGCCAGCTCGGCGGCGAGCGCCAGCAGCGCGGCCCGGTCGGCGGTCAGCACCTGCCGGACGTCCCCGCCGAAGCGCAGCGCGTGCTTGAGCGTGTGGAACCCGTCCAACAGCACCGTGTCCGGCGCCGCCGCGCCCACCCGCCACTCCCGCACCCGCTCGTCGTCCATGACGCCCACTCTGCCACCCCCGCCCCACCGCCCTCGCCGGGGCGGCCGACCGCCGGCCGAGGCCCGCCGGTGCCCGGCCCCCCACGCCGCTCCGACCGGCCGCTCCGACCGGCGGCTCCACGACGTGCCCGCAGCGTGCCCGCCGGCCCGCCGACCGGCCGGACGGCCACCGCCCGACCGCCCGCGGCTACCGCGCCGTGGACTCCTGCGCGCGCTGCGCCGGGGTGGCCGAGGCGCCCCCGCGCAGCGCGCGCTCCAGGTCCTTCAGCGCCTGGAGCAGCAGCCGGCTGCTGGTCCGGACGACATCGCGCTGGACGCTCGCCGGCGCCTGCGCCAGCCGGTCCTCCAGCCCGCGCTGCGCCTCCCGCACGGCGTCGAACTCCACCGGGCGGTCGGTGAGCAGCGCGGCCGCCGCGAGCGCGGTGGCCAGCCGCAGTTCCTCGGCGAACTCGGCGGCGCCCGGCACCGGGTCGGCGTCGGCGGTGGGCAGGTGGGCCTCCAGCAGCACGGCGACCCGGCCCAGGTGGCCGACAGCCGCCCGGGCCCGGTCCAGCTGGCGGCGGCTCACCCCGGGCAGCCCGGAGGCGTGCCGGCCGGGCTCGGCGTCGGCCCGCTGCATCGCCTGGAGCAGCTCGGACCGGGCCTCCCGGGAGTCCAGCAGCGCCGAGCGGACCTCCCGCCCGCGCGGGGCGCCCGGGTCCTCGTAGACGGCGAGCACCGCGGCCGCGTAGCGCCCGGCGGCGGCCAGCCACTCGGCCAGCCGCTCGCCGAGCCGGGCGGTCTGCCAGGTGGGGAAGAGCGCGTAGGCGAGCAGCGCGACGGAGCCGCCGAGGAAGGTCAGTCCGACCCGCTCGAAGGCGGTGACGAGCGGGTTCCCCTCCTGGAGGCCGAGCAGGAAGACGACGTAGGAGGAGATGCAGACCGTCATCAGCGCGTAGCCGGTGCGAAGGGTGAGGTACGCGCCGCCGATGCAGAGCACCGCGAGCGCGGCCAGCACCCACTCGCCGGGGTGGGCCAGCTGCACCACCAGGGTGGAGACCGCGACGCCGACCATCGTCCCGGCCAGCCGGGCCACGCCCCGGCTGTAGGTCTGCGCGAAGTCGGGCCGCATCACCATGGCGGCGGTCATCGGGGCCCAGTAGCCGTGCTCGAAGCCGAGCAGCCGGGCGAGCAGGTAGGCGAGCACCACGACCGCGGTGAGCCGGACGGCGTGCTGGAACACCGCCGAGTGCGGCTGGAGCTGGCGCCGCACCGCTCGCAGGGCGACCGGCAGCATCCGGGAGAGCGGCGGTTTGAGCAGCGCTCCGCCGGCGCCGACCACCGGCGTGCTGATGGTGTCCTCGTCGCCGCGCTCCAGGGCGTCCGCGGCCTTGCGCAGCAGCCCGGCCAGCCGGCGGGCGGCCCGTCGGCTGGCGCCCTGCAGCTCCGGCCCGTCGGCCGGGGCGGCCAGCGTGAGCGCCGGTGCGGAGCGGGGCAGCTGCAGCGGATCACCGGTGCGGACGGCCCGCGCCAGCGCGTCCATCGCCTCGGCGGCGGCGGCCAGCACGGCCCGGGCCCGGTCCCGCTCGGGCCCCTCCTCGGGGGCGCCGACCTTGGGGTCGGCGATCGCGGCCAGGGTCGGGCGGACCCGCTCGGCGATGCCGCGCAGCCCGCGCAGCTCGGGCGGCCGGCGGCGGTCCTGCCAGGGCGTCAGCGCGGCCGCGTGCCGGGCCGTCATGAACGGCGCCGGGTCGACGTGCGCCGTCGGGTCCTGGCGCAGCCGCCGGGCGTAGTCGGCGAGTTCGGCGTAGGTGTCGGCGAGCGCCTCGCGCTGGGCGGTCCAGCTGCCGATCGGCCAGAACGTGATGACGGCCGCCTGGACGACGCCGCCGAGGGCGCAGACCAGCCCGTGGCCGAGCGCGGCGGGCACGCTGACCGGGAGCTGCACCACGACCAGCATGACCGAGAGGGTGTTGGCGGCGACCACCCCGGCGGTCGGCCCGATCGCCCAGGCGAGGCCCGCCCCGAAGGACCAGACCGCGAGCAGCACCGGGAACGCCCCGTACACCCCGGCCGCCAGGTACCCGAGGAAGGTACTGGTGCCGAGACCGATCCCGGCCGCGACGGCGAGCGTGGGCCGGGGGCGGAAGCTGCGCTGGAAGGTGGCCGTCCCGGCGATGAACGCGCCCATCGCGGCCGAGGTGGCGAGCCGGGGCCCGCCCAGGGCCAGGGTCGGGAAGAGCACCAGGGCGACGGCGACGGCCCCGCGGGCCGCGCGTTTGGGGTCGGTGAGCGCCCGGTCCAGGGTCAGTCCGGTCCGCGCGGTGTCTCGGAGTGCGGCAAACCAGGACATAGCGGTCAGCTTAGGGGAGCGGCTTCGTCCGGGAGCGGAGGCTCCCGGCACGCGCCACCAGGCTCCGGGACCGTACCGCCAGACCGCCGACGCGCGCGGCGGCCCAGCGCAGCACACTGGTCGGCAGGAAGACCGCGTCCGCCGCGACCATCGCCAGCGAGAACACCGGCAGCCCCAGCAGCACCGCGATCCCCAGGTGTTCGGCCATCATCACCGCCAGCAGCACGTTCTTGATCCGCCGGTCGACCAGCGTGAACGGGAACGCCACCTGGAGCAGCACCGTCCCGTAGGAGACCAGGAAGACCGGCAGCAGGGCCGAGCCGACCAGCCCGGACAGCCCCGGCCAGGGCGTGAAGTAGTCCAGGTGCAAGGGGTAGTAGAGCGCGGTGCCGTCCTGCCAGCGCGAGCCCTGCACCTTGTACCAGCCGGCCGTGGCGTAGATCAGCACCACCTCGGCGGCGATCACCAGCATCGCGCAGTTGTGCACCATGTTCGCCAGCGCGTCCAGCACCGCGCGCGGCTCGCCGTCCGGCCGCAGCCGCCCGAGCAGCCACCAGAGCCCGGCCACCGCCCACAGGCCCCAGAACACCGGCGCCCAGCCGACGTGCGGGAAGGTCGCGGCCGTCCAGGTCAGGCTGTCCCCGGAGAAGTCGCCGAGCTGGCAGACCAGCAGCACCGCCCCCAGCACCGCCCAGAGCAGCACCCCGCTCCGCCCGGGGGCCGGCCGCCGGGCGTCCAGCGACCAGACCCGCGCGCAGCGGGTGAAGACCAGGTAGACGGCCATCAGGTGGACGACGTTGTCGCCGCCGTCGCCGAGGAAGACGTTGCGGTTCTGCAGCGACAGCACGGTGACCAGGAACAGCACGGTGCTAGCCCTGGTCCGCCAGCCCAGCAGGACGGCGAGGGCGGCCAGCACCGCCAGGTGGTAGACCAGCTCGAACCAGAGCCGCCCGCCGAACCACGGCAGCACCGTCAGCGCGCCGTTGTCCGCCAGCAGCCGCTCGGCCAGGTCGAGCGACCACGGCGAGGTGTCGCCGTAGAGCACCCGTCGGTGGGGCCACTCGCGCAGCAGGAAGGCCAGCCAGACCAGGCCGAAGCCGATCCGCACCGCGGCCGCCTGGTGGCGCCCGAGCGCCTGACCGGTGAAGGCCGCGAGGGCCCGCCCGAGGGCGGCGCGGGAGCCCGCACCGGGCCGTCCGGGGGCCGGGAGCGCCTGCGCCTCCGGCCGCGGCTGCCGGGGGATCGCGTCGAGCAGCTCCGGCCCGACCGTCGGGGGCACGTCGCTCACCCGAGCCCCCGGAAGTCCTCGTCGCCCACCGGCCACCACGGCAGCTCGCGCACCTTCGGGGCGGGCGGCGCGGCCTCCCCGCTCCAGTCCGGCGGCGGGACGGTGGCGGCCGTCACCCGGAACTCGATCTGCAGGATCCGCTCGCCATCGACGCTCCGGCCGATCCGCTGCAGCGCGATCCGCTTCAGGTACTGCTCGGCCAGCTTGCCGCGCGGGTTGGTCAGCGAGTCGTCCTGCGCGCTGTGCGAGCCCTCGTAGAAGTCCCAGGCCCGGCGGAGCAGGTTCTGGTCGGCGTGGCTGGGCGCGGGGTTGCCGCGGATCGCCGCGACGTCCCGGGCGGTCAGCCCGGTCCAGTCGTGGGTCCTGGTCGCACCGCCGTCCGCGACCGTGCGCACCCGGGCGTCCAGACTGACGTTCTGCTGGAGCGGGTTGGGGGCGAACAGCTTCCAGTTCTGCTCGAACTCCGGGTACACCAGGCCGTCGACCTGCTCCCGGTACTCCCGGGAGGCCGAGTTGGCCGGGGCCACGTGCAGGAACACCGCGGCGAGGAAGAGCCCGGTGCCCGCGACCAGCACCGCGCCGGCCACCCCGAGCACGGCCAGGGCCGGCCCCGACCAGGGCCGCCCGGCGGGCGGCGCCCCGGTGTCCTCGGTCCCGGCCATGGCATCGTCTCCCCAGCCTCCGGCCGGGAGGGGTCCCACCCTGCCGGACGTACGCCGCCGGTCCCGTCCCGGCTCGGTCGAGCGCCCATCCTGCCCTACCCGGGCGCCGGCGGTCCCGGCGGCGGCGGGGGAGGCGGCCGCACCGCGCCCCCGGAGGACGGACTAGAGGACGAAGGCGTCCCGGCCGTCGCTGCTCACCATCGGGCGCCCGGCCGACTCCCACGCGTACATCCCGCCGTCCACGTTGACCGCGTCCCGGCCGTTCTGCACCAGGTACTGGACGACCTGCGCGGAGCGCCCGCCGACCCGGCAGAGCACGTAGAGCCGCTCGTCCGGCAGCTCGGCGAGGCGGGCGATCACCTGGCCCATCGGGATGTGCAGCGCGCCGTCCACGTGGCCGGCGTCCCACTCGTCCTGCTCGCGGACGTCCAGCAGGGCGGCCTCGGCGGGGACGGCGGCGGCTTCGGCGGTGGGGATCTGCGGGAACATCGTCTGACTCTCCTGGGGCTCGGTCCGGTGGGCCCCATTGTCTCCCACCGGCTGCCCGCCGAGCAGCCGTTCCAGCTCGGCCTGCTGGGCCGCGGCCTTGGCCAGCAACTGGTCGGCGAGCTCCTCCAGCAGCCCGTCCGGATCCTGCGGGGCGAGCGCGAGCAGCTGGCCCATCGCGGTGTTCTCCAGCCTGACCTGCTCGGTGGCGGTCTCGGCGATCTTGGCGGTGAGCCACTCCAGCCGTCGGCGCAGCCAACCGAGCCGGTCCGGGGCGTCCACCGCGGGCGCCGCCTCGGGGGCGGTGGACCACTCGGCGGCCAGGCCCTCCAGGGCCTCGGTGTCGCCGTACGCGTAGGCCTCGTTGACCCGGGCGATGAAGGCCGCCCGGCGCAGTTGCTCGGCCGGGTCGGTGGTCAGGTCGGGGTGGGCGCGGCGGACGAGCTCGCGGTAGACCCGCTGGGCGTCCCGGCCGGGCCGCACCCGGGCCGGCGCGGCCGGCGGCGCGGTGGCCGCGTCCTGCTCCTGCACGCTGTCGAACAGCGCGTCCAGGTCGGGGAGTTCGTCCACCCGCAGGCGCGCCTCGGCGGCCCGCCGGAGGTCCTCGGGGTGCCCGGTCCGGGTGGCCACCGTCTCGGCGATCAGCGCGTCCAGCTCGTCCAGCCGGGCGTAGAGCGGGCCGAGCAGCTGATGGTGGATCAGCGCGAAGTTGTCGATCTCGACCCGCAGCGTCTGCGTGTCGACGTCCATGGTCAGCCAGGCGAGTTCGGCGGCGGCGACCCGCTCCTCCAGCTCCTGCTGCTCCGGATCCGTCCAACGGGCGGGGCTCTGCGCGGTCACGTCTCGCCTCTGTCTCGTCCTGCCGGCTCGTCCTGCTGCCGTGCCCTCCGCCGTACCGGGAGCGGCACGCCCGCCCCGCTGGGCGGCCCGGCCTGCCACCCTACCTCCGTGCGCGCTGCTCCTCCCGGGTGGACGAGGAGCGCGGCCGGCGGCGCACCCCCGTGCCGCTCAACTGATACTGATGAATCTCCCCGTTTCGCTATCGAGCCCGGCCCGGTCCGTGCTTCGCTGGTACGCACAGCGTGCCTCCTCCAGAGAGACGGCCACCTCCAGGCGTGGCGGCCAGGCGGGAGCAGACCGAATCCATGGTGGACGAGCCCAACTCAACACCGCGTCCGGCGGCCGGCACGGCCGGGTCCGGGGCCTTACCGGGCGACCAGCCCTCAGGGGTGGTCGCGCTGGTCCGGCTCGCCCTCGTCCTGGTCGACCGGACGGGCCGTATCGCGCAGTGGAGCAGGTCCGCCGAGGAGTTGTTCGGGCACCGCGCCGACGTCACCCACGACCGCCCCGCCTCCGGCCTGCTGCCGGCCGTCGAGCCGCGCAGCGTCCCCGGCCCGGCCGCCGCCCCCGCCGTCCGGCACCGACGCGACGCGCTGGACACCCTGGCCGAGCTGACCTCCGGCGGCCGTCCGTGGGCCGGGCAGATGCCGGTCGTCGACCGCGAGGAGCACCTGCGCGACGTGCTCTGGTGGGCCTATCCGCTGGCCGGCCGGACCGGCGGGCTGCTGGCCCTGGCCGCCGACGCCCGCCCGCTGCGCTCCACCGGGCCGCGGCTCGCGCTCGGCGAGCGCCTGCTGCCGTTCGCCGCCACCCCCGCCGCCCGGGGCGGCTTCCACCGGCTCACCGCCGCCCTGACCGCGCCCGGCCGCCCGGTGCCCGAGCCGCTCGCCCGGCTGCTGCCGGCCGGCTCCGGCGACCGCCCGGCCGCGCTGCTCGACGCGCTCGCCCGGGCCGGTCTGCCCGCCCTGCGGCTGGACGCCGGCACCGTGCTCCCCGTACTGCCGGCCGATCCGCAGGCCGGCACCGCGCACGCGGCCGCGGGCATCGGCCGCCGCTACCCGACCGCCCAGCAGCGGGCCGCCCGGCTCGGCCCGCCCCCGCAGCCCGAGCAGCCCGCCCCCGGCCGGCGGCCGGCCGGTCCACTGCCCGTCCAGCGCGAGGCCGCCGACCGGCCCGCCGCCCCGGCCGCCCGGCCCGCCGGCGCCGCGGGCGCGGCCTCGGCGTCCGCCCCGGCCGTCCCCGCCCCGCCCAGAGGAGGCGCCACCATCGAGCAGGCCGCCGTCGAGTCGTCCGCCCCCGGGCATCTGGTCCACCGCGGTGACCAGGCCCCGCCCGGCGCCGTCCCCTCCCCCGCCGAGGCACCGTGCGGCACGGGCGCCGCGTCGGGCGCCACCGCGTCGGGCGGCCGGCTCTCCCCGTTCCTGACCAACGGCCAGGCCGGGGAACAACTGGCCCTGCTGGGCGAGGTCGGCGGCAAGGTCGGCACCACCCTGGACCTCGGCTTCACCGCGCGCGAGCTCTGCCAGGTGCTCGTCCCCCGGGTCGCCGACTTCGCCTGCGTCGACCTGGTGGACGGCCTGATCTCCGACTCCGAGCTGCCCGAGGCCCGGCCGGACGACGACACCATGCTGCGCCGGGTCGCCCTGGCCAACAACGACTCGACCGGCCAGTGGGACCACGTCCTCGCCGAGGGCTCGCTGGTCGCGATGCCCCGGCACACCCCGCCCGGGATGGCCCTCCAGCTGAACCAGCCGGTCCTGGTCCCGGTGATCAGCGAGGACGTCGCGGTCGACTACGCCGCCGCGCTGGGCGGTGTCCGGCTCGCGCCGGTGGTCTCCGGCCGCTCGATGCTGGTCGTGCCGCTCTCCGCCCGGGGCACCGTGCTCGGCATCCTCAAGCTGCTCCGGCTGCCCGACCGCGCCCCCTTCGACGAGGGCGACGCCGCCACCCTCAAGGAGCTGGCCGCCCGCGCCGCGCTCTCGCTGGACAACGCCCGGCTGCACCGCGCCGAGTCCAAGGTCGCCACCGTCCTGCAGCGTTCGATGATCCCGACCCGCCCGCCACAGATCCCCGGCGTGCAGATCGCCCACCGCTACCTGCCGGGCGACTCCAAGGCCGAGGTCGGCGGGGACTGGTTCGACGCGATCCAGCTGCCCGGCAGCCGGGTCGCCCTGGTGGTCGGCGACGTGATGGGCCACGGCCTGCACTCGGCCGCCGCGATGGGCCGCTTCCGCACCGCGATGCAGACCCTCGCCGCCCTGGACCTGCCGCCCGGCCAGCTGCTGCGCCACCTGGACAACCTGGCCCAGAAGCTCGGCGACGACCATCTGGCCACCTGCCTGTACGCGGTCTACGACCCGATCAACCGGACCTGCGAGCTGGCCAGCGCCGGCCACGTCCCGCCGGTGCTGGTGCACCCGGACGGCACCGGCGAGCTGCTGGAGATCCCGGCCGGCGCGCCGATCGGCGTCGGCGGGGTGCCGTTCGTCGCCAAGACCATCGACGTCTCGGACGGCTCGATGCTGGTGCTCTGCACCGACGGCCTGGTCGAGGTCAGGGGCGGCGACATAGGTACCGGGCTGGCCGCGCTCTGCGGCAATCTGATCGACCCGCAGCGCAGCCCCGAGGAGGCCTGCGACGTCGTCCTGGACCGGCTGCACTCGGACGACCGCAAGGACGACGTCGCCCTGCTGGTGGCCCGCTTCGACGGCGTCGCGCCGACCGAGGTGGCCACCTGGGACCTCACCGTGGACCACCGCGAGGTCGGCCGGGCCCGCGCGCTGGTGCGCGAGCAGCTGACCGGCTGGCACCTGGAGGGGCTCCGCGACACCACCGAGCTGCTGGTCAGCGAACTGGTGACGAACGCCGTCCGGGTCGCCCGGGACCGCGTCCAGCTCCAGCTGATCCGGGTGGACAAGCTGCTGGTCGAGGTCAGCGACGACAACCACAACCTGCCGTCGCTGGAGCCCGCCGAACAGCTCGGCGAGACCGGCCGCGGCCTGACGCTGGTCACCAAGCTCGCCGAGCGCTGGGGCACCGCCCGCAAGGCGGTCGGCAAGGTGGTCTGGTTCGAACTGCCGCTACCGCCCCCCGGCTGAGCGCCGGGTGCGGGCCCCCGCCCGCGCCCGGCCGACCGGCCCCGCCGGACAGCTCCGTGACGCCCCGCACCGGCCCCCGGGCCGTCCCCTAGGGGATCGCCGCGCCCGCCGACCGCCGGCGCCGGGCCTCCGTGGCCACCTCGATCGAGGCGGCCGCGGCCACCGAGGCCGCCGCGCCGACCCCGGCCAGCACCCGCGGCCAGAAGTCCCCGAACACCTCCACCGAGACGGCGATCAGCAGCGCGGTGACCACCGCGACGACGTGCTCCAGGCCCGCCAGGTTCGGCAGCACGACCGCTTCACCGACCATCAGCGCGACCACCACACCGGCCGTGAACCAGGCCCGGCAGCGGAACGCTATGCAGATCGCCAGCGCCACCACCGCCGCCGAGGGACCGGTGTCCCGGACGTACGCCACCCACTTCGGGAAGCCGAACATGTGGTCCGGACCGATCGCCACACCGACCCGGGCGAACAGCGTCCCGGCCAGCGTGCAGGCGTAGGCCACCACCAGGGTGAGCCGCCGTCCGAGCACGATCTCGGCGATCCCGAAGACCACGAACACCTGGGCCAGCGCCCCCCAGACCGGCAGGTCCAGCGCAGGCACGTACAGCGAGAGCGGTGTGCGCAGCAGCGAGACGTCCAGCGGCAGCGCCGCCTTCACCACCCCGATCCGGGTGACGAACCGCTCGCCGCCCGGCAGGTGCTGCACGATGCTGAACAGCAGGATCAGCGCGGTCGCCGCCGTCGACAGCGGAACGGCGGCGAACTTCTTCGCCACCAGCCGGTCCCGGACCGTCCCGAACAACGTCCCCCACTCGGCGACAGCGGCCGCACCGGCAATAGCCAGCGGCCCCTTTCGCACGCCCCCCGCGTGGGTCCTGTAAATCACAACCGTCTCTCCAAATCCCCGAAGCCGCGAACGCCTTCTCGACCACTCCAACATTAGAAGCCGGTTGATGAATCCACATCGGCATAAAAGTGGAGCGGCCTCATCCTCTGGGGGGAGAGAAACCCCGGTAGCTCCCCCCATCCGGACGACCGGACCCCTCCGCCCCCCGGCGGAGGGATTACCCCTTCCCGTCCCGCGCGGCCGCCGGCGGGCGGGGCGCCGTGCCGGCGCTCCCCGCGTGCCGGCGACGGAACAGGGCGGGCAGGCTCGGCGCGGTGATGAAGCCCTCGGCGCGCGCGCTGGCGATGCCGATGCGCGGAATCTCGCTGCTCTTCTCGAACAGCAGATAGCGCGGTTCCCAGATCGGCCGGTACTTGGCGTTGGCCCGGTACAGCGATTCGATCTGCCACCAGCGCGAGAAGAAGCCCAGCACCGAGCGCCAGAGCCGGAGCACCGGCCCCGCGCCGAGGCGCGATCCCCGCTCGAAAACGGAACGGAACATCGCGAAGTTCAACGACACCCGGGCCAGCTGGACCTCCCCGGCGCGCTGCAGGAGTTCGATCACCATGAACTCCATCAGGCCGTTCTCGGTGTCCCGGGCCCGGCGCATCAGGTCCAGCGAGAGCCCGTCCGCGCCCCACGGCACGAAGCTCAGCAGCGCCTTCAGCTCGCCGTCCCCGTCGTGGCACTCCAGCATCACGCAGCGCCCGTCGCCCGGGTCGCCGAGGCGGCCGAGGGCCATCGAGAAGCCGCGCTCGGTCGCGCCGTCGCGCCACTGGTCGGCCTTGGCCACCAGCTGGGCCATCTCGCACTCGGGGATGGACTCGTGGCGGCGGATCCGCACGGTGTACCCGGCCCGCTTGACCCGGTTGTAGGCCTGGCGGACCACTCGCATCGCCCGGCCGTCCAGCGAGAACTCGTCCAGCTCGACGATCGCCTCGTCACCGAGCTCCAGCGCGTCCAGCCCGTGCCGGGCATAGATCACCCCGGCCTCCTCGGAGGCACCCATCACGGCCGGCGCCCAGGCGTGCTCGCGGGCCTCGGCCAGCCAGGCGTCGATCGCGCCGGGCCAGGCCTCCGGGTCCCCGATCGGGTCGCCCGAGGCCAGCGAGACCCCGCCGACCACCCGGTAGGTCACCGCCGCCTTGCCGCTGGGGGAGAAGACCACCGCCTTGTCCCGGCGCAGCGCGAAGTAGCCCAGCGAGTCCCGGTCGCCCTGCTTCTCCAGCAGGCCGCGCAGCCGCTCCTCGTCCTCCGGGGTCAGCAGCTCCTTGTCCTTGGGACTGCGGAACGCCACGTAGAGCACCAGCAGGAAGAGCACCCCGCCCATCGCGTTGATGACGGCGTTGACCCAGGTGGGCGCGGAGATCACGGAGCGCAGGTGCTCGGAGGGCGTGATGGTGATCATCCGGCCGACCGAGTAGCGGAAGAGGTCCCAGAATCCGGCGCCCTGGGCGCCGTTGTTCGCCCAGACCAGCAGCGCGCCGACCACCCCGCCGAAGGCCAGGCCGCCGACGAAGGTGGCCGCCGCGGTCTTCGGGTTGGAGCTGTCGCCCTTGGAGGTGAACTCCTTCCGCCCGACCAGCAGCGCCAGCACGAACGCACAGGTCAGCACGGTGGAGATGTAGTTGAGCGGGTGCCGGTTGAAGCGCTCGTCGGGCAGCGCCATGGCGGCCAGGTAGAGGAACGCGAACAGCCCCGCCAGCGCGATGTTGAAGATCCACGCGGCCCGCTTGCGCCGACGCATCGCGATCGCCAGGAAGACCGACAGCACCGCGGTGCTCAGCCCGGCCGTCATCAGGTAGGGGGTGAAGTACTCGCCCTCGTTGTGCGTCTCGACCTGGTCCCGGAACGGCACCAGCAGCACCGTCACGAGGTTCAGCAGGGCGATCAGCCGCAGGTACCAGACGGTGGCCGCGGCGGCCCTCGGGCGCCAGCGCTCCAGCAGGCCGGCGGGCCGGGGCCCGGTGGACGCGGCGGACGGCTCCGGCTTCACAGTGGACGACACAGCTCAATTCCAAACGATCAGATGGTGGGGCGCATCCGCACACAGGCCGGCACCGGGCATCCGTGCGCCCGACGGACTGACCGGCGACCCTGGCCATGACCGGAAACCGGTGAGGGGCAGCCGACTCCATCGTTCCGCACCCCGGGTGAGGATGACGTGAACCCGGTAGCCGATTCCGCCCCCCGCCGAACGGCGGGGGTGTCCACCCAGCGGCGGCGTTCGGCACCCCGCCCCCACTGGCCCTAGTCTCGAAATGCTCAAGCACACCGCAGCGAGCGGACCGGCCGGTCCCGGCCGCCCGAACCGAGGAGGGACCATCACCACCACCCGCGTGCTGATCGTGGACGACGAGATCCTGGTCCGCTCCGGCCTCGGCCTCATCGTCGGCTCCGCCCCCGACCTGGAGGTGGTCGGCGACTGCTCCGGCGGCCGGGCCGAGGACTTCGTCCAGCGCCTGCGCCCGCACGTGGTGCTGCTCGACATCCGGATGCCCGACCTCGACGGCATCTCGGTGCTGCGCCGGCTGCGCGCCCTGCCCGACCCGCCGGCGGTGGCGATGCTCACCACCTTCGACACCGACGAGTACATCGGCACCGCGCTGCGCGCCGGCGCGGCCGGCTTCCTGCTCAAGGACACCGCCCCGGACCAGCTGGTCCACGCCGTCCGGGTGATCGCGGCCGGCGGCAGCATCCTCTCCCCGACCGTCACCCGCACCGTGATCGGCGGCTACGTGGACGGCGGCGGCCCGGACGCCGAGGCCACCTCGCTGGCCCGCACCCTCACCAGCCGCGAACTCGACGTCCTGGCGCTGCTCGGCGAGGGGCTGTCCAACGCCGAGATCGCCGACCGGCTCTTCCTGGGCACCGGCACGGTGAAGGACCACATCAGCGCGATCCTCGGCAAGCTCGGCGCCGCCAACCGGGTGCAGGCGGCGGTCGTCGCCCACCGGGCCGGCCTGGTCCGGCCGAAACCCGGCGACGGGGCATGACCACGAGCGAGCTGCCCCCCGCCAGACGCCTGCCGGCCTGGCTGACCGCGCCCTGGTTGATGCTGCTTCTGCCGGCCCTCTACTCGCTGATGGACGCCGCCCTGGTGGCCCGCGGCTCGGCCTGGTGGCAGGTGCTGCTCTCGCTGCTCGCCGCCGCGGTGCTGCCCTGGCGCCGGCGCTTCCCGGTCACCGTGCTGCTGCTCACCATGCCAGGCAGCTACCTCGCCGACATCTGGCTCGCCCCGATCACCGCCGTGTACACGGTGGCCGCCGAGCGTCCGGTGCCCCGGGTGGTGGTCCCCTGCGCGACCCTCTTCGCCCTGGTGGAGTTCTTCCACTGGCCGCTCTCCGAGCAGTCCCTCGAACCGAGCCGGGAGACCGCGCTCTACGCCATCCAGTCGGTGATGCTGGCCGCCGGCCCGGCCGCCACCGGTCTGCTCTCGCGCACCCGCCGGGAGCTGGCGGCCCGGCTGGACGAACTGACCCGGGGCCGGGCCCGGGAGAACCGGCTGCTCGCCGAGCGGGTCCTGGTCAGCGAGCGGGCCCGGCTCGCCCGGGAGATGCACGACGTGGTCTCGCACCAGGTCAGCCTGATCAGCATCCAGGCCGGCGCGCTGCAGGTCAGCACCGCGGACCCGGCCGCCGCGGCCACCGCCCGGACGATCCGGGAGCTCTCCGTGCGCACCCTGGATGAGCTGCGGCAGATGGTCGGCGTGCTGCGGGCCGCCGGCTCCCGCCCGGACACCCCGCTCGCCCCGCAGCCGCGGCTGGCCGACCTCCCCCGGCTGATCGAGGAGAGCGGCCTGGCGGCCGTGGCCGAGCTGTCCCCGGGGGACCACCCCTGGCCCGAGGCGGTCGAGCGGGCCGCCTACCGGACGGTCCAGGAGGCGCTCACCAACATCACCAAGTACGCCCCGCAGGCCACCGTCCACGTCTACGTGCGGGCGGCGGGCCGCCGGCTCCGGGTCGAGGTCCGCAACGACGCCCCGCCGGTCCGCCCGGCCGAGACCCTGCCGGGCGGCGGCCACGGCCTGGTCGGGCTGCGGGAGCGGGCCCAGCTGCTCGGCGGCACGCTCACCGCCGGCACCACCCCCGACGGCGGCTTCGCGGTACGGGCCGACCTGCCCGCCGGCCGGGAGTGACCCCGCCCGGGCCGGCTCCGCGGCCCCGGGAACGCCCCGAACACGAGAAAGCCCCGCAGATCCGAAGATCTGCGGGGCTTCGCTGTGCGCGAGGGGGGAGTTGAACCCCCACGCCCTTTCGGGCACTGGAACCTGAATCCAGCGCGTCTGCCTATTCCGCCACCCGCGCATGGGTGTTTGTCGTGGTTGCCAGCCGACCAGCCGATCCGCTCGGTACCATGTGGTCTTCGCGGCTCTTCGGTCCGGCTCCCTTGCGGGCGCCCCTTCCGACGTGGAAAACAGTAGCACGACCTGCGGGCCGCCTCCGAATCCGTTTCCCGGGACGGCCGAGCGCATCCGAACGGATGCCCGGACGAACAGCCGAGCGAGGGATGAGGGCACGTTTCGACGGGTAGCCCTGGCATGCTGCCGCCGCCATGCGTCACCCTGTGTGTCCGAGCCCACCCCCGGTCACCACGCGGTCCGGGAACCGTATGGATGGCCCCGGCGTGGATACGATCAGTACGGAAGTACCGCAAGTAAGCGCGACCGGCTCCCCGGGATCCGGTCGCGGGCAGGCGAACGAACCCTGGAAGGGGGTGCCCCAATGGGAGTGCTGAAGAAGTTCGAGCAGCGACTTGAGGGTCTCGTCAACGGCACCTTCGCCAAGGTGTTCAAATCCGAGGTCCAGCCCGTCGAGATCGCCGGCGCGCTGCAGCGCGAGTGCGACAACAACGCGAGCATCTGGAACCGCGACCGGACCGTCGTGCCCAACGACTTCATCGTCGAGCTCAGCCCGCACGACTTCGAGCGGCTCAGCCCCTACTCCGGTCAGCTGGGCACCGAGCTGGCCGGGATGGTCCGCGAGTACGCCGAGGCCCAGCGGTACTCCTTCATGGGGCCGCTCCAGGTGAACCTGGAGAAGGCCGACGACCTGGACACCGGGCTCTACCGGGTGCGCAGCCGCACGCTGGCCGCCGAGGAGCAGCCGCAGCAGCAGGCCCCGGCGCACCCCACCCAGGGGGGCGGCTACGGCCGGCCGCCGGCCGCCCCGGCCCCCGGCGCACCGTGGCAGCAGCAGGGCGCCGCTCCCTACAGCGCGCCCCCGCCGCCGGCCGCACCCCCCGCCATGCCCGCCGGCCCGCCCGCGGGCGGCAACGTCCGCCCGTTCCCCGGCGCCGGCCACGGCACCGCCGTCCGGCGCTGGATCGAGGTCAACGGCTCCCGCCACCAGATCACCGGGAACGCCTGCGTGCTCGGCCGCTCCACCGAGGCCGACGTGCGGATCGACGACCCCGGGGTCTCCCGCAAGCACGCCGAGATCCGGCCCGGCACGCCCTCGATGGTGCTCGACCTCGGGTCCACCAACGGCATCGTGGTGGACGGACAGCACACCCAGCGCGCTACGCTCCGCGACGGCTCGCGAATCGTCGTGGGTTCCACCACCATCGTCTACCGACAGGTCGAAGGGTAGTGTCCGATTTGTTCGCTCGCTTCGCTCACTCACGGGCGGGCCGGCCATGTCAGAACTGACCCTGACGGTCATGCGGCTGGGTTTCCTCGCCGTGCTGTGGCTCTTCGTCATCGTCGCGGTCCAGGTGATCCGCAGTGACCTCTTCGGCACGAAGGTGAACCCGCGTTCCTCCCGCCGGGGCGGTGCCGCGACCGCGGCCGCCGCCACGGCGGCCCCCGCCGCGGCCGCGACCGGGCGGGCCCCGCAGGGCCAGCCCGCCCCGGCCGCCCAGACCCAGGGCGGAGGCGGCGGCCGGCGCCGCGGCGCCCCGACCCAGCTGGTCGTGGTGCAGGGCTCGCTGGCCGGTACGACCGTGGCGCTGCAGGGCCAGACCATCACGCTGGGCCGCGCGCACGACTCCACCATCGTGCTGGACGACGACTACGCGTCCTCCCGGCATGCCAGGATCTATCCGGATCAGACTGGGCAGTGGACGGTCGAGGATCTAGGCTCCACCAACGGCACCTATCTGGACCGGCAGCGCCTGACCGCGCCGACCCCGCTCCAGCCGGGCATGCCGATCCGTATCGGCAGGACCGTCATCGAACTGCGGAAGTAGTAGCGCATGAGGGACAGCATCCCGTCCATGACCCAGAGGGGGGCTCAGGTCGCATGACCCTGGTGCTGCGCTTCGCCGCCGGCTCCCACAAGGGGCTGATCCGGGAGGGGAACGAGGACTCCGGCTACGCCGGGCCGCGGCTGCTCGCCGTGGCCGACGGCATGGGCGGGGCCGCGGCCGGCGAGGTCGCTTCCTCCGAGGTGCTCGGCTCGATCGTCCGGCTGGACGAGGACGTGCCCGGCGCCGACCTGCTGACCCTGCTCGGTGACGCCGTCCAGGGCGCCAACGACCGCCTCCGGCAGATGGTCGAGGAGGACCCGCAGCTGGAAGGCATGGGCTGCACCCTCACCGCGATGCTCTGGACGGGCCAGCGGATGGGTCTGGTGCACGTCGGCGACTCCCGCGCCTACCTGCTGCGTGACGGCGCGCTGGTGCAGATCACCCAGGACCACACCTGGGTGCAGCGCCTGGTCGACGAGGGCCGGATCACGCCCGAGGAGGCCGAGACCCACCCGCAGCGCTCGCTGCTGATGCGGGCGCTGGACGGCCGCGGCCAGGTCGAGCCCGACCTGTCGATCCGCGAGGTCCGGGCCGGCGACCGCTACCTGATCTGCTCCGACGGCCTCTCCGGCCCGGTCAGCCACCAGACCCTCCAGGACACCCTCGGGAGCTTCTACTCCCCCGAGCAGACCGTGCAGGAGCTGATCCAGCTCGCCCTGCGCGGCGGCGGTCCGGACAACATCACCTGCATCGTGGCGGACGTCCTCGACGTCGGTGCCACGGACACCCTGAGCGGTCAGTTCAACGACGTCCCGGTGGTCGTCGGCGCGGTCGCCGAGACCCCGCCGTCCTCGACCGTCGCCGACCAGTCGATCCGGGACACCCCGGCCGGCCGGGCGGCCGGTCTCGGCCGCTCCCCGCAGGGCGCCTTCGGCCCCGCCGAGGGCTACGACGGCGGCTACGGCGCCGCCCCGGCCGGCTTCGGCCCGGCCGAGGGCTACGAGGGCTACGCGGCCGGCGAGCCCCCGGTGTACGGCACCGAGGACTTCGACGACGAGGCGCTGCCGAAGCGCAAGGGCAAGGCGCTCAAGCTCTCGCTGGCGGCCCTGGTCGCCCTGGGCGTGCTGGGCGGCGTCGGCTTCTTCGGCTACCAGTGGACCCAGGACCAGTACTACGTCGGCGTCGACGGCGACCACGTCGCGGTCTACCAGGGCGTCAACCAGAGCCTCGCCGGGCTGAGCCTGTCCTCGGTGCACACCACGTACAAGGACATCGAGCTCAAGTACCTGCCTCAGGACCAGCGCACCCACGTCACCAACACCATCTCGGCCAGCAGCCTCGGCGACGCCGACGACAAGGTGAAGAAGCTGGGCGAGCAGGCGACGTTCTGCCACAAGGTCTCCGACGCCCGGGCGGCCGCCGCGGCCAACCCGGCGCTGCCGGGCACCGCGCCGGCCGGTCAGCCGGGCACCACGCCCGCCGTGGCGCACATCGGGTTCCGGACGGCCACCGCGCCCGCGCCGTCGCCCTCCGTGCCCGGCCGGGCGGCTCCGGCCACCCCCACGGCCTCGGCCGCCCCGACCCCCACCCCGACCACGGCCGCCCCGAGCCAGAGCGCCGCCGCCCCGGCCACCGGGTCGCAGAGCGACCTGCCCGGTCTGACGGACGAGGAGCGGCAGAAGGCCGACTCCTGCCCGAAGCCGTGACGGCCGCGACCCGACATAGGCCCGCCCCGAGCGGGCCTGCCGGCCGTCAGGGAGCGGTCACCACGTGAGCACCTTCGACCTCAGCAACGGCGCCGACAACCGCTCCGGCGACCGCCGGTCCGGCGGCGTACCGGCCGACCGCGCCTCCTCCCGGCGCCGGGGCAACACCACCATCTCCCCGCAGGGCGCGCCCAACCGACGCAACACCGAGCTGGCCATGCTGGCGTTCGCGGTGCTGCTGCCGGTCCTCGCGTACGCCAACGTGGGCCTCGCGATGGACGACTCGCTACCGGCCGGCATGCTCGGCTACGGCCTCGGCATGGGGGCGCTGGCACTGGTCGCGCACCTGCTGATGCGCCGCTTCGCGCCCTACGCGGACCCGCTGATGCTGCCGATCGCCACCCTGCTCAACGGGCTCGGCGTGGTGATGATCTGGCGGCTCGACAAGGCCGGGAAGCTGCTGCACAACAACTACCCCGCGGCGGCCAACCAGCTGATGTGGTCGGGCCTCGGGGTGGCGTTCTTCATCTTCGTGATGATCTTCCTGAAGGACCACCGGGTCCTCCAGCGCTACACCTACATCTCGATGGCGGCGGCCCTGGTGCTGCTCGCGGCGCCGGCCTTCTTCCCGGCCCGCAAGGAGGACTTCGGCGCCAAGATCTGGATCCGGATGGGCGCCTTCTCGATCCAGCCCGGTGAGTTCGCCAAGATCATCCTGACCGTGTTCTTCGCCGGCTACCTGATGGTCAAGCGGGACGCCCTGGCCCTGGCCAGCCGCCGCTTCATGGGCCTCTACCTGCCGCGCGGCCGCGACCTCGGCCCGATCATCGTGATCTGGCTGCTCAGCCTGCTGATCCTGATCTTCGAGAACGACCTGGGCTCGTCCTTCCTGTACTTCGGCCTCTTCGTGGTGATGCTGTACGTCGCCACCGAGCGCACCAGCTGGATCGTCTTCGGCCTGCTGATGTCCGTCGGCGGCGCCGTCGCGGTCGCCTCCACCGCCAGCCACGTGAAGACCCGGATCGACGCCTGGCTCGACCCGATGGCCGCCTTCACGCCCAAACCGCCCCAGGGCTCGACGGAACAGATCGGCCAGTCGCTGATGGCGCTGGGCTCCGGCGGGGTGACCGGCTCGGGCCTCGGCCAGGGCCGCTCCTGGCTGATCGACTTCGCCGCCAAGAGCGACTTCATCCTCGGCTCGTTCGGCGAGGAACTCGGGCTCACCGGCATCATGGCGATCTTCATGCTCTACGCCCTGCTGGTGCAGCGCGGCCTGCGCACCGCCATCGCGGCCCGGGACCCGTTCGGCAAGCTGTTCGCCGTCGGCCTCTCCTCGGCCATGGCGCTCCAGGTCTTCGTGGTCGCCGGCGGCGTCACCGGCCTGATCCCGCTGACCGGTATGACCATGCCGTTCCTCGCCCAGGGCGGGTCCTCGGTGGTCGCCAACTGGGCCCTGATCGCGATCCTGCTGAAGATCAGCGACAGCGCCCGCCGCCCCGGGGTGGAACCGGCCCCGGCCACCGAGCTCCAGGGGGGAGCAGCCTCGTGAACAAGCCGATCCGCCGGGTCTCGATCTTCTGCCTGGTCCTGATCCTGGCCCTGATGGTGCGCACCAACTGGGTGCAGGGCGTCCAGGCCGAGGCCTGGGCCACCAACAAGAACAACAAGCGGCAGGTGTACGACCGGTACGCCCACCCGCGGGGCAACATCATCGTCGACGGCAAGCCGGTCACCCAGTCCGACTTCGTCAACGGCCTGCGCTACAAGTACAAGCGCTCCTGGGTCGACGGCGCGATGTACGCGCCGGTGACCGGGTACTCCTCGCAGTCCTTCGGCGCCAGCCAGCTGGAGCAGCTGGAGGACGGCATCCTCTCCGGCAGCGACGACCGGCTGTTCTTCCGGAACACCCTGGACATGCTGACCGGGGAGCCGAAGAAGGGCGGGGACGTCGTCACGACGATCAACTCCAAGGCCCAGAAGGCCGCCTTCGACGGCCTCGGCAACAAGAAGGGCGCGGTGGTCGCGCTCGACCCGCGCACCGGCGCGATCCTGGCGCTGGTCTCCACCCCGTCCTACGACCCGGGCGCCTTCGCGGGCAGCGAGTCCGGCGACTCCAAGGCCTGGGTGGACCTCAACGCGGACCCGAACAAGCCGATGCTCAACCGCGCCCTGCGCGAGACGTACCCGCCCGGTTCGACGTTCAAGCTGGTCACCGCGGCGGCGGCGTTCGAGAACGGCGTGTTCCAGAGCGTCGACGACCAGACCCAGACGCCGAAGCCGTACATCCTGCCGGGCACCAAGACCGAGCTGAGGAACGAGAGCGACAACGAGCCCTGCGAGAACGCCACGGTCAAGGTCGCCATGGACTGGTCCTGCAACACCGTCTACGGCAAGATCGGCACCGAGCTCGGCAAGGAGAAGATGCGGGCGCAGGCCGAGAAGTTCGGCTTCAACAGCACCGTGGACACCCCGGTCCGGTCCGAGAAGAGCGTCTTTCCGACCAACTCCACCCCGGACGGCGTGGCGCTGGACTCCATCGGCCAGCACGACACCCGGGCCACCCCGCTCCAGATGGCCATGGTCTCGGCCGCGATCGCCAACAACGGCTCGCTGATGCAGCCGTACCTGGTCGACCAGGAGCGCTCGGCCTCGCTGACCACCATCTCCAAGCACACCGAGAAGCAGTACTCCCAGGCGATGAGCCCGGAGACCGCGCAGAAGCTCCAGGACCTGATGGTCTCGGTGGTCGACAACGGCACCGGCAAGAACGCCAAGATCCCGGGCCTGACGGTCGGCGGCAAGACCGGCACCGCGCAGCACGGCGAGGACAACGCCGGGCTGCCGTTCGCCTGGTTCACCTCCTACGCCAAGACCCCCGACGGCCAGTCCGTCGCGGTCGCGGTGGTGGTCGAGGACGGTTCCAACAACCGTGACGGGATCAGCGGCGGCCGGCTCGCCGCACCCATCGCCAAGGCGGTGATGCAGGCCGCCCTCGGCAAGTAGGGAGCGGCCGTCACGGGTGCGTCGAATGTCACGATCGGCCCCGCCGAACGGATACCGGTCTGGTATCGGCCCACGGCCGACTCCGGTCCGGCGCGGTGCGACCGGTAGCGTATCCGCAGCAGCGGGTGTGCCCGTTGCCGCCCGCGAAGCGTCGAAGGGTCCTGATCGCAGAACCACCCGGGCCCGCGCCGGCGTCACTCGGAGCGTGCGGGGACACCTACGTCACAACCTCACCGGCGGGTGAGGGAGAGGGTCGGAACTATGGAAGAGCCTCGTCGCCTAGGCGGCAGGTACGAGCTCGGCGGCGTCCTCGGACGCGGCGGCATGGCCGAGGTGTACCTCGCCCATGACACCCGGCTCGGCCGTTCCGTCGCTGTGAAGACGCTCCGGGCCGACATGGCCCGTGATCCGTCCTTCCAGGCCCGCTTCCGCCGTGAGGCGCAGTCCGCGGCGTCACTGAACCACCCCGCGATCGTCGCCGTGTACGACACCGGCGAGGACTACATCGACGGCATCTCCATCCCGTACATCGTGATGGAGTACGTCGAGGGGTCCACGCTGCGGGAGCTGCTGCACTCCGGCCGCCGGCTGCTGCCGGAGCGCTCGCTGGAGATGACCATCGGCATCCTCCAGGCCCTGGAGTACTCGCACCGGGCCGGCATCGTGCACCGCGACATCAAGCCCGCCAACGTGATGCTGACGCGGCAGGGCAACGTCAAGGTCATGGACTTCGGCATCGCCCGGGCCATGGGCGACGCCGGGATGACCATGACGCAGACCTCCGCCGTCATCGGGACCGCCCAGTACCTCTCCCCCGAGCAGGCCAAGGGCGAGCAGGTCGACGCCCGCTCGGACCTCTACTCCACCGGCTGCCTGCTGTACGAGCTGCTGACCGTGCGGCCGCCGTTCGTCGGCGACTCGCCGGTCGCGGTGGCCTACCAGCACGTCCGGGAGGAGGCGCAGCCGCCGTCCGTGTTCGATCCCGAGGTGCGCCCCGAGATCGACGCGATCGTGCTGAAGGCGCTCGCCAAGGACCGCGACTACCGGTACCAGAGCGCCGACGAGATGCGCGACGACATCGAGCGCTTCCTCGACGGCCTCCCGGTGGCCGCCGCCCAGCAGGCCGCCGCCTACGGAATGGGCGGCGCGGCCGGGTACGGCTACGACCAGAACGGCTACCCGCAGCAGCACGACCCGTACGGCCAGACCAACGTGCTGCCGCAGCAGCCCGGCGGCGGGCCGACCACGATGCTCCCGCAGGCCGGCTACGGCCAGCAGCCCGGCTACCAGGACGACGGCTACGGGCAGACCTACGCCGGTGCCCCGGGCGGCGGCGGGAACGACGGCTACGACGACGGCTACGGCCGCGGCGGGGGCCGGCGCGGCGAGCAGCCGCCGAAGAAGAGCAACACCTCCTGGATCGTGCTGGCGGTCGCCGCCGTGCTGGTCCTGGTCGGCACCTTCTTCGTCGCCCAGGCGATGTTCGGCAACAAGGGCGGCGACAAGAAGGAGCCCGCCAAGGTCGTCGCGCCGAGCCTGGTGGGCAAGACGCTGGCCGAGGCCAAGACCCTCGCCGCGCAGAGCGGCCCCAAGCTGGTGGTGACCGAGGGCGAGAAGGTGGCCTGCCCGGACACCAACGTCAAGAAGGACCAGGTCTGCACCCAGACCCCGGCGGCCGGCGGCCAGGTCGCGGAGGCCGCCACGATCACGGTGCAGCTCTCCTCCGGTCCGGCCAAGGCGACCGTGCCCAAGGTGGTCGGCCTGACCAAGGACCAGGCGGTCAAGGCGCTCAACGACGCCGGCTTCACCAACATCGCGCAGCCCGAGTACAAGGACGACGACACCGCTCCGACGGAGACGGTCATCGCCCAGGACCCGGCGGCCAACGCGGCCGGCGACCCGACCGCGCAGATCAAGCTCACCGTCTCGCAGGGCAAGGCCAAGGTCTCCGTCCCCGGTGTGGTCGGCCAGCAGAAGGAGGCCGCGCAGGCCACCCTGGAGGGCGCGGGCTTCCAGGTCGACGCCTCGAAGACGACGCCGACCAACGACCCGACCAAGGTCAACACCGTCGCGTCGCAGTCGCTCCAGCCGAACACCAAGGCCGCGGCCAACTCGAAGATCACCCTGACGATCTTCAAGGCGCCGGACAAGGCCACCGTCCCGCCGCTGCAGAACGTTCCGGTCAAGGACGCGATCGCGCAGCTGCAGAAGCAGGGCCTGGGCTACACCCTGCTCGGCTCGCAGGACCCGAACGGCACGGTCACCAACTCGATGCCGGGCGCCGGGACCCAGCTGGACCCGGGGCAGTCGGTCACCCTGATGGTGAAGCCGCCCGAGCCGACCAAAGGGGGCGACCCCGCCAACCCGTCACCCTCCAACACCAAAGGGGGCAACCCCTAACCCCTGGTTCCCCTGGCTCTGACGCCGGGAACGCCCGAGGGCCCGTCGCAGGTGCTGCGACGGGCCCTCGGGCGTGCCGGTCCGGCCCGGTAGCTGGGCCGTGCCCGGGTCAGGACCTCAGCTCGGTCGGCGGGGTGCGGGCGGCGTCCACGTCGTCCACCCGCACCAGGCTGCCCCAGACGGCCATCCGGTAGCGCGAGGTGTAGACCGGCGTACAGGTCGTCAGGGTGATGTACCGTCCGGGCGCCTGGTAGCCCGAGCCCTTGGGGACGGGGGCGACGATGCCGGTGTCGTACTTGGAGGTCTCCGCCAGGGTGCTGTCGACCCGGTAGACGTACCACTTGTCCCTGGTCTCGACGACGATCGCGGCGCCCCGGTGGACGGCGTCGAGGTCGTGGAACTTCGCCCCGTGGCCGTCCCGGTGGGCGGCCAGCGCGAAGTTCCCGGTGGCGTCCCAGGGCATCGCGGCCCGGTAGGGCTGCTCGTACACCCCGGCGACGCCCTCGGCCAGGGTGTCGGCGTCGGTGCCCATCCGGATCAGCACCTGGTAGCCCCGGCCCATCGCGGGCACGTGCAGGAAGCCGATCCCGTCGCCCGCCACGGGGGCCGGGCCGGTGCCAATGCCGGTGCCGGGCGCGGCGGTGGGGCTCGGGGCGCCGGGGGCGGCCGGGGGAGCGTTGGTCGGCCCCGCCGCCCAGGCGCCGCGCAGCCGGTCACCCGCCTGCGCCGCGGCGGCGTCGGCCTCCACGTTGGTCCACCAGAGCGAGTAGGAGACGAAGAGACCGAGCACCAGCCCCAGGGTGATCAGCAGTTCGCCGAGGACGCCGAGCGCGGCCAGCGCCCGGCCCCGTCGCCGACGGGCGGGCGCGGGCGGCGGGCCTGCCTGCGCCGTCTCGTCCTGGGTCACTCGTAATCCCCTTCGCGTGCTGTCCATCCGGTGCGGCGGCCGTCCGCCGCGGCCCGCCGGGGTTTGTCCGGCAGGCCCTAGCCGACCGTGAGGCCGGGCGGCTTGCCCTGGCTCCGCGGCCGCTCCTCGATCATCTTGCCAAAGAGGATCAGGCGGGCCTTGGAACTGAACTCCGGTGTGCAGGTGGTCAGGGTGATGTAGCGGCCCGCCTGGGTGTACCCGGAGCCGTTGGGCACCGGCTTGATCACGCTCACGTTGGACGGCGGGGTCTCCGGGATGCCGCCGGTGATCTCGTACGTGTAGTACGCGGTGGCGGTCTCCACCACGATCTTGTCGCCCTTGCCGAGCTGGTTGATGTGCCGGAACGGCTCGCCGTGGGTGTTGCGGTGCGCGGCCAGCGCGAAGTTGCCCGCCTTGTCGGCCGGCATGCCCGTCCCGGCGTAGTGCCCGACCAGGCCCTTGTCGAGCACCGCCGACTTGGACGTGCCCTCGGCGATCGGGAACTTGAGACCCAGCTTCGGCAGGTGGATGATCGCGAAGCCCTTGCCGGGCTCGAAGGTCTCCGGCTTCGCCGGGTCCGGCGCGGGCTGCCCGGCCGCGCCGGGTGCCGGCTGGGCTGCGTCGAACTGCTGCTCCAGCTGGTTGCGGGCACCGTCGGCGGCCGCGTCGGCCTGCACGTTGGTCCACCAGAGCTGGTAGGAGACGAAGAGCAGCATCACCAGGCCGAGCGTGATGCACAGCTCGCCGACGAGGCGGGCGACCACGACGGCGGGCGACTCCTTGGGCCGCGCCCGGCCCGTGGCCGCGCCGTCGGCCGCCCGGCGGCGCCCGCCGCCCGAGCGCACCGAGATCCGGCCCTGCGCGGCACGACGGCGTTCGGCCCGGCCGCCGAGCGGCGGGGGCGTGCCGTCGTCGGCGAGGGCCGGGAGCCGCAGCTGGAGGGTCTGGTCGGCCAGCCAGGGGTACTCGGGCTGCCCCGGGTGGGCCGGGTCGCCCGGAGCGGCCTGTCCGGCCTCCTCGTAGACGCTCCAGCCGTCCTCGGCACCACCGTGCTCCGGGTCGCCCGGTCCGAGCGGCTGCGCACCGTAGGGGTCGTACTGCTGGTACTGGCTCTCCGGCGGGTGCTGGCCCCGGCCGCCGTACTGCGGGGCAGGCTGCCGGTGCCGGCCGCCCGGGCCGGGCGCTCCGGCCCCGTGCGGATCCGCGCCCGCCTGGTATCGCCCCTCCGGACGCACCGCGGTCATGCCGCTCAGCCCCGGCCGATCACCGGGGCGAGCCCGGCCGAACGGCCGACGGCCTGCGGATCGCCGCACTCGGCCAGCCAGTTGGCGAGCATCCGGTGCCCGCCCTCGGTGAGGACCGACTCCGGGTGGAACTGGACGCCCTCGACCAGCAGCTCGCGGTGGCGCAGCCCCATGATCACGCCGCTCTCGGTCCGGGCGGTCACCACCAGCTCGTCCGGCACGGTGGCCGGCTCGACCGCCAGCGAGTGGTACCGGGTCGCGGTGAGCGGCGAGGGCAGGCCCTCGAAGACGCCGCCGTCCTCGTGCTCCACCAGCGAGGTCTTGCCGTGCAGCAGCTCGGGCGCCCGGCCGACCACCGCGCCGTACGCGACCGCGATCGACTGCAGGCCCAGGCAGACGCCGAAGACCGGCAGCCCGGTCCGCGCGCAGTGGTGGACCATCTCGATGCAGACCCCGGCCTCCTCGGGCGCACCGGGGCCGGGGGAGAGCAGCACCCCGTCGAAGCCCTCCGCGCCCGCGCGGCGCACCGCGTGCTCGACCGTCACCTCGTCGTTGCGCACCACCTCGCAGGTGGCGCCGAGCTGGTAGAGGTACTGGACCAGGTTGAAGACGAAGCTGTCGTAGTTGTCGACGACCAGGATGCGGGGCGAGGTCAGCTGGGGGGTCATTCGCGCGCTATCTCCGTGGGCTGCGGGGACTGGGAGGAGGAGCAGGGCCGCCGGGCTCAGCCGGCGGCGCCGCCGTCGCCGTCCACTGTGACGTCGCCGAAGGGGAGCAGCGGTTCCGCCCACGGGAAGACGTAGGTGAACAGGAGGTAGACCACCCCCAGGACGAGGAGCAGCGAGATGAGGGCCCGGACCAGGGGGTGCCCCGGAAGGTGTCGCCAGATCCAGCCGTACATGGTGCTCCCTCGACGCAACAGACTGGGGTCAAGAGTAGACCCGTGATCCGGGCGCGTGAGGCGCCCTTCCCCGGCAGCGCCCGCCCGTTGTGCTCCGGCGGCCCGCCCGGCGGGTCGCGGCGGCGGGCCGGAGCGGCGCCCGGACCGGTGGTCACCGGCCGGCCGTCACTGTCCCCCGGCCGAACCCAGGTCGACCGTGCCGGAGTAGCCGGGCACGCTGAGCTCGCCGCTCTCCTGCACCTTCCAGCCCAGCCCGTACGCCTGCACGTACTGCAGGTAGTTGCGGATCGTCGGGTCGGCGTCCACCGCGGACCGCAGCGCGTCCGTGCGCCCCACCGCCTTGACCACGTACGGCGGCGAGTAGACCCGGCCCTGGAGCAGCAGGGTGTTGCCCACGCAACGGACCGCGCTGGTGGCGATCAGCCGCTGGTCCATCACCTGGACGCCCTCGGCGCCGCCCCGCCAGAGCGCGTTGACCACCGCCTGGATGTCCTGCTGGTGGATGACGAGGTCGTTGACGCCGGGCTCGGGCACCCCGGGGATGCGTGCGGTGGCGTTCGGCGGCGCGTCGTTGAGGGTGACGGTCAGTCCGGGCCCCTGCAGCGGTTCCAGGGCGGCGGCCTGCTGGAGGGCGGTCAGCCGGGCGGCGTCCGCGGGGCTGCGCCCCTGCTGGCCGGTGAGCGCCTGGGAACGCGCCTGGAGGTCGGCGAGCTGCTCCTGGGACTGCTGGTTCTGCGAGCTGCGCTGGCGTATCACGTCGCCGAGGCTCAGCAGCGAGTTGTCGGTCCGCAGATCGGTCCCGCGGGCGGTCTGCGCGCTGATGTAGAAGAGCAGGCCGGCGAGCGCGAAGACGGCGCAGGTCAGGGCACGGCCGACAATTCGGATGCCGGCGGCGCGAGAGCGGGCAGGCCGAGGAGGAATCGACAAATTAGGCACCGTACCCTTATCTCCTTCAGACCCGCCGAGCCACTACGCTAACGGACGCCGGTGGCATGTGCGGGACCGGTTCCCCTAACGTTCTCCACAGCCGCCACCCACCAGCCGCCCCACCCGCTGAACCCCTGCGCGGTCTCACAGCGCATCGACAGGAGAGCTCCTCGTGCCGAAGTCTCGACTCCGCAAGAAGTCCGATTACACCCCGCCGACGGTGGCAACGGTGAAAATCAGCTCGGGCCGAAGCTGGGTAGCCCCTCTGATGCTGGCACTGTTCCTGGTCGGTCTGGTCTGGATCGTCACCTATTACGTGACCAGTGGCACCTGGCCGGTCGAGAGCTGGGCCAACTGGAACATCCTGGTGGGCTTCGGCTTCATCGCGGCGGGATTCGGCGTCTCCACCCAGTGGAAGTGACGCCGGGGCCCAGGCCCTGAGCGTCCGCTCCGCCGCCCCGGCAGCGTCGTGCGGGGCGGCGCCTCGGTGTGTCCTGACACCGGACGGCGGTTATCCCGCTTATCACGCTTATCCACATGGTTATCCACACTGGGGAAAAGTCTCCCCGGCCTGTGGATAACTCGCGTCCGGCGCGCTGTCCACACCCGTGCGCGCGCTCCCCCGAATGCCGAATACGCACAGCGGGACACGCGTAGAACAACAGTCCACAGCCCGGCTGGCGCACCGGCTGTGCACAACCCCCCACGCGCTGTGGACAAACGTCCGGAACGGTCACCCGCCGTAGCGGGCCGTCCCGACGAGGACCATCAGCAGCACCAGCCCGGCCACCCCCGCCACCGTCAGTGCCTGGACGACCGTCCGGCGCTCCCGCGGGGCGTACATCAGCCCGATCGCGGTCAGCGTGCCGGCGACCAGCCCGCCGATGTGCGCCCGCCAGTCGATGCCGGACACCGAGAAGGTGACGATCAGGTTGAAGACCAGCAGCGCGATCACCGGTCCCAGCGGCGTCCTGGTCTGCTTGTACATCACCACGGTCGCGCCGAGCAGGCCGAAGATGGCGCCGGACGCCCCCAGCGAGTTCATGAAGCCGCCGGCCAGCAGGAAGGCGAACGCACTGCCGGCCAGGCCGGACAGCAGGTAGACGGCCAGGAAGCGGATCCGGCCGAGCGCCGCCTCCAGCGAGGGACCGATCACCCAGAGCATCACCATGTTGGTGGCGATGTGCCACGGCGCGACGTGCAGGAAGGTCGCGGTCAGCAGCCGGTACCACTGGTCCGGCCCGGCCGCCACGCCGTACGGGAAGCCGGTGATCTGCGGGCCGACGCTGAACAGCGAGAGGTCCTCGGCCAGCCACGGCTCCAGCACGTAGGCGGCCAGCAGGAAGACCGCCAGGTTGAGTCCGAGCAGGACCTTGGTGACCAGCGCGCCGTCGGCGGCCGGCTTGCCGCCGAACCGCGTGGTCGCCTGCCGCACCTGCCGGTTGTCCCCGCTGACGCACTCCGGACAGTGGAAGCCCACCGAGGCGTTCACCATGCATTTCGGGCAGATCGGCCGGCCGCACCGGGAGCAGCCGATACCGGTCTCCTGCTCCGGGTGCCGGTAGCAGCGGGACGCCCCGGACCCGCCGCCCGGCCGCGGGTCCTCGTCCGTCGGCGGCCTGGACTCGTCCGGGAGCATCAGCGGTAACCCCTTCTCGTACGTCGGCGGCGCGGTCCCGCCGGCACCCGCCGTACGGGTGGCACCGGGATCGTCAGCGTACTGCGGCGGGTCGGCGCCGAGCGATCTCCACCGGCCGGATCCGGTCCCCGGACGCCGGACCGGGCGACCCGCCACACCCCGCGTACGGCCCACTCCGGAGTGCTCTCAGACAAATCAACATGCATGATCAGCATTTAGGTGGATAAGTGCATATAGGACGCCACCAGGAGGAGAGACTCGTGACCCGTTTGGACTCAGCACGTGAGACGGCCGGCAAGACCCGGGAAACTCTCGCGCCCTACGCCGCCACCGCCAAGGAAACCGCGGTGCACCTCGCGGACGGCGCGAAGCAGCGGCTGGGGCCCGCTGTGGACGCCGTCGGGCCGAAGGCCTCCCAGGCAGCGCACAGCGCCCGTGTGCAGTACGCCAAGCACATCGCCCCGCAGTTCGAGCATGCCTTCGCCAGCCTTCCCCCGGAAGCCCAGAAGAACACCCTCAAGGCCCTCCACCGGGCCCAGGAGACCGCCCTGGCGGCCCGGCTCTCCGCGATCCGCGCCGCCGACCAGGCCCGCTCCACCGTGGTCCCCAAGGTCGCCCACGCGGTCGAGGAGGCCCGCGCCACCGTCACGCCCGTCGCGTTGGAGGCGCAGACCCGCGGCGCCGCCGCGCTGACCGCGCTGCAGGGCCACGTCACCTCGGCCGAGATCAGCGACCTCGCCGCCCGCAACGCCAGGAAGGAGCACCGCAACGGCTGGGCCACCGGCCTCGCCGTGGCGGGCGCCGTCGCCATCGGCAGCGGCATCCTGGTCTGGCAGTGGTGGCGGCACCAGGGCGACCCGGAGTGGCTCGTCGAGCCCACGACCGGAACCCCCACCCCGGCGCCCGGCCCGGCCGAGGCCGCGGCCGCCCCGCGCCCCGGCGGCTCGCACGCCACGAGCGCCGGCACCGCGGACGGCACCGTCGACGCGGCCACCACCAGCCCGGTGAACGGCTCCACGGCCGAGACGGCGGCCGCGCCGGACGTCCCGACCGAGTCCGGCGCCGCCGAACCCGGCTCGTCCACCCCTGACGGGCCCGACCACGACGAGGACCGGCCCAAGCCGCACGACCCGCGCAAGCCGCACTGACCGGCCCGCACCCCCGCAGAACGCCGATCGGCCGCTGACCCGGATTCAGGTCAGCGGCCGATCGGCTGTTCGTCTGTGGAGCTTAGGAGACTCGAACTCCTGACATCTGCCTTGCAAAGGCAGCGCTCTACCAACTGAGCTAAAGCCCCTCGACGGCACCGCGTGTACCGCCGGGCACTAGCGTACCGGGTCCCGGCGCGAATCCCACGCCCCGTCCCCGCACTGGTGCCCGGCCGGTGCCGGAAGAGCCGGTCGGCCCGGTCGTCCGACCGGACCGACCGACCGGGGAGACGCGCTGCGGCGTCTCCGAAGATCGTCGATCGTCAGATCGTCCGGGGCCTCAGTGACCGGCCGGGACCGGGTCGGTGGCCTCGGTCCACAGGTCCTGCTCGGCGCGGTCCGCCTGGACCTGACGGTAGACAAAGAAGCCGCCGAGGGCGACCAGGGCGACCAGGAGAAGCTTCTTCACCGCGGGACCTCGTCCTTCTTGCGTATCGGACTCAACAGCCGTGCGCCGACCGGATTGGCCGGGCCGACGAGTCCATGGGTTCTTACGAGCACGAACGGGCTGCCGGGTGCCAGACTGCCCTTGCGGCCGATGATACACACCGGTGTCCCAATCGTGACCAGCCACCGCTGCCGCCAACCGACCCGTCCGGCCGGAGGATTGACGCCACACCTCCTGTCGTACGGTCGGCCTGCCGGTGAGCGGCCCCAGGACGCCCTCCGGACCGACCCGGACCGGTCACCGGCGGGGCGGCGTGACCACCACGGCGGTACCGGAGGCGAGGTCCACCCTGGTCCGCGGCGGAGCCCCCTCCCCCTCCTCGTCGCGCAGCATCAGCGTGCTGCGCCGCTCGTCCAGCTCGTGCTGCTTGCCCGCCGCGAACTGGGCGTGCAGCTGCTCGAAGCCGGTCGACGAGATCTGCCCCTCCCGGCCCGTCCCCCGCCAGGGGATCCAGCGGGCCCGGCGCGCCCGCAGCGCCAGTTGGTCGACGAAGGCCAGCACGACCAGCGCGCAGACCAGTCCGGGAATGCTCATCGCCCAGAACAGCGCCATACCGCCACCATCCCTCCACCCGCCCTCCCCCGGACAACCCCCGGGGCGGGCCCGTGGTTCCCCGGTCCGGGCACGAAAACGCCGAAGGGCCCGGAGCGAGATCGCTCCGGGCCCTTCGCGGTGGTGGGCCTAACAGGACTTGAACCTGTGGCCTCTTCCTTATCAGGGAAGCGCTCTAACCGTCTGAGCTATAGGCCCTTGCCGCACTGAAAGATTAGCGGACCGACGGCCGATCTCCCAAATCCTGATCGGCACCGGCCCCGGCGGCAGTCCGCTGGTGGGAAGCGGTGGGGCGGCGGAGCAGCCACTCCTCACGGGTGGCCGGGAGGTGGGCCGCCCCCTCGGGACCGGTGCGCACGGCGAGGATCTGGTTGATCCCGATCCGGTTCTCCTCGAAGGCGAGCGCCGAGGCCGCCATGTACAGCCGCCAGACCCGGGCCCGGCCGCGGCCGACCAGGCGGACCGCCTCCGTCCAGTGCGCCTCCAGGTTGGCCACCCACTCGCGCAGCGTCAGCCCGTAGTGCTCGCGCAGCGACTCCACGTCGCGGACCTCGAAGCCGGCCTCCTCCAGCCGGGCCACGGTGGAACCGACCGGGGAGAGCTCGCCGTCCGGGAAGACGTAGCGGTCGATGAACGGGCTGGGGCGGTGCGGCTCGCCCGGGTGGTCCGGGCGGCGGGCGATCTGGTGGTTGAGCAGCCGGCCACCGGGCACCAGCAGGCCGTACAGGCCGTCGGCGTAGACCCGGTACTGCTCGGAGCCGACGTGCTCGGCCATGCCGACGCTGGAGATGGCGTCGAACGGGCCGTCCGGGATCTCCCGGTAGTCCTGCAGCCGGATCTCGATCCGGTCGGCCAGGCCGGCCTCCTCGACCCGTCGGCGGGCGAGCGCGACCTGCTCCTCGGAGATGGAGACGCCGACCGCCGTGACGCCGTAGTGCCGCGCGGCGTGCAGCACCAGCGAGCCCCAGCCGCAGCCGACGTCCAGCAGGCGCATCCCCGGCCGCAGGCCGAGCTTGCGGCAGATCAGGTCGAGCTTGGCCTCCTGGGCGGCCTCCAGGCTCTTGGCGGCCGGCTCCCAGTAGGCGCAGGAGTACACCATCGAGGAGCCCAGGACGAGCCCGTAGAAGTCGTTGCCGACGTCGTAGTGGTGGCTGATCGCCGCGCGGTCCCGGCTGCGGCTGTGCACCCGGCCCCGGACGGACCCGGCCTCCTCCGGCGGCGGGGCGGGCTGCGGGCCGAGCGCACCCGCCCGGAGCAGCGCCCCCAGCACCCGGCGGCCCCGGGGGCCGACCACGTCGCCGGGGCCCAGCGCCAGCTGCCGGATCTCGGGGCGCTCGGCGAGGTGCGCGACGACCGTCAGCACCTCGTAGAGGTCGGCGCCCGGGGCGAGCTCCAGGTCCCCCGACACGTAGGCCCGGGCCAGGCCCAGCTCACCCGGCTGCCAGAGCAGCCGGCGCAGCGCCCGCCGGTTGCGCAGCACCACCGTGGGCGCCCCCGGCGGCCCGGCGGCACTGCCGTCCCACACCTGCACCCGCAGCGGTACCGGGACCCCCAGCAGCCCTTCCAGGGCCTCGACCAGTTGCCTTGCGAGCTGAGCCATCGCGCGCCTCCGTCCAGCCGTACCTGCACAGCCGTACCCGCCCCGGCCGGTCGGACCGGGGGGCGGGCCTGCGGCACTCGGTGACTCGGCACGAGCGCGTCCAGCTAATCCCACCGCGGCGGACGCCCGACCGGGCGGCACGCCGCGGGGACCGGCTGTCACCCGAAATGCCGACGGGCCCCGAAGGCTGCAACAGCCGTCGGGGCCCGCACATTCCGTCCGCGGACGACGATGTGACCGGGGGTCAGACCCGGTCCGGCGCGGCCGGGGTCAGTCCTCCTCGGCCAGGGTCAGCTCGATGCCACCGGTGAAGCCGGCGGCCGCGTTGTAGATGAACGCCGAGAGCGTGGAGAGCGCGGTCAGCAGCACGACGTCGACCACCGCGATCAGCGAGGTGAAGGTCATCACCTTGCCGAACCCGACGTAGTCCATCAGGTTGATGCCGCTGTTGGGCGCCTCGCCGGCGGTGACCTCCTTGAGGGTCTTGCCGAGCGAGTCGAAGACCCCGAGCGAGTCCAGCGTCATCCACAGGACGGCCGCCGCCACGATGATGATGATCCCGACCGCCAGCGACAGCAGGAAGCTCACCTTCATCACCGACCACGGGTCGGCCTTGGTGATCCGCAGCCGGGCCTTGCGGGTCCGGCCGAGGCCGGCGCCCCCGACGGCCGGCGCCGCGCCGGGCCGGCGCGGGGCGCCGCCCGGGACGGGCGTCCCGCCGGGCGGGGTGTTGCCGCCCACCCGGGTGCCCCGGGGCGGCGTCGGCTGCCCCTTGGCGTACGTGGTCGGCTGCGAGAACCCGCTTCCGCCCGGCGCCGGCGCTCCCGGCGGCGGAGGGGTCGGCTGCCCGCCGTACGTCGCCCCGCCCTGACCCGCCGCACCGACCGGTGGCATCAGCGAGGTGGACGCGGCGGGGTGCTCGGCCGGCGGCTGCGGCACCCCGTAGCCCCCGCCGCCCTGTGCTGCGCCCGGACGGCCGCCGGTGGCTCCTCCCGCAGCACCCGTGGCTCCACTCACTGGTCCTCCCGCACTTCCCACCAGGGCGGCGGCGCCGCCCTGCGTCGTCACTCGTCATCCAGCACCCGGCGGGATTGCCCGGAACTGGTCGGCGGCCGGCGCCACCGCGCCCGTGTTCGGACGCAACGGCACCGGCCTGCGCGGTAGGGGTCAGGCCTGGGCTTCCTCGCCGCCCGCCACCGTCTCCGTACCCTCGGCCACCTCGGTGGACTCGGCGTCGGACGCCTCGTCCTCCAACAGCTCCTCGCCCTCGGCCTCCGCGTTGCGGGCCATGCCCACCACCGCGTCGCGCTTTCCGAGGTTGATCAGTTGGACGCCCATGGTGTCACGTCCGGTTTCACGAACCTCGGAAACCCTCGTGCGGATCACCCCGCCCGAGAGGGTGATCGCCATGATCTCGTCGCTGTCGTCCACCACCAGGGCGCCGACCAGCGATCCGCGGCCCTCGACGATCTTCGCCGCCTTGGTGCCGAAACCGCCGCGCCCCTGGACACGGTACTCGTCCACCCCGGTGCGCTTGGCGTAGCCACCGTCGGTGGCGGTGAAGACGTACGTCCCCGGCCGGACCACGTTCATCGACAGCAGTTCGTCGTCCTCGCGGAAGGACATGCCCTTGACGCCGGAGGTGGCGCGGCCGGTGGGCCGCAGCGCGTCGTCGGTCGCGGTGAAGCGGATCGACTGGGCCTTGCGGGAGACCAGCAGCAGGTCGTCCTCGGCGGAGACCAGCTCGGCGCCGATCAGCTCGTCGTCCCGGCCCTCCTCGTCCTGGCGCAGGTTGATCGCGATCAGGCCGCCGGAGCGGGGCGAGTCGTAGTCCTTGAGCGCGGACTTCTTCACCAGACCGGCCCGGGTGGCGAGCACGAGGTACGGCTTGTCCTCGTAGGTGCGCACCGCCATCACCTGGGTGATGTGCTCCTCCGGCTGGAAGGCCAGCAGGTTGGCCACGTGCTGGCCGCGGGCGTCCCGGCCGGCGTCCGGCAGCTCGTAGCCCTTGGCCCGGTAGACCCGGCCCTTGTTGGTGAAGAACAGGATCCAGTTGTGGGTCGTCGTCACGAAGAAGTGGTCGACGATGTCGTCCTGCTTGAGCTGCGCACCGCGCACGCCCTTGCCGCCGCGCTTCTGCGAGCGGTAGAGGTCGGAGCGGGTCCGCTTGACGTAGCCGCCACGGGTGATCGTGACGACGATGTCCTCCTCGGCGATGAGGTCCTCGATGGAGAGGTCGCCGTCGGAGGGGATCAGGGTGGAGCGCCGCTCGTCGCCGTACTTCTCGACGATCGCGGTCAGCTCCTCGGAGATGATCTCGCGCTGACGGCCCGGGGAGGCCAGGATCGCGTTGTACTCGTCGATCTTGCGCTGCAGCTCGTCGTGCTCGTCCATGATCCGCTGGCGCTCCAGGGCGGCCAGGCGGCGCAGCTGCATCTCCAGGATCGCGTTGGCCTGGAGCTCGTCGATGGCGAGCAGCTCCATCAGGCCGCTGCGGGCGGCGTCGGCGCTGGCCGAGGCCCGGATCAGCGCGATGACCTCGTCGATCATGTCCAGGGCGCGCAGCAGGGCGCGCAGGATGTGCGCCCGCTCCTCGGCCTTGCGCAGCCGGAAGGTGGTGCGCCGGACGATGACGTCGACCTGGTGGTTGACCCAGTGCCGGATGAAGGCGTCGAGCGAGAGCGTGCGCGGCACGCCGTCGACCAGCGCCAGCATGTTGGCGCCGAAGTTGGTCTGCAGGTCGGTGTGCTTGTAGAGGTTGTTCAGCACGACCTTGGCGACGGCGTCCCGCTTGAGCACGATGACCAGGCGCTGGCCGGTGCGCGAGGAGGACTCGTCGCGGACGTCGGCGATGCCGGCGACCTTGCCGTCCTTGACCAGGTCGGCGATCTTCAGCGCGAGGTTGTCCGGGTTGACCTGGTAGGGCAGCTCGGTGATCACCAGGCACTGGCGGCCCTGGATCTCCTCGACCTCGACCACCGCGCGCATGGTGATCGAGCCGCGCCCGGTGCGGTACGCCTCCTCGATCCCGCGGCGGCCGACGATCAGCGCGCCGGTCGGGAAGTCCGGGCCCTTGATCCGCTCGATCAGGGCCTCCAGCAGCTCCTCGTTGGAGGCCTCCGGGTGCTCCAGCGCCCAGAGCGCGCCGGAGGCGACCTCGCGCAGGTTGTGCGGCGGGATGTTGGTGGCCATGCCGACCGCGATGCCGGTGGCACCGTTGACCAGCAGGTTGGGGATGCGCGCGGGCAGGACGGTGGGCTCCTGCGAGCGGCCGTCGTAGTTGGCGGCGAAGTCGACGGTCTCCTCGTCGATGTCGCGCATCATCTCCATGGCCAGCGGCATCAGCTTGCACTCGGTGTAGCGCATGGCCGCGGCCGGGTCGTTGCCCGGCGAGCCGAAGTTGCCGTTGCCGTCCACCAGCGGCATCCGCAGCGACCACGGCTGGGCCAGGCGGACCACGGTGTCGTAGATCGAGGTGTCACCGTGCGGGTGGTAGTTGCCCATGACGTCGCCGACGACGCGGGCGCACTTGTAGTAGCCCTTCTCGGGGCGGTACCCGCCGTCGTACATGGCGTAGAGCACGCGCCGGTGCACCGGCTTGAGGCCGTCGCGGACCTCGGGCAGCGCACGGCTGACGATCACGCTCATCGCGTAGTCGAGGTACGAGCGCTGCATCTCGGTCTCGAGCTCGATCGGCTCGACCCGGGACACGAAGGTGTCGGTGGCGGTGCTGGCGTCCGGCTGCTCGCCGTCGGGACGGTTGTCGTCGACCACTGGTGGTCAGTTTCCTTTCACGCGTGACTGGACTGTGCTGGCAGGGGCGGGCCCCGTCACACGTCCAGGAAGCGGACGTCCTTGGCGTTGCGCTGGATGAAGGAGCGGCGGGCCTCGACGTCCTCGCCCATCAGGACGGAGAAGAGGTCGTCGGCGCGGGCCGCGTCCTCCAGGGTGATCTGCTGGAGCAGGCGGTGGGCCTGGTCCATGGTGGTCACCCGCAGTTCCTCGGCGTTCATCTCGCCGAGACCCTTGAAGCGCTGGATCGCGTCGTCCTTGGGCAGCCGGCGACCGGCCGCGACGCCCGCCGCGATGGTGGCGTCGCGCTCGCGGTCGGAGTACACGTAGTCGAAGTCGTCCTTGCCCCACTTGATCTTGTACAGCGGGGGCATCGCGAGGTAGACGTAGCCGGACTCGACCAGCGGCCGCATGAAGCGGAACAGCAGGGTGAGCAGCAGGGTGCGGATGTGCTGACCGTCGACGTCGGCGTCCGCCATCAGGACGATCTTGTGATAGCGCAGCTTGGACTCGTCGTAGTCCTCCTGGATGCCGCAGCCGAAGGCCGAGATCAGCGCCTGGACCTCGGTGTTCTGCAGCACCTTGTCGATCCGGGCCTTCTCGACGTTCAGGATCTTGCCGCGGATCGGGAGGATCGCCTGGATGCGCGGGTCACGGCCCTGCTTGGCGGAGCCGCCGGCGGAGTCGCCCTCGACGATGAAGATCTCGCACTCGGCCGGGTCCTTGGACTGGCAGTCGCTCAGCTTGCCGGGCAGCGAGGCGGACTCCAGCAGGCCCTTGCGGCGGGTCAGGTCCCGCGCCTTCCGGGCGGCCACGCGCGCGGTGGCGGCCTGGATGGACTTGCGGATGATGTCCGAGGCCTCGTTCGGGTTGCGGTCCAGCCAGTCGTTCAGCTGCTCGTGGACCACCCGCTGGACGAAGGTCTTCGCCTCGGTGTTGCCCAGCTTGTCCTTGGTCTGGCCCTCGAACTGCGGCTCGCCGAGCTTGACCGAGATGATCGCGGTCAGACCCTCGCGGATGTCCTCGCCGGAGAGGTTGTCGTCCTTCTCGCGGAGCAGCTTCTTGTCCCGCGCGTAGCGGTTGACCAGGCCGGTCAGCGCCGCGCGGAAGCCCTCTTCGTGGGTGCCGCCGCCGTGGGTGTGGATGGTGTTGGCGAACGAGTAGACCCCCTCGGTGTACGAGGAGTTCCACTGCATCGCGACCTCCACGGAGATCGTCTTCTCCTTGTCCTCCGCCTCGAAGTCGATCACCGAGGGGTGGATCACGTCGCCCTTGCGGGAGTTGAGGTGGGCGACGAAGTCGGCGATGCCGCCGTCGTACCGGTACGTGACGGAGAGCGGGTTGCCCTCCTCGTCCGCGTGCTCCGGCCGCTCGTCGGTCAGCGAGATGGTCAGGCCCTTGTTGAGGAACGCCATCTCCTGGAAGCGCCGGGAGAGCGTCTCGAAGGAGTAGACCGTGGTCTCGAAGATGTCCGGGTCGGCCCAGAACGTGACGGTGGTGCCGGTCCGCTCGGTCGGCTCGCCCTTCACCAGGGCGGCGGTCGGCGCGCCCATCTTGTATTCCTGGGTCCAGAGGTGCCCGTCCCGGTGGATCTCCACCGCGAGACGGGTGGACAGGGCGTTCACCACCGAGACGCCGACGCCGTGCAGGCCGCCGGAGACGGCGTAGCCGCCGCCGCCGAACTTGCCGCCCGCGTGCAGGACGGTGAGCACGACCTCGACGGCCGGCTTCTCCTGGCCGGGGACGATGTCCACCGGGATGCCTCGGCCGTTGTCGACGACGCGGACCGCGCCGTCGGCGAGGAGCGTGACGTCGATGGTGTCGGCGTACCCGGCCATCGCCTCGTCGACGGAGTTGTCCACGACCTCCTGCACCAGGTGATGCAGGCCACGCTCACCGGTCGAGCCGATGTACATGCCGGGGCGCTTGCGGACGGCGTCGAGGCCCTCCAGCACCTGGATGTTGCTTCCGGTGTAGGTGCTCTCGGCCGCCTGCTCGGTCTGGTCTGGGGTCTGGCTGGGGTTGCCGGAATCGGCCACGAAGCGCCCTCTCTGGCACAGCACGGGCCGCATCCCCGCCCCGTGCGGGCGAGCGTGCGACCACGGCGTTTCGACTCGGTTGCCACTAGCAACAGTGTTTGGCTCTCAGTCTACCGGTAGGACTGACAGAGATGGGCTTTTGGCAGCCCCTGAGGGCAGATACGCCGCCCTGAATCCCCTCTGCACATGTCCCGATACTCGCCCCGGGGGCACAGAGCGCCTGGAAGGGCCGTCAGGGGTTCCGGAAGATTCCGGTCCGCTCGACCCCGGGCGCCCGCGGTCACCCCCAGGTGTCGCCCGGTCCCTTGCTCCCCGGCGCGCGCAGCCGGCCGTAGCCGCGGACCGGCGCGGCCGGCCCCAGCACCTTGATCGTCTTGACCGTGCCGCGGCCCAGCTCGTGATTCAGACGGGCCACCAACTGCCTTGCCAGCCACCGCAGTTGAGTGGCCCAGGCAGTGGAGTCGCACTGCACGGTGAGCACCGCGGCCGCGTCGTCGTAGGAGGTGGGCTCGCAGTGCGCCGAGATGTCGGGGCCGACGATCTGCGCCCAACGGCCCATCACCCCGCCGACCGCCGCCGAGGACTCCCACCCGCGCTCGGTCAGCAGCCGGTTCAGCGCCGCCCCCAGCGGCACCGGGTCACGGCCGTCCGAGCGCGCCCCGCTGCGCAGCCCGTACCGCTTCGCCTCGCGCTTCTCCCGGACCTGCTCGCCCCGCTGGCGGGCCTGCGCCCGGGCCGCCCGCAGCGCCGAGCGGGCCAGGTCGGCGCCGGTCGGTGCCGGGCCGCCCGGCTGCCCGGCCTCCGGCTGGTCGACGGCCGGTGGGAGGGCGGTGAGCGGGAGGGCGGTCAGTGGGAGGGCACCCGGCTGAGGGGTCTTCCCGGTCGGATCGCTCATGGCGATCTCCTTTCCCCAGCCTGTGGACAACGGTCGCGGCTACGCGCCGGTGAGCCGTCCAGCGTACGGGAGCGGACGGGGACGGGGGCACGCCGGACGGCGGGTCGAAGGGGCGGCAGGTGTGGAGGTGCGGTGGAGGAACGGGGCGCGCGGCCGCCGTCCGTCAGGCGTCGACCCGGCGGACCGCGCCGTCGGCCACCGAGTACCGGGCCCCGGCCAGGGCCTTCGGCACGTCCTCCGCGACCGCCGCGGTGACCAGGACCTGCTCGCCGCCGGCGACCAGCTCGGCCAGCCGGTCGCGGCGGGTGGCGTCCAGCTCGGCGAAGACGTCGTCGAGGATCAGCACCGGTTCGCCGCCGTCGGCGCGCAGCAGCTCGTAGGAGGCCAGCCGCAGCGCCAGCGCGAACGACCAGGACTCGCCGTGGCTGGCGTAGCCCTTGGCCGGCAGCGGTCCGAGCCGCAGGCCCAGCTCGTCGCGGTGCGGCCCGACCAGCGTCAGACCGCGCTCGACCTCCTGCTTGCGGGCCGCCCGCAGGGCCTGGAGCAGCTGCTCCTCGGCCTGCTCGCGGCTGGTCGGCAGCTCGCCCTCGAAGGAGCTGCGGTACTCCAGCACGGTCTCGCCGCCGGCGGGCGCGAGCTGCCCGTACGCGGCCGTCACCAGCGGTTGCAGGGAGGCGACCAGCTGGATCCGGAAGGCGGTCAGCTCGGCTCCGGCACGTGCCAGGTGGCCGTCCCAGACCTCCAGGGTGGAGAGGTCCGCGCCCTTGCCGCCGCCGGAGCGGCGGGCCATCGCGGCGGTCTTCAGCAGGGCGTTGCGCTGCTTCAGCACCCGCTCGTAGTCCTGCCGGACGCCGGCCAGCCGGGGCGCCCGGGCGGTCAGCAGCTCGTCCAGGAAGCGCCGGCGCTCGCCCGGGTCGCCCTTGACCAGGCTGAGGTCCTCGGGGGCGAACAGCACGGTGCGCAGCAGGCCCAGGACGTCCCTGGGCCGGACGTTGTCGGAGCGGTTGATCCGGGCGCGGTTGGCCTTGCCCGGGGTGATCTCCAGTTCGACCAGGGTGCTGCGGCTCCCGGCCACCACCGAGGTGCGGATCACCGCCCGCTCGGCGCCGAGCCGGATCAGCGGGGCGTCGGTGGCCACCCGGTGGCTGCCGAGGGTGGCGATGTAGCCGATCGCCTCGACCAGGTTGGTCTTGCCCTGGCCGTTGGGTCCGACGAACGCCGTCACGCCCGGGTCGAGGGGAACCTCGGCCCGGGCGTAGGAACGGAAGTCGGCGAGCGACAGATGCGCGACGTGCATGGCTGTGGACTGCGCTCGCCTTCTGTGGACGTCCCGGGTGGGGCGGACTACTTCGACTCGACCGCGTGGCCGCCGAACTGGTTGCGCAGCGCGGCGATCATCTTCATCTGCGGCGAATCGTCCTGGCGGGAGGCGAACCGGGCGAAGAGCGAGGCGGTGATCGCGGGCAGCGGCACGGCGTGGTCGATCGCGGCCTCGACCGTCCAGCGGCCCTCGCCGGAGTCGGCGGCCCAGCCCTTGAGCTTGGCCAGGTGCTCGTCGTCGTCCAGCGCGCGAACGGCGAGGTCCAGCAGCCAGGAGCGGATGACCGTGCCCTCCTGCCAGCTGCGGAAGACCTCGCGCACGTCGGTGACCTCGGGGGCCGCCTCCAGCAGCTCCCAGCCCTCGGCGAAGGCCTGCATCATCGCGTACTCGATGCCGTTGTGGACCATCTTGGCGAAGTGGCCGGCGCCGACCGCGCCCGCGTGCACCGAGCCGAAGTCGCCCTCGGGCTTGAGGGCGTCGAAGACCGGCTTCGCCTTGGCGACGTGCTCGGCGTCGCCGCCGTACATCAGCGCGTAGCCGTTCTCCAGGCCCCAGACGCCGCCGGAGACGCCGCAGTCGACGAAGCCGATGCCCTTGGCGGCCAGCGACTCGGCGTGCTTGATGTCGTCCGTCCAGCGGGAGTTCCCGCCGTCCACGACCACGTCGCCGGGGGAGAGCAGCTCGGCGAGCTCGTCCACGGTCGCCTGGGTGGCGGCCCCGGCCGGAACCATGACCCAGACCACGCGCGGGCCCTGGAGCTTGGTCACGAGCTCCTGGAGGCTCTCGACATCGGAGATGTCGGGGTTGCGGTCGTAACCGATGACGGTGTGGCCGGCGCGGCGGATCCGCTCGCGCATGTTGCCGCCCATCTTGCCGAGACCGATGAGGCCGAGCTCCATGACCAAGTCCTTACCTGGGGTGACGTGCCTGCCTGCGGCGCCGTTGCCGCGCTGCCCTGAGCCTACGCGCTGAAGCGCGAGGGCCTCCCCGTGGTCGGGCCGACCGGGGGAGGCCTTCCACAGGCTGGACGCCCGGGCTGTGGACAGCCCGGGCGACGCGCGCTCGTGACACCGGCGGGGCGGCCGGAGCCGCCCCGGGCGGTCGGTCAGCCGGAGAGGCGGACCGGCATGATCAGGTACTGGTAGGCCTCGTCGGCCTCGGTGTCCACCGAGGCCTTGCCGCTGAGCAGCGCCGGCTTGGTCGGCGTGGTGAAGCTCAGCTGGGCGTAGGCGGAGTCGATGGCCTTGAGGCCCTCCTCCAGGTAGCCCGGGTTGAAGGCGATCGAGATGTCGTCGCCCTCCAGGTCCGCGTCGATCCGCTCGGTGGCCTGGGCGTCGTCGCCCGAACCGGCCTCCAGCGTCAGCACGCCCTGCTCGAAGTTGAGCCGGACCGGGGTGTTGCGCTCGGCGACCAGCGAGACGCGCTTGAGCGCCTCAAGGAAGGGCTGGGTCTGGATCGCGGCGACGGCGCTGAACTCCGTCGGGAAGAGACTGCGGAACTTGGGGAACTCGCCCTCCAGCAGCCGGGTGGTGGTCCGGCGGCCGGCGCCCTCGAAGCCGATCAGGCCCTCGCCCGCGCCGCCCGAGGACAGCGCGATCGAGACGGTGTCGCCGCTGCCCAGGGACTTGGCGATGTCCTGCAGCGTCTTGGCGGGGACCAGCGCGACCGCCGAGATGTCCGGCTGCTCGGGCTTCCACAGCAGCTCGCGGACGGCGAAGCGGTAGCGGTCGGTGGCGGCCAGGGTGATCCGGTCGCCCTCGATCTCGACCCGCACACCGGTGAGCACCGGGAGGGTGTCGTCGCGGCCGGCGGCCACCGCGGCCTGGCTGACCGCCGAGGCGAACACGTCACCGGAGACGGTGCCGGTCGCGGTCGGCATCTGGGGCAGGGCCGGGTACTCGTCCACCGGCAGGGTGGGGAGGGTGAACCGGGAGCTGCCGCAGACCACGCTGACCCGCTGGCCGTCGGTGGAGATCTCCACAGGCCTGTTGGGAAGGTTGCGCGAGATGTCGTTCAGCAGCCGGCCGGAGACCAGCACGGTGCCGGCCTCCTCGACGTCCGCCTCCAGCTCGACCCGGGCCGAGACCTCGTAGTCGAAGCCGGACAGCGCCAGGCTGCCCTCCTGCGCCGTCAGCAGCAGGCCGGCCAGCACCGGCACCGGCGGCCGTGCCGGGAGGCTGCGGGCAGCCCAGGCCACCGCCTCCGCGAGGACGTCACGCTCCACCCGGAACTTCACCGGTAACCGCCTCCTGGATCGAGCGCTCCCGCTCGCAAAGTCTGGTTGGTCTGATCTTGGTCGTCGGTGCGGTGGGCCGCCGAGCTCTGCCACTCCGCATCCAGTCGCAGAGGACAGTCTGACGTACTCCACCGACAGACGGGGCAGACGGGCGGAAGCAGGCCGAACAGATGTCGGGGAGCGGTTGTCCACAGATTTCGGCCCCACCTGCTTTCAAGCCCTTCAACTGGTCTATAGGTGTAGTGGTAGTAGTAGGGCCTGTGGAAACCGTGGATAACCCTGTTCGTGCAGGTCAGGCCCGGTTTTTTGTCCACAGGAGGTGTGGACGGCGGCTGTGGACGAACAGGGCCCGCTGTGGACAGCGGAGCGTTACCCACAGGGCACGTTGGGTATCCACAGGTTATCCCCAGCGCCGTCCCCAGATCCGGGCCCGGTTATCCACGGGGGCCGGTCAACATTTCGTGACGCCTTTCACACCAGGGCATGAACGCAGGCCCACGGTTGTCGAACTGTGGACGCGGCTGTGGACAACCTGGGGATAACCGCCGCCACCCTGGGGACAACCGGTGGACAACTCGAATGGCCCACTGATGGCCCGCCAATTGTCCACAGCCTGTGGATAACCGTTGTGCACAAGTCCACAGGCACCTGACCTGCGCGGAAGAGCGTAGCGGCGCGCGGCCTGTGGAGGAATTCTGGATAACTCGCGGGCCGGTGGCCTGTGGACGGTGGAGAACCGGCTCCGCCTGTGGACAACGGCCCTGCGCGCCCGGGGTGTTCGAATTACCGGTCAGATGTTCGGCGCGGGCGGCGGACTGGCGGAGCGTCCGTCGGGGCATTCCTGCCCAGCCGATCGGCGACGCACACCTCCGGATATGCCGAAAGGGCGTCAGGATCGCTCCTGACGCCCTCGCAGGGGTGTGGACGGCCCGTCCGGCCGGTCCGGCTAGCTCTTGATGCGGTTGGTCAGTTCGGTGACCTGGTTGTAGATCGAGCGCCGCTCGGCCATCAGCGACCGGATCTTGCGGTCGGCGTGCATCACCGTGGTGTGGTCGCGGCCGCCGAACTGCGCGCCGATCTTCGGCAACGAGAGGTCGGTCAGCTCCCGGCAGAGGTACATGGCGATCTGGCGCGCCGTCACCAGCACCCGGCTGCGGGAGGATCCGCAGAGGTCGTCCACGCCCAACCCGAAGTAGGCGGCGGTCTGCTGCATGATGACCTGCGCGGTGATCTCCGGTCCGGCGTCCTCGTCCCCGCCGGGGATGAGGTCCTTGAGGACGATGCCGGCCAACTCCAGGTCCACCGGCGCCCGGTTGAGGTTGGCGAAGGCGGTGACCCGGATCAGGGCGCCCTCCAACTCCCGGATGTTGCGGGTGATCCTGGACGCGATGAACTCCAACACGTCCGCCGGGGCGTTGAGTTGCTCCTGGATCGCCTTCTTGCGCAGGATCGCGATCCGGGTCTCCAGCTCCGGCGGGGTGACGTCGGTGATCAACCCCCACTCGAAGCGGTTGCGCAGCCGGTCCTCCAGCGTGATCAGCTGTTTGGGCGGCCGGTCGGACGAGAGGACGATCTGCTTGTTCGCGTTGTGCAGGGTGTTGAAGGTGTGGAAGAACTCCTCCTGCGTGGACTCCTTGCTCGCCAGGAACTGCACGTCGTCCACGAGCAGGATGTCCATGTCCCGGTACCGCTTGCGGAACGCGTCCGCCTTGCCGTCCCGGATCGAGTTGATGAACTCGTTGGTGAACTCCTCCGACGACACGTAGCGCACCCGGGTGCCCGGGAAGAGGCTGCGCGAGTAGTGCCCGATGGCGTGCAGCAGGTGGGTCTTGCCCAGCCCGGACTCGCCGTAGATGAAGAGCGGGTTGTACGCCTTGGCGGGGGCCTCGGCGACGGCCACCGCCGCCGCGTGCGCGAAGCGGTTGCTCGCGCCGATGACGAAGGTGTCGAAGAGGTACTTGGGGTTCAGCCGGGCCGCGGGCTCGTCCTTGCGGGAGCCGCCGGCCGGGGGAGCGCCGGGCGGGGCCGGCACGCCGGGGACGGCCGGGCGGTCGGTGGCGCGCTCGGGGCCGGGCTTCTCCACGGGCCGGCCGGGGGCCGGGCGCCCGCCGGGACCGCGCCGGGCACCGCCGGTCCGCGGGTGCTCGCCGGGGCCGGGGCCGTAGGCGCCGCCGAAGAGGTCGCCCTGGGTGGTCGACGAGGGGCCGTGCGCCGGGCGGGGAGCCGGGCGCTGGGCGGGCGGCTCCTGCTCGGGGTAGCCGGAACCGTGCTCGGGATAGCCCTGGTGACCCTGGTGGCTCTCCCAGGGCTGGTTCTGCGGCGGGGCGCCGTAGCCGCCGCCCGGCGGCCGGCCCGAGCCGTACGCCGGGGCCTGGTGCTCCTGGTAGCCGCCGCCGTCGTCGTACCGGTCGTGCTCGTAGCCGGACTCGGAGTCGTAGCGGCGCTCGTAGCCCTGGTGCCCGTAGTCGCCGCCGTCGTCGCGCTGGTACGGCTCGCCGGCCGGCGGCTCGTCCTGCGCGGGCGCGGGGGTGGTGGGGACGGCGTTGGCGTCGACCATCACCGCGATCCGGACCGGGCGGCTGAGTTCGCGGCTGAGCGCCTCGGTCAGCTGGGGCAGCAGTCGCCCCTCCAGCACCTGCTTGGCCCGCTCGTTGGGGGTCGCCAGCAGGGCGGTGTCGTGCATCATCCACATCGGCTGGGTGCGCTGCACCCACTGCTTGTCCATCTCCCCGACGTCCGGGTCGCTGACCAGCCGCTCGACGACTCTCGCCCAGACCGGGACGAGGTCGCTGTTGACATCAGCCACTGGTGCACGCTTTCTCGGTTCCCCGCGGCTCCAGCAGGGGTGGTGGATCAAGAGACTGTGGATCTGTGTCCGTTGACGAAGAACAAAACCAGACAAGTCCTGCAACGGTAGTCAGCGAACAGAGCCGGATCAAGTCGTTGTCCACAGGCTGTGGGCGACGGGGGCCGTGAGCGCGGCCCGGGGCGTCCGCCGCGAAGGGCTGGTTTGACCCTCGCGCCCCGTCCCGCGTACCGTAACCAGGTCGAGTTGTCGATGGCCGCTGCCGCATGTCCGCGGGTCCACCCGCTCCATAAGGCGCGCAGCACGGGCGCCGTGGATTGCCCTGAACCCCAGCCGAACTGGGAGGACGGGTCGGATTTCCGTATCAGGGGAGATCACGCGGACGCACGGTGACGGCCAAGCGACTTCCCGTCATCCTACGATTCACCTCAGGAGCCCCCGAGTGAGCAAGCGCACCTTCCAGCCGAACAACCGTCGCCGCGCGAAGACCCACGGCTTCCGGCTGCGTATGCGTACCCGCGCCGGCCGTGCCATCCTGGCCGCCCGCCGTGGCAAGGGCCGCAGCGCCATCTCCGCCTGATCCGCGCCAGAGTCTGTTGTGCTGCCCTCCGAGAATCGGCTGCGGCGGCGCCAGGACTTCGCGACCGCGGTGAAACGCGGTCGCCGGGCCGGCCGGCCCCTACTGGTCGTCCATCTCAGCAGAGACGGCGACCTCACGGGGCAGGCCGACCGGGCCAGCGACTCCCGCCCGCACGTCGCCGAGGGGACTCCTTCGGCGCGTGCGGGTTTCGTCGTGAGCAAGGCCGTCGGTCCGGCGGTCGTCCGTAACCTGGTCAAGCGCCGACTGCGCCACCTCGTCCGTGATCGTCTCTCCGGGCTGCCCGCCGGTAGCCTGATAGTGGTGCGTGCGCTGCCCCAGGCCGCGTCCGCCTCGTACCAGGACCTGGAACGCGACCTGGACGCGGCGCTCAAGCGGCTGCTGAAGGCGGAGCCCGCCGTGACGGCGCCGACGGGAGCAGGTCGATGAAGTACCTGCTGATGGGTCTGATCAGGGTCTACCAGTGGACCATCAGCCCGCTGCTCGGCCCGGTCTGCCGCTATTACCCCTCCTGCTCGCACTACGGCTTCGAGGCCGTGAAGGTGCACGGGGCGGTCAAGGGCGGCGGCCTGACCGTGTGGCGCATCCTGCGCTGCAATCCGTGGACGCCCGGCGGGGTCGATCATGTTCCGCCGCGCAAGCACCCGGTGTGGCACCGCCGGCTGCGTGACCTGCTGAACCGCGGGTCCGCCGCCGATCAGCCGGTGGCCGCGCCCCCCGCCGGTCCGGACCCAGAGGGCCCGGCGACCATTGGTCCCGTGGGGCCGATCCCAATGTCCAAGGAGCCTGACCGGTGACCTTCTCCTTCCTGAACCCCCTGTACACAGCGGTGTCCTGGATCATCGTCCAGTTCCACTCGCTGTACAGCCACGTCTTCGACCCGAACGGTGGCTGGGCCTGGGGTCTTGCCATCGCCTCGATGGTGGTCGTCATCCGGATCTGCCTGATCCCGCTCTTCGTGAAGCAGATCAAGGCGACCCGGGCCATGCAGGCGATCCAGCCGAAGATGAAGGCCATCCAGGAGCGCTACAAGAACGACAAGCAGCGCCAGTCCGAAGAGATGATGAAGCTGTACAAGGAGGCGGGTACCAACCCGTTCTCCAGCTGCCTTCCCATCATCGTGCAGGCGCCGTTCTTCACCGCCCTCTACGGCGTGCTCGCCAAGGTGGCCAAGAGCGAGCCGATCGGCGTCATCCACGGCGACCTGCTGACCAGCGCCGGCCAGGCGCACATCTTCGGCGCCCCGCTGTCGGCGACCTTCCTCGGCAGCAGCGAGGTCAGCGTCAAGATCGTCACCGCGGTGATGATCATCCTGATGTCGCTGTCGCAGTTCATCACGCAGCGCCAGCTGATGACCAAGAACGTCGACCTCACGATCAAGACGCCGTTCATGCAGCAGCAGAAGATGCTGATGTACGTCTTCCCGATCATGTTCGCCGTGATGGGCATCAACTTCCCCGTCGGTGTGCTGGTCTACTGGCTGACCACCAACGTCTGGTCGATGGGCCAGCAGCTGATCGTCATCCGGAACAACCCGACGCCCGGCAGCAAGGCCTGGGACGAGCGCCAGGTCCGGCTGAAGAAGAACGGCCGCCTCAACCCGGACGGCTCGGAGATCAAGGGCGCCCTCTGGGGCATGCTGCCCCCGAAGAAGACGGCCGCGTCCGCCGAGGCCGTCGTCGAGGACGCGGTGCAGGTGCGCCGCCAGCAGCCGCGCAAGCAGACCAAGTCGCAGCGCCAGCACACCGGTGCCGCCCCGACGGCCAGCCTCACCAAGGACGCCCCGGCCCCGGCCGAGGAGTCCGAGGCCGCGGCCGAGTCCGCCGGTGCCAAGCCGACCGCGACCAGGCCCTCCGGGGCCAAGTCCGGCCCGGCCCGGCAGGGCGGCCGGCAGCAGCCGAAGCGCGGTGGGCAGGGCGGCCAGCGGCCGAAGAAGAAGTCCTGACCCGACCGGCCCCGGACCGTCCCAGCGGCCCTCTGAACCTCGTTCCCGGCCCACCATCCGGGCCCATCCCCGAAGGAGTCCATCAGTGACGGAAGGCACCACCTCCGCCGTCGAGGTCGAGGCCGCTTCCAGCGCCGACGAGAGCCTCGTCTCCCGCCTGGAGCAGGAGGGCGACATCGCGGCGGACTACCTGGAGGGTCTGCTCGACATCGCCGACCTCGATGGGGACATCGACATGGACGTCGAGGGCGACCGCGCCCTGGTGTCCATCGTCGGCGACGGCAATGACCGCGCCCTGCAGCGCCTGGTCGGCCAGGACGGCGAGGTGCTGGAGGCCCTGCAGGAGCTGACCCGGTTGGCTGTCCACCGGGAGACCGGCGAGCGCAGCCGCCTCATGCTGGACATTGCCGGCTTCCGCGCCCGCAAGCGCACCGAGCTGGCCGAGCTCGGGGCCCAGGCCGCGGAGCAGGTCAAGAGCTCGGGGGAGCAGGTCAAGCTGCGGGCCATGACGCCCTTCGAGCGCAAGGTCGTCCACGACGCCGTGGCCGCGGCCGGTCTGCGCAGTGAGTCGGAGGGCGAAGAGCCCCAGCGGTGCGTGGTCGTGTTGCCGGCCTGACACCGGGGAAGTCGATGACCGGCCGCTTCGGCGACCGGTGACCTTCAGAGGACTCGACCCCGTCCGCCTCGTGCGGGCGGGGTCGTCGTCCCTTCGCGGGGCGTGGCCCGGCGAAAGATGTTTCACGTGAAACAGTGCGGAGAGCGGGTCGGTGGATCCGGGGAGCGGAGAGGTCGAGATGGACACGGAGAGCGCGGCAGCCGGGGATCCGGCGGCGGGTGCCGGTAGTTCGGCCGCTGGGGGCCCGGGCGCCGAAGGCGCGGCGGCCGAGGGGCTGGCCGCCGCCCCGGCCGTGGCTCGGGAGGTCTTCGGTGACCGCTACGAGGCGGCGGTCCGCTACACCGAGCTGCTGGCCACCGCGGGAGTCCAGCGCGGACTGATCGGCCCTCGCGAGGTGCCCCGGCTCTGGGACCGCCACGTGCTGAACTGCGCGGTGCTCGCCGAGCTGCTGCCGCCCGGGTCGACTCTGTGCGACGTCGGCTCCGGGGCCGGGCTGCCCGGCATCCCCGTCGCACTGGCGCGCCCGGACGTCTCGGTGACGCTGCTGGAGCCGCTGCTGCGCCGCACCACCTTCCTGGAGGAGGTGGTCCGTGAGCTCGGCCTGGAGAACGTCACCGTGCTGCGCGGGCGGGCCGAGGAGATGGTCGGCAAGCTCGCGGTGGACGTGGTGACCGCCCGGGCGGTGGCACCGCTGGACCGGCTCGCCGGCTGGGGCATGCCGCTGCTGCGCCCGCACGGCCAGATGCTGGCGCTCAAGGGGGACAGCGCCGAGCAGGAGCTGGCCGACTCGCGGGCCGGGCTGGCCAAGCTGGGCGCGGTCGAGTGGACGGTCATCTCGGTGGGCGAGGGCACGCTGGAGACCTCGACCCGGGTGATCCAGGTGAAGGCGGGGGAGAGCCCCGGCGGGGTCAAGGCGGCGACCCGGCGGGCCCGGGCGGCCCGGGCCGGGCGCAACGCCGGGGCCCCGCGCACCGGTGAGCGGAGCCGGGGCGGACGGCGCCGTAGCCGCTGAGCGGGCGGGAGCGGGAACGGGCGGGTGGTCTTCGGACCACCCGCCCGTTCGGCGTTCCGGCCGCGCGCGGTCGTCGTCTCCGGCACCCGGGCCCGCGCCGAAGGAGCCGGCGGCGGGCCCGGTGACGCCGGAGCGACCGGCGGGCGGCCGACCGGGTGACTCACGGCCACCGGAGTGTCGCACCGTCAGAATTCCGACATTGCGGGCATGGTGTTTCACGTGAAACGTCGCTCCCTGCTTTCCGGAATCCTCAGTCGCAGCCGGGCGGCGACTGTTGCCGCTCCGGTTTCACGTGAAACACTGACCCCCATGCAGGACTCGGAGACCATCGACCAGATCGATGACACGCCCATCGCACGGGCTGCCCAGGCTGCGGTACAGGCGATCGGCCGAGCGGGCGAGGGTCTTCCCCGACCTGTCGCGACCCGGGTGATCGTGGTGGCCAACCAGAAGGGCGGGGTGGGCAAGACCACCAGCACCGTCAACATGGCGGCCTCGCTCGCCATGCACGGACTGCGCGTGCTGGTGGTGGACCTCGATCCGCAGGGCAACGCCTCCACGGCGCTCGGCATCGACCACCACGCCGAGGTGCCGTCGATCTACGACGTGCTGGTGGAGGGCAAGCCGCTGGCCGACGTGGTGCAGCCGGTGGTGGACGTCGAGGGGCTCTTCTGCGTCCCCGCCACCATCGACCTGGCCGGCGCGGAGATCGAACTGGTCTCGCTGGTCGCCCGGGAGAGCCGGCTGCAGCGCGCCATCGCCGCCTACGAGCAGCCGCTGGACTACATCCTGATCGACTGCCCGCCCTCGCTCGGCCTGCTGACGGTCAACGCGCTGGTGGCCGGCCAGGAGGTGCTGATCCCGATCCAGTGCGAGTACTACGCGCTGGAGGGCCTCGGCCAGCTGCTGCGCAACGTCGAGCTGGTCCGCGCGCACCTCAACCCCACGCTGCACGTCTCCACCATCCTGCTCACCATGTACGACGCCCGGACCAGGCTGGCCGCCCAGGTGGCCGAGGAGGTCCGGACGCACTTCCAGCAGGAGGTGCTGCAGACCGCGATCCCGCGCTCGGTCCGGATCTCCGAGGCGCCCAGTTACGGTCAGACGGTGATCACCTACGACCCGGGTTCGACCGGCGCGCTCTCCTACCTGGAGGCCGCCCGCGAGCTGGCGATGCGGGCGCCGGGCATCGGAACCGGCGGCACGCTGGTCGGTCAGCAGCGGGCGGGTCAGCAGCAGGGCAGCGAGCCGGGGCAGCACGCCCCGATGGCACAGCACGGCACGACGGAGGGCAATCGGTGAGTGGTCGCAGGGGTCTGGGACGAGGGCTCGGAGCGCTGATCGGACCCGCCGCACCGGCGGCCGACGGCGCGGCGACGCAGGCCTCGGCGGCCACGGTGGTGTCCCCCGGCACGGTCTCGCCGGGCGCGGTGCCGCTGCTGCCGACCGGGCGGGGAACTCTGGCGGCCAAGGCGGCCGCCGAGAGCCTGCGGGAGCAGGCCGAGCGGGAGCAGGCGGCCGCCGCACCGGAGCTGGCACAGGTGCCCGGCGCCCGGTTCGCCGAGCTGCCGCTGGACTCGATCACGCCGAACCCGCGTCAGCCGCGCGAGGTCTTCGATGAGGACAAGCTGGCCGAGCTGGTCGCCTCCATCAAGGAGGTGGGCCTGCTCCAGCCGGTGGTGGTGCGCCAGGTCGCGCCCGAGCGCTTCGAGCTCATCATGGGCGAGCGGCGCTGGCGGGCCTCCCGGGAGGCGGGCCTGGAGCAGATCCCGGCGATCGTCCGGGCCACCGAGGACGACAAGCTGCTGCTGGACGCCCTGCTGGAGAACCTCCACCGGGCGGAGCTCAACGCGCTGGAGGAGGCGGCCGCCTACGACCAGCTGCTGCGGGACTTCTCCTGCACGCACGACGAGCTGGCGGACCGGATCGGCCGCTCGCGCTCGCACGTGTCCAACACCCTGCGGCTGCTGAAGCTCTCGCCGGGTGTGCAGCGGCGGGTGGCGGCCGGGACGCTGACCGCCGGGCACGCCCGGGCGGTACTCGGGGTGCCGGACGCCGAGGGCCAGGAGGAGCTGGCCAAGCGGATCATCGCGGAGGGGCTCTCGGTGCGGACCACCGAGGAGCTCGTCATGCTGATGAGCGGCCAGGAGCCGAAGCCCAAGCGCTCGGTCGGACCGCAGGCGGGCAAGCTGCTCTCGCCGGCCTTCAACGACCTGGCGAGCCGGCTCTCGGACCGCTTCGACACCCGGGTCAAGGTGGAGGTCTCGCAGCGCGGCGGCAAGCTGGGCAAGGGCAAGGTCGTCCTGGAGTTCGGCTCGGTGGAGGACCTCAACCGGATCCTGGACAGCCTGGCGCCGGGTGAGGACGGGCTGCGGCTGTCGCAGGGCTGAGCCGGGGCCGACCACGGATCTCGACGGGTGCATGTTCCACGTGAGCGGCTGTTTCACGTGAAACATGCACCCATCGGCGTTCAGGGGGAATGCTCGACTGTGGAGTGGACGAGGAGGTGCGGGGCATGGGACGCCGGATCGTTCCGCTGACGCTGGACAACCTCAAGGACCTGCCGACGACCTGCCGCTCCTGCGTGTTCTGGGAGCTGGATCCGGTCACCGGCCGGGCGGCCGTCGAATCCGGGAAGTCGGAGGCGGAGAAGGAGGGCTGGATCTCCGCGGTGCTGCTGGAGTGGGGTTCCTGCGGCCGGGTCGTCTACGTGGACGACGACCCCGCCGGTTTCGTGCTCTACGCCCCGCCGGCGTACGTGCCGCGGTCGCAGTCCTTCCCGACCAGTCCCGTCTCGCCGGACGCCGTTCAGCTGATGATCAGCCGCGTGCTCCCGGGCTACCAGCGGCAGGGGCTCGGCCGGGTGCTGGTGCAGACGGTGGCCAAGGACCTGATGGGGCGCGGGGTCCGGGCGATCGAGGCCTTCGGCGCGGTCGGCCGGCAGTCGCCGAGCTGTGTCCTGCCGGCGGATCATCTGCTGGCGGTCGGCTTCAAGACGGTCCGGCCGCACCACCGCTACCCGCGGCTGCGGCTGGAGGCACGCACCACGCTGTCCTGGCGCGGTGATGTCGAGGGCGCGCTGGAGCGGCTGCTGGGCGGAGGCCGGAAGGAGCCCGCGCTGCGACCGTTCTGAGCCGCGCTGTCCGGGGGAACCGGGCAGCCGGGAACGACGATGGCGGCGCCCCCGGGCTGGGGGCGCCGCCATCGCGGTGTGTCGGCCGGACCGGGCCCGGGGGCCCTGGGCCGACGGCCTAGAGGAAGTCGGCCAGCTCGCGCAGCAGCGCGGCCTTCGGACGGGCACCGGTGATGGACTTCACCGGCTCGCCGCCCTTGTAGACGATCAGCGTCGGGATCGAGATGACGTTGTACTGGGCGGCCGTCTGCTGGTTGGCATCGACGTCGAGCTTGGCGATGGTCAGCTTGTCGGAGTGCTCAGCCGCGATCTCGTCCAGGATCGGGGCGACCTGGCGGCACGGGCCGCACCAGGTGGCCCAGAAGTCGACCAGGACGGGCTTGTCGCTGTCCAGGACGTCGGCCTTGAACGTCGCATCGGTGACGGTAGTGGTGGCGCCGGCCACGGGAACTCCTCGGGGTGGTGCGGAGGGGGTGCTGCCAGGAGAACAACGGGCGGGCCCGTTCTGTTTCTGCCCGGCGGGGTGGGGGTGTTTCACGTGGAACACCCCCACCCGGGGTGGGTCGGTGGGGGGGTGCTCAGACCGCCACGGTGGCGGCCGCGGCCTCCAGGTCGGCGAGCGAGGCCAGGTAGCGCTCGGCGTCCAGCGCGGCGGAGCAGCCGGTGCCGGAGGCGGTGATGGCCTGGCGGTAGGTGTGGTCGACGACGTCGCCGGCACCGAAGACGCCCGGGATGTTGGTCCGGGTCGAGGGGGCCTCGACCTTCAGGTAGCCCTCGGCGTCCAGCTCCAGCTGACCCTTGAAGAGGTCGGTGCGCGGGTCGTGGCCGATGGCGATGAACAGACCGGTGACGGCCAGCTCGCGGGTCTCGCCGGTGGTGGTGTCCCGCAGGGTGACGCCGCTCAGCTTCGGGTCGCCGTGGATCGCCTCGACCGCGCTGTCCCACTCGAAGCGGATCTTCTCGTCGGCGAAGGCGCGCTCCTGCATCGCCTTGGAGGCGCGCAGGGTGTCCCGGCGGTGGATGATCGTGACGCTGCGGGCGAAGCGGGAGAGGAAGGTGGCCTCCTCCAGGGCGGTGTCACCGCCGCCGACCACGGCGATGTCCTGGTCGCGGAAGAAGAAGCCGTCGCAGGTGGCGCACCACGAGACGCCGCGACCGGAGAGCTTGTCCTCGTTCGGCAGGTCGAGCTTGCGGTGCTGCGAGCCGGTGGTGACGATCACGGCGCGGGCCCGGTGGACGTTGCCCTCGGAGTCCGTCACGGTCTTGATGTCGCCCGTGAGGTCGACGGCCACGATGTCGTCCGGGATCAGCTCGGCGCCGAAGCGCTCGGCCTGGGCGCGCATGTTGTCCATCAGCTCGGGGCCCATGATGCCGTCCCGGAAGCCGGGGAAGTTCTCGACCTCGGTGGTGTTCATCAGCGCGCCACCGGCGGTGACGGCGCCCTCGAAGACGAGGGGCTTGAGGGCGGCACGGGCGGTGTAGAGCGCAGCCGTGTAGCCGGCCGGGCCGGAACCGATGATGATCACGTTACGGACGTCGCTCACTGCATCTCCTGGTTCGCATCGCGACCCGCGCTAGGGCGGGGAGGGCGGTCCTGCTCCGCCGCCCGGGACAACGACTGACCAGTCTCTCGCATTCCCAGGCCGATCGGCACCAGGCGCCCGCAGTGTGGGAGTGCCGGGCCGCACCCGGCGTGGATCGCACGGGAACGGTGCGGGCGCGGCGGGCGGCCGGGGCCGGTCTCCCGGCGTGCCCGCAGCCCACGGGCGCGCCTCTTCGGCGGTCCTGCCGCGGGGCGCCGGTCGGCGCGCCGGTCAGGGGGCCGGGACGGTGCGGTGCAGCAGCACCGGGCCGCAGTCCGGCGCGCGGAGGTAGACGTCGACCCGGTCGGCCCTGCCCGCCACCCCGTACACCAGCAGCTCGGCCGGGTCACCGGCGTAGCTGCCGCGCTCGGAGGCCAGCAGCGGTCCGTCGGCGGGGGCCGGGCAGGCCGGGGCGCTGCCGCCCTGGCCGAGGCCCGGTCCGCCGTCGGTGGGTGCCGGCGCGGACGAGGCGGAGGGCTTGCGGGTCGCGCCCGGGCCCAGCCCCGGTCCGCCGTCGGCCGGTGGCGCGGCGGACCCGGACGTCTCGGCCCGGCCGTCGGGGGTCGCGCCGCTACGGGCGAGCAGTTGCTGCACCTGGGCCGCGAGCCGGTCGTCCTGGTACGCGGTGCCGCCGGTCGAGAGCTGCGCCTTGGGGCCGGCCGAGGGAGCCGTCGCGGCGGCCCGGGCGGAGGCGGTGTCCGCCGTCTGCCGCTCGGCCGGCCGCAGCAGCAGCGAGCTGCCGAGGCCGACCGCGAGCAGCGCGGCCGCGGCGCCGAGCAGGACCGCGGCCCGTCGGCGGCGCGGGCGGTGGCGGCCCGGACCGGTGGCGGAGTTCGGCTTGGCCGGCCGCCGGGGCGGCCCGAGGGGGGCTGTGGCAGGGCGCGGGGCGGCGGCCGGGTCCATGGACCGGGAGGGGGCCCCGGTGCCCGTGTGGGGGCCTTCGGGAGCCGTGGCGGGGGGCGTACCGGGGTCGGCCGCGTCGGCGTCGGCCGCCGCGGCCGCGAGGGCCGCGTCCAGCCGCGCCGCGATGTCGGCGGGCATCACCGGGGCCGGTGCCCCGGCCAGCAGGGTGGCGAGCTCGGCGAGCGCCTCGGCGGTCTCGCGGCAGTCGGCGCAGCCGGCCAGGTGCGCCCGCAGCGCCTCGGCGGCCGCGGGCTCGACCAGTTCCTCGGCGAGGTCGGCGAGCTCGTCGACGGAGGGGTGCGCTCCGACGGGGTCGGGGGAGGAGAGGGGGGCCGTCATCGCGTGCTCGCGTCTCCTTCCAGAACGGGCCGACCGGTGTCGGGGCCTGTCCCTCTGACGGTCCTGGCCCCGGACGGGTTCCCCGGGGACGCGGCGCGGCCGCCCGGGGCGGTTCCCGACGGTCCGGCGCCGTCCGGGGAGGCTGCTCCCGAGGGCCCCGTTTCACGTGAAACATCAGCTGCACGTGAAACATCGGCTGCACGTGGAACATCGGCGCCGCGGCCCTCGCGCAGGTGCCGCACCAGGGGCAGCAGACGGGCCCGGCCGCGGGCGCAGCGGCTCTTCACCGTGCCGACCGGCACGCCCAGCAGCTCGGCCGCCTCGGCGACCGGGTAGCCCTGCATGTCGACCAGGACCAGCGCGGCCCGCTGCTCGGGCGCCAGCTCGCCGAGCGCCGCCGCCACCTCCCGGTGCAGCTCGGCGCGGACCACCGGGGAGTCGGCCGGTTCGGCGGAGCCGACCATGGCGTCGAGGCGTTGCGGGTCGTCGTCGAGCGGCTTGGTGCGCCGCGCGGCGGTGCGCCGGGCGCGGTCCAGGCAGGCGTTGACGACGATCCGGTGCAGCCAGGTGGTGACGGCCGAGCGGCCCTGGAAGGTGTGGGCGGCGCGGAAGGCGGAGACCAGCGCGTCCTGGAGGGCGTCGGCGGCCTCCTCGCGGTCGCCCAGGGTGCGCAGGGCGACCGCCCAGAGCCGGTCGCGGTGGCGGTCGACCAGCAGGCCGAAGGCGGCCCGGTCGCCGGCGACGTGCCGGGCGAGCAGCGCCGCGTCGTCGTCCGTCCGGTCGGCCCCGTCCGCCACTGCCACCCCTCGCCCGTTCCGTGTCCTGCCGCCCCGCCCCCGTCGGGCGGGGCGCGGCGTCCTGCCGTGCCCGTCCGGTCGGGCTCCGGTCAGCCGGAGACCTTGACCTCGGAGACGTAGGCCTTGTACTTGCCGTCCGTATCCTTCGGCAGGCTGGTCATCCAGAGCAAGAGGTAGCGGGTGGTGACCGGTTTCTCCAGGGCGTAGTCGAGCGTGGTGCCGCTCTGCTTGCCGACCGCCGTGAAGTCGCCCGGCTGTGCCCTGGCCGGGTCGCCGGCCGCCTGCGGGCCGGGGATCCGCAACTCCGCCGTGGTGCTGCCGACGAACTGCGCGCTGACCGAGCTGACGGCCTGCGGGGAACCGAGGTCGAGCAGCAGGCCGATGCCGTCCCGGAGGGCGGGCTTGGGGCCCAGCTGGTCGTTGTACCAGGAGCTGACCCAGGACGTGCCGGGGTCGCCGTCGAAGGCCTTGGCCGGGGAGTACTTGTTCTCGCCCGACGGGCTGAACGCCTGGGCGTCCTTGATCTGGATCGGCACCGGCGGGTGTGGGGCGGTGTGCGCGGTCGGCGACGTCCCGGAGGGCGAGGGGTCGGCGGCGGCCACGGAGGTCCCGGGGTTGCGCAGGTGGTCCACCAGCTGCCAGGAGGCGACGCCGATCGCGCCGAGGGCCACCGTCCAGGCCGTCACCTTGAGCGCCCGGCGCAGCCGGCGGCGGGTGCGCCGGACCGGGGCCGGACGGGCCGGGGCGGGCGCCGGTCCGGCGCCGGGGGCGGCCACCACCCGGGTCGGGTTGGGCGCGGTGGGCAGTGCGTGGGTGGTGTGCCGGGGCGGCGGGGTGAAGGCGGGCAGCTCCGGCTCGGGCGGGCGGATCCGCGGCATCAGCGCGATCGCCCTGGCCAGCTCCTCCGGGGTGGAGATCGGCTCCGCGTGGTGCGGCGGCTGGTCGAACAGGGCGCGCGCGGCCAGCTCGGACAGGCCCTTGTGGACGCCTGCCCGGACCTGGTCCGGCGGGACGTCGCGGAGGTCCTTCGGCAGGCCCTGGAGGTCGTAGCGGTCCTCCGGGAACGGCCAGCGGTGGGTGAGCGCGGCGAACAGCAGGGCGCCGATGGCACGGGTGTCGGTGCGCTCGGCGTCCTCGTCGGCGCCCTCGGCGGGCAGACCGCGCAGGGCGGCGTCGACGGCGATGCCGTTGATCCGGTACTGGCCGCTGTCGGTGCGCAGCACGCAGCGCGGGGTGAGCCGCAGATGCGCCTGGCCGCGCCGGTGGGCGGCGGCCACCGCGTCGGTGACCTGGCGGACCATCTGGTAGGCCTCGTGCGGCTCCATCGGGCCGGTGACGAGCAGCTTGGCGAGGTCGGAGGCGTGCGGCAGCCACTCCCGCACGACGTAGACCAGCTCGCCCTCCTGGACGGCGTCCAGGACCTGGACGAAGCGCGGGTCGCCGAGCAGCGCGGCCGACTTGGCGGCCGCCAGCACCGCCCGGGCGCGCTGGTGACCGGAGGCCATCAGGTGGACGCCGACGGCCCGGCGCAGCTTCTCGTCGACCGCCCGCCAGCTGCTGAAGGTCTCGGTGTGGGAGATGCACTCCTCCAGCCGGTACCGGTGGCCGACCTTGTCGCCGCTGTGCCGCAGCGGGGCGGGCAGGGTCCGCGGGAGGGTGGCGGTGTCACGGGGGTCGTGGGTCGGCTGCGGGTCCTGCGGGGGGCGCCCGGAGGGCCGGCCGGCGGGCGCCGCGGCCGGCTTGGGCGCGGCCTCGCGGGCGGCGAGCTCGGCGCGGATCTCGTCGGCGGAGAGCGGCGCGGTGATCTCCGAGGTCTCCTCGCCGGCGGGGCGCGCGGGCTTCGCCCGGTCCTCGTCGGCGCCCTCGGCGTCCTCGCCGGACGTGGTGGACGGGGCCGTCTCGGCGAGCTCGTCGATCGCCGCGGCCAGTGCGGCTTCGTCCGCCGCCCCGTCAGCTGCTGACGTGTCGACGACCGCCTTGGTGCCATCAGCCACCGTGGTCCTGCCTCCCCTTGTGTCGCCCCGGCCTGAGAGAGTCGCTGGAGCGCTCGGGCCGAGGCCCTGTGCTCCAGGACAATTGTGCCCACTCTTCTCCACCGAGTACGACCGCTGAAAGGTACCCGCGGTTGCGTGCCGGTGGAGAGATGTGGTGCAGATCCGACACTGGGCCGCCGGCTCGGTCCCGGGCGATCCCGGACACCGACGGCGGCCCAGCACCCGCCCGTGGGGGCGGAGAGTCCGGTCCGTCCGGTTGACGCCCGGTCAGGGCGCCGTCCGGACGGACCGGTTGGTACGAAGGGTCAGCGACCCAGTCGGCCGCGCACCATGCCCAGCATGGCGTTCAGCTCCTCGATCCGCAGCTTCTTCGCGATCAGCACGAAGACGGCCAGCTGGACGCCGCCGGCCAGGACGATGGTCAGCACACTGCCGGTCCAGCCGTCGATGACCTGCTGGACCGCCAGGCTGACGCCCAGCCCGACCAGGGTGGCCGGCACACAGGCGGTGATCAGCCGGGTGTAGGTCTTGCCGATCCGCTTGGTGTCCAGGCCGCCGATCTTCTTCTTCAGCTTGGGCACCGCCACCGTCACTCCGACGGCGTACGCGAGACCGTACCCGAACGCCATGCCCGTCACGACCCACTCGGACGGCAGGACGATCCAGCAGACCAGGGAGAACACGGCCTGGCAGGCCGCCACCCAGACGGTGTTGGAGAACGGCGTCCGGGTGTCCTCGTACGCGTAGAAGCCGCGCAGCATCACGTACTGCGCCGAGTACGGGATCAGGCCCAGGGCGAAGGCGGAGAGCATCAGACCGACGTTGGTGGCGTTGTCCAGGGCGACGTCGTTGCCGCCCACCGCGTAGATCGCGCGGCCGATCGCCGGGCCGAGCGAGAGGAACAGGAACGCGGCCGGGACGACCGCCACCGCGGTGCTGCGCAGCCCGTGCGAGAGGTCGTCGCGCACCGCGCCGGCGTCCTCGTCGGCGGCGGCCCGGGAGAGCCGGGGGAGCACCGCGCTCATGATCGAGACGACGATGACGGCCTGCGGCAGCTGCCAGATCAGCAGGGCGTTGGAGAAGGCGACGAGACCCACACCGCCGTGGCCGCCCTTCGCGGCGGAGTCCCCGGCCGAGGTGGCGAGCTGGGTGATGACCAGGTAGCCGGCCTGGTTGGCCAGCACGAAGAAGAAGGTCCACTTGGCGAGCCGGGCGGCCTTGCCCAGGCCGTGGCCGCGCCAGTCGAAGCGCGGCCGGTAGTGGAATCCGGCCGCCCGCAGGTACGGGACCATCGACAGCGCCTGGACGGCGAGGCCGACCAGGGTGCCGATCCCGAGCAGCCGGACGCCCTCGGGGGAGATCGTCTCCGGGCTGACCTGGGTGGTGCCGGCGCCGCCGTAGACCCAGAGGTAGGCGGAGAAGGTGAAGATCACCACGATGTTGTTCAGGACCGGGGTCCACATCATCGCGCCGAAGCGGCCGCGGGCGTTGAGGATCTGCCCCATCACCACGTGGACGCCCATGAAGAAGATGGTCGGCAGGCAGTACCGGGCCAGGGCCACCGTGGTGTCGGCGCTCGCGGCGTTGCCCATGAGGGGGTGCGCGATCAGCTGCACCAGCAGCGGAGCGCCCAGCACGGCCACGAAGGTCACCCCGGCCAGGCCCACCATCACCAGGGTGAGCAGCCGGTTCGCGTAGGCCGTGCCGCCGTCCGCGTCGTTCTTCATGCTGCGGACCAGCTGCGGCACGAAGACGGCGTTCAGCGCGCCGCCGCCGATCAGGATGTAGAGCAGGGTGGGCAGGGTGTTCGCCGCGTTGTAGGAGTCACCCATCACGCCCAGGCCGATCGCGGCGGCGATCACCATGGTGCGCAGGAAGCCGGTGCCGCGGGAGACGAGCGTGCCGGCCGCCATGATGGCGCTGGAGTTCAGCAGGCTCGACACCTTGCCGCCGCCGCCGGTGGCGGGGGCCGGTGCGGCGGGCGCCTCGGCGGCCAGCTCCTCCAGCGGCTCCACCGCGGGCGGCAGCTGGACCGCCGCCACCTGCATGGTGGCCTCCTCCTCGGAGAGCGGCGGGTCGAACTCGATCGGCGGCACGAACGGGCGCTGCCCCTCCGGACCGTTGCGGTAGCCCTGCGGACCGGGGTGGCCCGGGTTCCCGTGGTACGCGTCGGCCGGGGGGAACGGCGCGGAGGACGGGAACGGCGCCGGTCCGACCGGCGGCTGGGCCGTCATCGGGGTAGCCGGCGGCTGCGGAGCCGGCGGCTGCTGGGCCGGCGGGCGGGCCGCGGCCTCGGCGGACCGGCCGCCGAACAGGCCGTCCACCCCCACGTACTCGGTGCTCTCGGAGTCCCAGGCCGAGTGCGCCGGGCCGGGCTGCCACTGCTGCTGGTGCCGCTGCTCCTGGCCGCCCCACTGGCCGCCCACCGGAGCCGGCTGCTCCCAGTCGGGCGCGCTCTGCTGCCAGGCCGCCACCGGCTGCTCGGCCGCGCCCTGATGGGCCGCGCCCTGCTGCACGGGGGTGTCCCAACCGGGCTGCACCGGCGGGACGGGCGGGGCGAACGTCGCCGGGGGGACCGGCGTCGGGTAGCCGCCGTTCTGCGGCGGCAGCTGCGGCGGCACGTCGTACGCGGCGACCGGCGGCTGCGGCTCGGCCGGCCGGGCGGCCCGCAGACCGTACGGGTCCTGGCCGTCCTGGGGACCCTGGTACGCGTCGGCCGCGTACGGGTCCTGGGCGTAGGTGTCGGCCACGTACCAGTCGCCGGACGGCGACTCGGCACCCGGCCGGCCCTCACCGCGGCCCGGCGGCCGCTCCTCGCTGCGCCCGGTCATGTCACCTCTTCGATGTCGTGGGGGAGGCCGCCCCGGAGAAAACGGGCGGGTATCGGCGGTGTCAAGGACCAACCTTCTCATCACTGGTGGTCCGATCCCGGCCATCTGCGGTGCTGCCGCGCGGTGTCTGCGCGGCTCCTCCACGCTCCGGCCCCTGCGGGCCGTCCCCGTCCGCCGCCGCGGGCTCCGCCCGGTCCGCCGCCTCCTCGGGCCGGGCCGGCCGGTCGGCTGCCCCGTCGCCGGCCGCCGGGGCGTCGTCGAGCGGGTGGTCGTCCAGTGGCGCGTCGCCGTACGGCTCGTCGCCGTCGTCCTCCGCACGGCGCTTGCGCTGGCGGAAGAACCGCAGGGCCGCCAGCAGGAGCAGCACCAGACCGCCGCCGAAGACGTACAGCACCCCGTTGGTCACCGAGGTGACCTCCACGGTGAAGACCTGCGCCTCGCCGTACTTCTGCGGGTTCGGCCCGGTCGTCCAGAGCTGGGCGGTCACGGACACCGGGCCGTTGTTCTGGGCCTCGGCCGGGAACCGCAGGGTGACGCTCTGCGAAGCGGGCAGCACCAGCTCCTCGGCGGGCCGGATCTTGAGCCGGTTGGCCTGGCCCGGGAGCAGCACCAGCTTGAGGTTGGTGACCGGCTGGGTGAGGTCGTTGCGCACGCTCACCTGGAGCACCCCGGTGTCACCGGCGAAGGTGATGACGTTCTTCTTCGGGACGTACACCGCCCTGGTCAGCTCGCTGAGGTAGCCCGCCACGCCGGCCCGGTAGACGGAGCCCTCCGGCGCCTGCGCCCGCCACTCGGTCGACATCGAGCGGACCATCGCGGCGCTGAACGGGCCGCGCACCCGCTGGGGCAGGGTGAGCACGCGCATCAGGGTGTCCAGATCGCTCTGGATCCTGATGGTGTCGGTCAGCGCCGAGGACGGCAGCTCCGAGGCCCGGGCCTGCGACGGGTAGTCGGTGGCCGCCGGGACGGCGGTGTTGGCCTTCGGATCGGCCGCGGCCTGGGCGAGCGTGTCCAGCTTGACCGGGTCCACCCACCTGCCGGCCTGCGCCGCCAGCACGGCGGTGGCGAGCGCCTTGGCGGTGCCTGCGGTCAGGTCGCGCGGCGGCATCACCAGCAGACCGCGCGGGTTCTGCGGCTCCTGCCGGGAGATCACGAAGGTCTCGGCGAGGAAGCGCTGGACCGCCAGGGTCTGCTCCTGCGGCGTGTTCAGGTCCCGGTCGAACAGCGCGGAGACGGTCTCGTCGGCCACCACCGCGTTCTGTCCGCTGCCGATCGGGCGCACGGCGGTCGGGGTGTACTTCAACGCGTCCGGCTCCGGCAGGCTCGCGCCGTTCACCAGCACCAGGGAACTGCCGGTGCGCTGGGCCATCGCCGCGATCTGCTGGTCCAGGTAGCCCTGGTAGGGCCAGGCCACGTCCGAGCGGGTGTCCACCGCCAGCCGGCCCTCGACGGTCAGCCGGCCCGCCGTGGCGGCCTTGCCGAGCGCGGCGTCCACCCCCGGGAGCTCGGCGGCGTTGTGCGCGATCGAGGCGAGGTCCGGATCGGCGTACGGCAGCGACACCACCTGGCTGCCCGCCTTCGCCACGGCGGCCCGCAGCTTCTCCAACCAGGCCGTGGCGGCCGCCGAGCCGCTGCCCGCGACGGTGTTGTCCTCCTTCGCCGCCTTCTTCTCCGTGCCGGGCTTCTGCACCCGGTACTGCTTGGTCATCGCGAACGCGGTGTCCAGCAGGTCCGGGTCGACCACCCAGGTCAGGTTCGGCAGCGTGGCACCGGTCTCCACCAGCTCGTAGAGCCGGCCGCCCGGCGCGAACTCCGCCGCCAGGCTGTCGTCGCGCAGCACCGGGATGCTCTGGTCGTTGTCGGACATCGTCTGCGCGGCCAGCACCGGGGCGTGGACCAGCGGCCAGACGGTGGTGAGCTTGGAGGGCTGCGCCTCGGCCGTGGACGGGGTGTAGGGCAGGAAGGTGCGGGCGATGCCCAGCGGGCGGTCGTGCTGGTTGTCACCGGTCGAGCCCCAGACGTCCACGGCGAGCTCGTAGACGCCCTCACCGCCGGACAGCTGGAGGTCGGCCACCGCGACGCTCAGCGTGAACGGCTGGCTCTGGCCCGGGCCCAGCTCGTTCAGCGCGTACTGGGGGCTGTCCAGGTCGACGCCGTCCGCGCCGACCGGGTTGGTCCGCCCGGCGGTCACGGTCAGATCGCTGCGGGTGGTCAGCGGCCGGCCCTGCCAGGGCTTGCGCACCGCGGCGTGGGCCGACTTCAGTACCGACTGACCGGCGTTGGTGACCTGCCCGGTGATCGTCACGGTGCCGTTCTGGACGGCCACCGGCTTGTTCACGCCGTCGATGGTCATCACCACCGGGTACTCGGCGGAGACCGCCGTCCCGGCCGCCGGACGGACGCCCCCCGCAGGCGACGCCCCGGTCGCCCCGGCCGGCACGGCCGGGAGCAGCGCCAGCGCGGCGCCGAGGACGGCCGCCAGCCGCCGGACGGCACGCGCCGGGCGGCGCCCCGGGCCCCGCCCGTCGGCGCCGCCTCCGGTGCGTTCGCAGGCCCGCCCAGGGTGTCCGTCCGCCTCCAGGCCCGAGTGCCGTGCCGGCTCGCCCACGCGCTTCGCCCTCGCCGTTCTCGATTGCTCGCTGCTTGATGCTGTACTGCTGCGGATGTCCCGCCGGCCGGAGAGGACCGGCCGTGGATCGGTGGATCGGTTGATCGGTGGATCGGTGGTGAGGAACGCGTCCGCCCGACGGTCCGGTCGGCCGTGCCGGCGCGCGGCACCGCGGCTCCTCGCCGGTGCCCGAGACTCGCTCCACCCGGCATGGTAACGATGCAGCGGGTGGTGCAGTGTTGCGGGCCTTGGGGTGAGCACCGGAAAACGCGCGGGCAGCGGGGCCGCCGGGCCACGTACCCTTGTGAGCCGTGTCCACTGCCAATGAGCCCACCGCCCACGAGTCCGGCGCCCATCATTCCAGCATCGCCACCCAGGCCGTCCCAGGGCTGAGCGAGGCGCAGACCAGGGGGCTGCAGGAACTGCTCCGGGTGTCCCCGGTCGCCGACGAGATCGCCCGCCGCTTCCAGGCCGCCGGGCACCGGCTCGCGCTGGTCGGCGGCTCGGTCCGGGACGCGCTGCTCGGCCGCCTCGGCAACGACCTGGACTTCACCACCGACGCCCGTCCGCACGAGGTCCTGAAGCTGGTGAAGGGCTGGGCGGACGCCGTCTGGGACGTCGGCATCGCCTTCGGCACCGTCGGCGCCCGCAAGGACACCCCGCAGGGCTCCTTCCTGATCGAGATCACCACGTACCGCTCCGAGGCGTACGACCGCACCTCGCGCAAGCCCGAGGTCACCTACGGCGACACCATCGAGCAGGACCTCGTCCGCCGTGACTTCACCGTCAACGCGATGGCCGTCGACCTGCCCGACCGCGGCTTCGTCGACCCGCACCGCGGTCTGGACGACCTGGAGACCCGGGTGCTGCGCACCCCCGCCACCCCGGAGGAGTCCTTCTCCGACGACCCGCTGCGGATGATGCGGGCCGCCCGCTTCGCCGCCCAGCTGGACTTCGAGCCGGCCCCCGAGGTGGTCGCCGCGATGACCGCGATGGCCGAGCGGATCACCATCGTCTCCGCCGAGCGGGTCCAGGCCGAGCTCAACAAGCTGCTGGTCGCCGCCCACCCGGTGAAGGGCCTGCGGCTGCTCGTCGACACCGGTCTGGCCGACCACGTGCTGCCCGAGCTGCCGGCGCTGAAGCTGGAGCGGGACGAGCACCACCGGCACAAGGACGTCTACGAGCACTCGCTGACCGTCCTGGAGCAGGCCATCGACCTGGAGCAGGACGGCCCCGACCTCACGCTGCGCCTCGCCGCGCTGCTGCACGACATCGGCAAGCCGCGGACCCGGCGCTTCGAGTCCGACGGTCGGGTCTCCTTCCACCACCACGAGGTGGTCGGCGCCAAGATGACCCGCAAGCGGATGCGTGAGCTCAAGTACTCCAAGGAGCTCACCGAGGACGTCTCGCGCCTGGTCGAGCTGCACCTGCGCTTCCACGGCTACGGCGGCGGCGAGTGGACCGACTCGGCGGTGCGCCGCTACGTCACCGACGCCGGGCCGCTGCTGGAGCGCCTGCACAAGCTGACCCGCTCCGACTGCACCACCCGCAACCGGAAGAAGGCGGCGGCGCTCTCCCGGACCTACGACGGGCTGGAGGAGCGGATCACCGAGCTGAAGGCCCAGGAGGAGCTGGACGCCGTCCGCCCCGCGCTGGACGGCAACCAGATCATGGAGCTGCTCGACCTCAAGCCGGGTCCGCAGGTCGGCAAGGCGTACAAGCACATGCTCGAACTGCGTCTGGAGCACGGCCCGCTGGAGCACGAGGAGGCGGTCGCCGCCCTCCGTGCCTGGTGGGCGGCCCAGCAGGGCTGAGCAGGGCGCGGCACGCCGGAGGGGTGGCCCGGGGACTCCCCGGACCACCCCTCCCGCGTCGTTGCGGTGGGCCGTCAGCCGTTGATCCCCTGGAGGCAGAGGACGTAGCTCAGCGCCGCGGTGGACGCCTCGCGGGTGTAGCTGCTGTCCGAGTTCGGCACGTTGTCGCACGCCTTGTCGTCGCTGGAGGCGAGGATCTTGCGCAGCACCTTGTACTGGGCCCGCGAGTCGGAGCAGGCGAGCATCGTGATCCGCGGGTTGGGGTCGTGGGTGGCGCCCGTCCCGTTCTCGTTGCGCAGGCAGTCGCCGGCCTTGGCCCGGTCGATGTCGCTGGGCACCGAGGAGGCCCCGGCCGGGGAGGACGGCTTCGCCGCACCCGGCGTGGTGATCTCCGGGATCGGCGGCAGCGAGAAGGACGGCATCGGGGGCATGGACACCGTGGCCGGCGGCGGCAGCACGATCGGGTGGTACGGCGTGGCGCTGCGGTGGTTCGCGCCGAGCAGCGCGCCGGTGGTGATCAGGATGACGAACGACGTGATCGAGAGGATCGGCAGCAGCAGCATCAGCATGTGCGGCCGCTTGGTCAGCGGGACGCCCGGGTCGAGCTGCGGGCCGTGGGTGCCGGGGGCGGGCGGCGGCAGGTCCTTGATCTTGTTGTGCGCGGCCAGGTTCCGCAGCAGGGTGATCGGCGTGATGATCGAGGACAGGTAGCCCCACCAGCCCTGGACCAGGGTGCGGGCGGACATGTCGCGGACCACCGCGGTGCCGCAGGTGCGGCAGAACGGCCCCGGCTGCTTCAGGAACCGCATGACGATGATGATGCCCTGGTGCCCGCGGACGGTGGTCTCCACGGCGGGGAAGCCGCCGCAGAACCGGCAGACCGGTCCGCCCTGGGGCGCCTGCTGCGCGTACCCGGCCTGCTGCTGCGGGTAGCCGTAACCGGGCGGTGCGGGCTGTGCGGGCACTCCGTACCCGGGTGCGGCCGGCGGCGGCGCGGCGGGGTAGCCGTAGCCGGGCGGGGCCGCGGGCGGCGGCTGGGCGCCGTACGGATTGCCGGCCGCGTAGGGGTTGGCGTCGGCCGGCGGCGGGGCGCCGTACGGCATCTGGGGAGGTGGAACGGACAAAGGGTCCCCCGTGGAAGGTGAGCAGTGAGGAGAAGGGGTCAGGACTTCTTGACCGACGGCACACCGGTGGTGAGCGGACCGAGGCAGAGCACGTAGCGCTTCTTGTTCCAGCGCCGCCCGCTCTTGCCCGAGACGGTGCTGGTCGTTCCGACGGTCTGCCTGCAGCGGCTGGTGTCGGTGCTGTCGAACGTGGCCAGCACCTTGTAATTGGCCTTGCTGTCGGTGCACTTGACGATGTCGACGCTGCGCGAGCCGCTGGCCTTGACGCAGTCGCCGGCCTTGGCGCTGCTGACGCTCGGGCCGCTGACGAAGTAGCCGACGACCAGCGCGGCGCCACCGACCACGGCGACGCCGGCCTTCAGCTTGGCCTTGGTCCCGGTCTTGCGCGCCGGCTCGGCGGGCGGTTGCCCGTACGGCGGCTGCTGGCCGTACGGGGCCTGGCCGCCGGGCGGCGGACCGTACGGGGGTTGCCCGTACCCGGGGGCGGCCGTGGCGGCCGGCGGCGCGGCCGGGTAGCCGTAGGCCGGCGGCTGTCCGTAGCCGGCGGGCGCCGGCTGGGGCGGGCCGTACTGCGGAGGCGGAGCACCGTACGGCGGTCCGCCCTGGGGTGGAACGCCCGGCCCGGGGGGCTGCGGATAGCCGTACTGGGGCGGCGGTCCGTACGGACCGGGCGGTGTGCTCATCAGGTTCTCCCCCGAGACAGAGTGCTGTCGCTCCGACAGATCTGACGTACCTTAGCGACTCACCCGGACGGGGCAGGTTCCGAGGGTGCGCGGTCTCAGGACACCCGGTCGCCGGGGAGCGGTCCGGTCCGCCGGGCCGCCCGCAGATAGAACACGGCGGCGAGCGCGTAGACCAGGGAGACTCCCACGACCACCCCGACCGAGCGGCCGGAGAGCGGCAGCACCAGCGCGGTCACCGCGGCGGCGGCCACGAAGGCGACGTTGAACAGCACGTCGTAGATGGCGAAGACGCGGCCGCGGTAGTCGTCCTCGACCGACTCCTGGACGACGGTGTCGGCGCAGATCTTGGTGCCCTGGGTGACCACGCCGAGCAGCAGCGCCGCGATCAGGCACGGCACCAGGGAGAAGCCCAGGCCGAGCGCGGGCACGAAGACCACCGGAGCCGCCAGGCAGAGCGTCATCCAGCCGCCCAGCCCGAGCCGGCGGGTGCACCACGGGCTGATCACCGCGGCGAGGAAGAAGCCGGCGGCGGAGAGGCCGACCGCCTGGCCCAGGGTGACCAGCCCGGCGGCGCTGTCACTCGGGTCGTTGAAGGTGTAGCGCGCGAGCATCACCAGGACGACGATCAGCACGCCGTAGCAGAACCGGGCCGCGGTGACGGCCGCGAGGGCGTGCACCGCGGGCCGGCAGTCCCGGACCAGATGGGTGACGGCCGCGCCCAGGTCGCGGGCGGCCAGCACCAGCGCCCGGCCCAGCGGCGGTCGGTCGGTGCGGTGCTCGGGCCCCAGCAGGTCCCGGTCCATCCGGCGGGCCGCCAGCGCGGCCGACAGGTAGAGCAGCGCGGCGACGGTGACCAGCGCCGCGTCGGCCCTCGGACCGGGGGTCAGCACCTGGTGCAGCAGGAAGCCCAGGCCTCCGCCGGAGGCCGCGGCGACCGTGCCCAGGGTGGGGGAGAGCGCGTTGGCGGTCACCAGCTGGTCCTGCGGGACGACCCGGGGCAGCGCCGCGGACAGGCCCGCCAGGATGAACCGGTTGAGCGCGGTGACCAGCAGCGCGGAGGCGAAGAACAGCGCGGTCGGGGCCTCGGCCAGGAGCAGGCCGCCGGTGACCAGGCCGAGCCCGAACCGGGCCAGGTTGCCGTAGAACAGCACCTGACGGCGGCGCCAGCGGTCCAGCAGCACGCCGGCGAACGGGCCGATCACGGAGAACGGCAGCAGCATCACGGCCAGCACCGAGGCGATGTCGGCGGGGGAGGACTGCTTCTCCGGGGAGAACACCACGTAGGCGGCGAGCGAGACCTGGAAGACGCCGTCGGAGAGCTGGGAGAGCACCCGGGCGGTCAGCAGTCGGCGGAAATCTCGCCCGCGGAGCAGGCCGAGGAGCGTGGCGCGGTGCGCGGTCTGGTCGGTGCTGCCGTTGTCCGTGATCGCCACCCGCCCAGACTGCCATGGAACCGGTCCGTGTTTCACGTGAAACATTCGCCGGAAAACGGTGAACGGGCCCACGGCGGACCGTGGACCCGTTCAGCGCGTGTCCTGTGCTCAGCGCCCGGAACCCGGGCGCCCGACGATCGGGATCGTCATCGAGCTCAGCGCTCGACCTCGCCCTTGATGAACTTCTCGACGTTCTCGCGGGCCTCGTCGTCGAAGTACTGGACCGGCGGGGACTTCATGAAGTACGAGGACGCGGAGAGGATCGGGCCGCCGATGCCGCGGTCCTTGGCGATCTTCGCGGCGCGCACGGCGTCGATGATGACACCGGCGGAGTTCGGGGAGTCCCAGACCTCCAGCTTGTACTCGAGGTTCAGCGGGACGTCGCCGAACGCGCGACCCTCAAGGCGGACGTAGGCCCACTTGCGGTCGTCGAGCCACGCCACGTAGTCGGACGGGCCGATGTGGACGTTGTTGGCGCCCAGCTCGCGGTCCCGGATCTGCGAGGTGACGGCCTGCGTCTTCGAGATCTTCTTGGACTCCAGGCGCTCACGCTCGAGCATGTTCTTGAAGTCCATGTTGCCGCCGACGTTCAGCTGCATGGTGCGCTCGAGCACGACACCGCGGTCCTCGAACAGCTTGGCCATCACGCGGTGCGTGATGGTGGCGCCGACCTGGGACTTGATGTCGTCACCGACGATCGGCACGCCGGCCTCGGTGAACTTGTCCGCCCACTCCTTGGTGCCCGCGATGAACACCGGGAGGGCGTTCACGAAGGCGACCTTGGCGTCGATGGCGCACTGGGCGTAGAACTTCGCCGCGTGCTCCGAACCGACGGGCAGGTAGCAGACGAGAACGTCGACCTGCTGGTCCTTGAGGACCTGGACGACGTCGACCGGGGCCTCGTCGGACTCCTCGATGGTCTCCCGGTAGTACTTACCGAGGCCGTCGAGGGTGTGGCCGCGCTGGACGGTGACACCGGTCGGCGGCACGTCGCAGATCTTGATGGTGTTGTTCTCGCTGCTGCCGATGGCGTCGGCCAGGTCGAAGCCGACCTTCTTGGCGTCGACGTCGAAGGCGGCGACGAACTCCACGTCACGGACGTGGTACTCACCGAACTGGACGTGCATCAGGCCGGGGACCTTGCCGGCCGGGTCGGCGTCCTTGTAGTACTCGACACCCTGCACCAGCGACGCGGCGCAGTTGCCCACGCCCACGATGGCTACGCGAACCGAACCCATTCCGGTTGCTCCCTGTGATCTCATGAGGGCCGCCGGTGCTCGGCGGCGCTCGTCCTGCGTTTTCGATGAATGCCTGACGGGCGCGAGGCGCCCACTCCTACCGCGCGGCACAGGGCGGACGCGGTGTCAGCGCTCCTGGTCGGAGCGCCCCGGGCGGTCGTACGGTGGCCCGGGCGGATCCGGGGATCCGGCCTCCTGGCCACGGCCGTCCGAAGTCTTGTCGGATCCTGCGGTACTCGGCCCGCCGGTGAGCGGTCCGGTCCGGCCACTGCGGTTGGCCCGCTCGGTCTCGATCAGCTCGTTGAGCCACCGGACCTCGCGCTCCACCGACTCCAGGCCGTGCCGCTGCAGCTCGACGGTGTAGTCGTCGAACCGCTCGCGGGCCCGGGCGAGCGAGTTGCGCATCCGTTCGAGGCGCTCCTCCAGCCGGCTGCGGCGACCCTCCAGGACGCGCATCCGCACGGCCCGGTCGGTCTGGCCGAAGAACGCGAAGTGGACACCGAAGTGCTCGTCCTCCCACGCGTCGGGGCCGGAGTCGGCCAGCAGCTCCTCGAAGCGCTCCTTGCCCTCGGGGGAGAGCCGGTAGACGATCTTGGACCGCTTGCCGTTGAGCGCGGTGGCCGGGACGTACTCGTCGTCCGGGTTGTCCTCGACGAGGAAGCCTTGGGCCACCAGGCTCTTCAGACACGGATAGAGCGTTCCGTAGGAGAACGCGCGCAACGTTCCGAGCAGGACGTTGAGCCGCTTGCGCAGCTCGTACCCGTGCATCGGGGCGTCGTGGAGCAGGCCGAGAACGGCGAACTCCAGCACTCCTGAGCGCCTGCCCAATGCCGTCGTCCTCCTTCCTCCAGGCCGGATCCTGGCCCGCCGTCTCCGGCGGTATGCCGTGCCGATGTATCGGCTCGATATATCGAGAACAGTAAACCTGGGTCCCCGGTCGAGCAAGGGGGGCACGCGTGAATGTGATCACAAGGCGACGCGCAGGTGTGCTTGGCAACGGGCATGTAATGATCTGCCGTCGTTTTGCGGGCATTGATACCTGATGCCCGATTAGGTGCGGTTCTCGGCTGCGTACGCTGTCGCGTGTGCACGAGGACCACCTCCGGGGTTAGGGCGGTTGCGGGCATCGGACGTGAACCCTGCCTTCAGGCTCGACCGCCTGGCGAGGAGTAGCTGGAACATGAGCGAACGACGGCGGAGGTCTGCCGACGGTGGCGGGCAGCCCCCGGGTGACAACGGCCGCCCGGGCGGCGCGGGACAGGACGGGCCCGGCCCGGACGGTCCCGGCCGCCGGCGTCCGGCGGATGTCCGGGAGACCGCGCAGCAGCCCCGGATGACCCGGGCCGAGATGCGCAAGGCGGCCCAGAGGGGCGGCAAGCGCGGCGGCGGCGCGGCGGCGACCGGTGCGGATGACCGCGGTGGCAAGCCCGGCAAGCCCGGCAAGCCCGGCAAGAAGCGGTTCATCGACTACCCGCGCTTCGGCAAGCAGGGCGTCCGTCGCTGGCTGCCGTCGTGGAAGCAGTGGCTCACCGGCTTCCTGGTCTTCTTCGCGACCTGCGTGGGCGGGGTCTGGTACGCCTACGCGTCCACCACCGTCCCGCAGATCCACGACCTGGTGAACGACCAGAACAACATCTACTACTGGGCCGACGGCTCGGAGATGGCCCGCAAGGGCGAGACCAACCGGCAGATCGTCGAACTCGCCGACATCAGCCCCAACGTGCAGAACGCCGTCATCGCCGCGGAGAACGCCACCTTCCGCACCGACAGCGGCATCGACCCCGTGGGCATGATGCGCGCCGTGTACAACATGGCGACCGGCGGCGAGACCCAGGGCGCCTCGACGATCACCCAGCAGTACGTCAAGAACGCCTACCTGAGCCAGGACCAGACGCTCAGCCGCAAGGTGCGCGAGTTCTTCATCACCCTGAAGGTCAATCAGGAGACCGAGAAGAACGACATCCTGCGGGACTACCTGAACGTCAGCTGGTTCGGCCGCGGGGCCACCGGGATCCAGGCGGCCTCCCAGGCGTACTACGGCATCGACGCCAAGGACCTCGACATCTGCCAGAGCGCCATGCTGGCCGGTCTGCTCAAGGGCGCCGCACTGTACGACCCCACCATTCCGGCGAACAAGGACCGCGCCGTGGAGCGCTGGACCTGGATCCTGAACCGGATGGTCACCACCAAGAACGCCACGGCGGAGGAGCGGGCCAAGTGCACCGCGTTCCCCGAGCCGATCCCGCGCAAGCCGCCGACCAACATGAACGGCGAGATCAGCTACCTGGTCGACACCGCGAACAAGTTCATGATGTCCAAGGACCCGACGATCACCCAGCAGTCGATCGACAAGGGCGGCTACAAGATCTACACGACCTTCGAGAAGGACAAGGTCGACGCCCTCAAGAAGGCCGTGGACGACGTCAAGGGCGAGACGCTCAACGTCCAGAAGCGGCCCGAGAAGGACAACTTCGTCCAGTTCGGCGCGGCCAGCGTCCGCCCCGGCGACGGTGCGATCGTCGCCATATACGGCGGCGACGGCGTGGAGAACCAGCACTTCGACAACAACGCGGACGCCAAGGGCGTCCAGGTCGGCTCGACCTTCAAGCCCTTCGTGCTGGCCGCCGCGATGCAGGTCGGGGTGCAGACCGCGAAGGACGACAAGGGCCAGCCGAAGCGGATCAACGCCGACAGCCGCTACCTCTCGGACGACCTGTCCGAGATCCGCAAGCCGGACGGCTCGCTGGTGATCGGTGACGACGGCAAGCCGTACCGGCAGAAGAACGAGGACGCCGGCAAGCGCGGCTACGTCTCGCTGCGGGCGGCCATGCAGAACTCCTTCAACGTCCCGTTCGTCCAGCTCAACCAGGACGTCGGCGGCCAGAACGTGGCCAACATCGCCGAGGCGATGGGCGTGCGCAAGGAGAGCTTCGCCGACCCCAAGACCCCGACCTTCGCGCTCGGCACCTCCACCGTGAGCCCGATCCGGATGGCCGACGCGTACGCGACCCTGGCGGCCAGCGGCAAGCAGGCCGACCCGTACTCGGTGACCAAGGTCGAGGTGAAGGGCACGGCGCGGCCGGGCTTCAGCAAGCCCGAGCTCAAGCAGGCGCTGGAGCCGGCCGTCGCGGACAACGTCACCGACGTGCTGGTGAACGTGGCGAAGAACGGTACCGGCTCCAAGAGCAACGCGCTGGGCCGCCCGGTGGCCGGCAAGACCGGTACCACCGACGAGAACAAGTCGGCCTGGTGGGTCGGCTACACTCCGCAGCTGGCCACCAGCGTCGCGATGTGGCGCGAGGACCCGGCCAAGCACGAGCGCCTGTCGCTCAACGGCACCGGCGGCAAGGACTCGGTGCACGGTGGTGACACCCCGACCGACATCTTCACCCGGTACATGAAGGCCGCCCTGGCCAACGAGAAGAAGATGGACTTCCCGACGCCGCAGCCGGTCGGCACCCAGGTGGACTCCTCCGGGGCCCCGAGCACGGCCTCGCCCTCGTCCTCGCCGACGATGACCGAGACCACGGCGCCCACCGCGCCGGACCCGGGCGCGCAGCAGCCGACGCAGCCCACCAACACCCAGCCGGCCTGTGTGCCCGGCGTGGACTGCCCGGGCACGGTGCCGACCCAGGCGCCGACCAAGACCCAGCCGCCGACCGGCGGTGGCGGCAACGGCGGTGGCGGATCCTCGCCCACCTGCCTCATCCCGGGGCTCTGCACCACCCCGCAGCCGACGTCGTCGACCGCGTCGACCGGGCCCGCGCCCAGCAGCACCAAGCCGACCAAGCCGACCATGTCGCCCAGTCCGACGGGTGGTGCCCAGCAGGGCGCGGCGGCGCCCTGACGCCCGGCGCCGAGCGGCGCGAGACGTGCGAACGGCGGTGGCGGACCTCCTCGGAGGTCCGCCACCGCCGTTCCGTCGTTCCCGGCCGGGGCGCGCGGCGCTGCCCTGCCCTGCCCCGCGCTGCCCCGTCCCGCCGGCACCGGCATTCTCGTCATTTGGCCATGAATCGCCGGATCGGCCCCGGGCCGCTCAGGGGGCCTCCTCGTCCAGCCGGGAGAGGTGCGGCAGGATGTCCGGCATGACGTCGAGCGATCGTGACGAACCCGTCGGCCACATCGGGCCCATCGAGGATTCCGGGCCGGCTCCGGCGGCGCCCGCGAAGGTCGCGCCGCCCGCCACGGTCGCCCCGCCCGCCAACACCGTGGTCGTCCCGGCGGACGAGGACCCGGTGGCCGCGGCCGGCAGCGAGGTGTTCGGCGGCCCGCCCGGCCGCCGCGCGCTGCTGGGCGTCTCCTGGTGGATCCCGGCGCGCTTCCTGGCGCTGGTGGTGATCGTGGTCTCGGTGCTGGGCATGGCGCAGAAGCTGCCCTGCTACGACGCCGCCTGGTTCCAACCGGGGTCGCCGCAGTACATCCACGCCTGTTACAGCGACATCCCGCACCTGTTCTCCGGGCGCGGCTTCGCGGCCGGCCTGCACCCCTACGTGGACCGGATCCCTGGCACCTCGGGCGATCTGCAGTACCTGGAGTACCCGGTGCTGACCGGGTTCTTCATGCAGATCGCGGCCTGGCTCACGCCCGGCGGCGGCTCGAGCCAGCAGCAGGAGCAGTGGTTCTGGGCGATCAACGCGGGCCTGCTGATGGCCTGCGCGGTGGTCGCCGTGGTCGCGCTCTCCCGCACCCACCGGCGCCGCCCGTGGGACGCGCTGATGTTCGCGCTGGCGCCCTGCCTGCTGCTGAACGCCACCGTCAACTGGGACCTGCTGGCGGTCGCGCTGGCCGCCGTCGCGATGGCCTGGTGGTCCGGTTCGCGGCCGGTCTGGGCCGGCGTCTTCATCGGCCTGGCCACCGCCGCCAAGCTCTACCCGCTGCTGCTGATCGGTCCGCTGCTGCTGCTCTGCTGGCGGGCCGGGCGCTGGCGCGAGTTCCGGGCGATGCTCGGCGGCGCGGTCGGTGCCTGGCTGCTGGTCAACCTGCCGATCATGCTCGCCAACTGGCGGGGCTGGTCGACCTTCTACGTCTTCAGCGAGCACCGCACCGAGGACTACGGCTCGTTCTGGCTGATCCTGATGCAGAGCCGCGGCGTCGGCCTGGCCAACCTCGACCTCTTCATCGGCATCCTGATGGTGCTCGCCTGCCTGGGGACCGCCTGGCTGGCCCTCTCGGCGCCCCGCCGCCCGCGCTTCGCCCAGCTGGCCTTCCTGGTGGTGGCCGCGTTCATCCTGGTCAACAAGGTCTACTCGCCGCAGTACGCGCTCTGGCTGCTGCCGCTGGCGGTGCTGGCCCGGCCGCGCTGGCGGGACTTCCTGATCTGGCAGGCCTGCGAGGTGCTCTACACCCTGGGCATCTGGTCCCACCTGGGCTTCGTCACCGGGCCCAAGCAGCACGGGATCGGCGAGTCCTGGTACCACTTCGCCATCGTGCTGCACCTGCTCGGCACGCTGTACCTGTGCGGCATGGTCATCCGCGACATCCTGCTGCCCGACCGCGACCCGGTGCGCTGGGACGGCACCGACGACCCGTCCGGCGGGGTGCTCGACCACGCCCCGGACGTCTTCGTGGTCGGTACCGCCCGACAGCTGCGGGAGGCGGCGAGCTACGCCGGCTACGCGCCGGCCGGCCCCGAGCTGTGGCTCGACGACGAGCCGCACGCGCCGGAGACCGCCGGCAGCGCCAAGCCGTAGGGCGGGCCGGGAGCCCGTCCGTCCGGACGGGCTCCCGGCCGCGTGCTCTAGCGGTCCACCACGCGGTCGAAGTGCGTGGTGGTGTGCCGGACCTGAAGGACGAGTTCGTCGCCGACCACCGGCGGCTTGGTCTCGTTGTCCAGCAGGAGCAGCGAGACCTGCATGTGCGGCGGCTCGGCGAACCAGAGCTGCTTGCCGGCCCAGTTGAACGGCGACTTGGTCTTGTTGACCGTCGCCAGACCGGCCCGGGCGATGCCCTTGGCCCGCGAGGACATGCCCTGGACGTACTTGGGCGCCTCCAGGCCGATGCCGTGCGCGGTGCCGCCGGCGACCACCAGCAGGTGGCCGTCGGTGGGCGCCGGGTGCTGGCGGTAGCCGTAGCGGTCGCCCTTCGCGACCGGGGTGACGTCCAGCACCGTGGCCCGGACCTCCAGCGCGCCGTGGTCGCCGAGCCAGAGCCGGGTGCCGATCCGGGCGCGGAAGACGGTGCCGGGGTAGCGCTGGGCCAGCTTCTCCATGCCGGCCGCGCCGAGGTGGCTGACGAACACGGTGTGCACGGGGATGCCGGCCGCCCGGGCGGTGTCCACCCAGTGCGCGACCTCGTCCACCGGGTCGGAGCCGTCCGGCCGGTCCATCGGCAGGTGCAGCGCCAGGCCCTCGAAGGAGACGCCGTCCAGCTCGGCGGCGACCGCCGGCAGGTCGGCCGCGCTCACCCCGTGCCGGCGCATGGTGGTCATGCACTCCACCACCACCCGGGCGCCGTGCAGCGCGCGCAGCCCGTCCAGGCTCGCCACCGTCCGGATCACCCGGGCGTGCGGCAGCGGCAGCACCTCCTCGCCGACCCGGTACGGGGTGAGCACCAGCAGCTCGCCGCCGTACCAGTCGGCCGCGTCGGCCGCCTCGTAGGCGGTGCCGACGGCCATCACGCCGGTGCCGAGCAGGGTCGCCTCCTCGGCGAGCCGGTGGTTGCCCAGGCCGTAGCCGTTGCCCTTCGCCACCGGCACCAGGCCGGGGAACTCGGCCAGGACGGAGCGCTGGTGGGTGCGCCAGCGTTCGGTGTCGAGGTAGAGCGACAGCGTCATCGGGTCATCTCCCAGGGGGTGTTGGGCACGGCGGGCAAGCGGCTCAGCGGCGCGACATGTAGAGGTCGAGCGCCTTGTGCAGCAGCTTGTTGAGCGGGAAGTCCCACTCGCCGAGGTACTCGGCGGCCTGGCCGCCGGTGCCGACCTTGAACTGGATCAGGCCGAACAGGTGGTCGTTCTCGTCCAGCGTGTCGCTGATGCCGCGCAGGTCGTACACCCCGCCGCCGAGCGCGTACGAGTCGCGCATCATCCGCCACTGGATCGCGTTGGACGGCTTGACCTCGCGCTTGTGGTTGGCCGAGGCACCGTAGGAGTACCAGACGTGCTCGCCGACCACGAGCATCGTGGTCGCGGCCAGCGGCTCGCCCTCGTGGTAGGCGATGTAGAGCCGCATGCGGTTCGGGTCCTCGGAGGTGAGGGCCTTCCACATGCGCTGGAAGTAGGCCAGCGGGCGCGGGGTGAAGCGGTCGCGCTCGGCGGTCACCAGGTACAGCTGGTGGAAGATCGGCAGCTCGTCGTAGCCGCCCTGGACCACCTCGACGCCGCTCTTCTCGGCCTTCTTGATGTTGCGGCGCCAGAGCTGGTTGAAGCCCTTCTGGATGTCGTCCAGCGAGCGGTTGGCCAGCGGCACCTGGAAGACGTAGCGCGGCTGGACGTCGCCGAAGCCGGCGCCGCCGTCCTCGCCCTGCAGCCAGCCGGCCTTGCGGAGCCGGTCGGCCACCTCGAAGGCGCGCGGCTCGTACCAGTCGGCCTCGATGTCGCGCAGGCGCTTGGCCTGCTTGGCGGCGATGGCCTCCTTGATGGTCGGCGCGTTCCACCGGCGGATCACCACCGGCGGGCCCATCTTCACCGAGAAGGCGCCCTGCGACTTGAGGTGCGCCAGCATCGGGGAGAGCCAGCGCTCGATGTCGCGGTCGAACCAGTCGATCACCGGGCCCTCGGGCAGGTACGCCAGGTAGCGCTTGACCTTCGGCAGCTGGCGGTAGAGCACCAGCCCGGCGCCGACGATCTGGTTGGACTCGTCGATCCAGCCGATCGACTCCGAACGCCACTCCGCCTTCACGTCGCCCCAGGACGGCACCTGCATGTGGCTGGCAGAGGCGCGGCTCCTGATGAAGGCGAGGTGCTCCTCGCGGGTGATCGTCCTCAGGCGCAGGCTCATGCTCGGTGCTCCTCGTCGGTCGGGCTGCGGGCGGCCCCAGGTTCTCGGGCTGACCCTATCGTCCGGGGCACCGGCGCCCACGGCTGCGGGCGTGGCGGCGCCCCCGTCACCTACCTGTCTCACTGATGAGGTACGTGACGGGGGCGCCGAGAGTTCCGGCGGCGCCGGAGGGGTCGGGGTGGTCGGGGCAGGTCTGGACGGGCGGGGCGTTCGCGGGGGCTAGCCCCAGAGGCCGCCGTGGGCCACGCCCAGGTAGAAGCCGAAGGCCGAGGCGGTGAGGCTGATGACCAGGACGAAGCGCTCGGCCGTGGTGACGGAGACGAACTGCCCCCAGAGGCCGGTGACGATGCCGAGGAGTCCGGTCCACGAACTCAGCAGATGGAGGTTGTGGAAGAACGACGTCGTGAAGGCCAGCACGCCCAACAGCAGGGTGATGCCGACCAGGGTGTTCTCGCGGGGGTGCCGGTTGCCGTCGGTGTTCAGGGTGAGGGCGGGGAACCGGTGGAAGGTCTGGGCCATGTGTCCCACCTCCTGGCGGAGAGACGAACGAGCAGGAAACCCGTTCCGTCCAGATTGCGGTGGTTGGGGCGCGGATCACAACCCCTATGCATTTTGTTCGGCCGTCCGGGTGCGGGTAGGCTGTGCCGTCTGCACTGGTGTAGTTGTGCCCCCTTGCGCCCTCTTCCGGGTGGACGGGGGTCGAGTGTCGGACCGGACCACTACGGTGGGCCGGTGTCGTCACTGACTCCGGTGCCGACGCTGCACAACCCTCCTGCCACGGAGAGACCGTGGCCGCTGAGTCCAAAGGAGGTGGGTTACACATGCGTCACTACGAGCTGATGGTCATCCTCGACCCCTCGGTCGAGGAGCGCGCTGTCTCCCCCCTGATCGAGAACTTCCTCACCGTCGTCCGCAACGGCGGCGGCAAGGTGGAGAAGGTCGACACCTGGGGTCGTCGCCGTCTGGCTTACGAGATCAACAAGCAGTCCGAGGGCATCTACTCGGTCATCGACCTCAAGGCCACGCCTGAGGTCGTCAAGGAGCTCGACCGCCAGCTTGGCCTGAGCGAGTCGGTTCTGCGGACCAAGGTCCTGCGCCCGGACACCCACTGAGCCACCTCTGAGGCCCTCGGGCCTCGGGTAGCTCGCGTCCGCTGTTTCACGTGAAACAGCGGTGAACGGAACTCTTCCGGAGAGGTCATCACCACCATGGCAGGCGAGACCGTCATCACCCTCGTCGGCAATCTCGTCGACGACCCCGAGCTGCGCTTCACCCCGTCGGGTGCGGCGGTCGCGAAGTTCCGCATCGCGTCCACTCCCCGCACCTTCGACCGTCAGACGAACGAGTGGAAGGACGGCGAGAGCCTCTTCCTCACGTGCAACGTCTGGCGACAGCCGGCGGAGAACGTCGCCGAGTCGCTGCAGCGCGGCATGCGCGTCATCGTGCAGGGCCGACTGCGCCAGCGGTCTTACGAGACCAAGGAAGGCGAGAAGCGGACGGTCTTCGAGGTCGAGGTCGACGAGGTGGGCCCGAGCCTGCGTTCGGCGACCGCGAAGGTCACCCGGGCCAACCGGTCCGGCGCTCCCGGCGGCGGCGGCTTCGGCGGCGGCCAGCAGGGCGGCGGCGGCCAGGGCGGCGGTAACTGGGGCGGCGGTGGCGGCCAGCAGGGCGGCAACTGGGGTGGAAACTCCGGTGGCCAGTCCGGCCCGTCCGACGACCCGTGGGCGTCCAGCGCTCCCTCTGGTGGCAACAGCAGCCAGAGTGGCGGCAGCTGGGGCGCTCCGTCCGGTGGCGGCTTCTCGGAAGAGCCCCCGTTCTAAGAGCTGACAGATTTCGTGCGGCCCGGCGCCGGCGTCGTGAGACGCCTGCCGGGCCGTGAACCCCAAATGGAGCACACAATGGCGAAGCCGCCTGCTCGCAAGCCGAAGAAGAAGGTTTGCGTCTTCTGCAAGGACAAGGTCAACTACGTTGACTACAAGGACACGAACCTGCTGCGGAAGTTCATCTCCGACCGCGGCAAGATCCGTGCCCGCCGGGTCACCGGCAACTGCACCCAGCACCAGCGTGACGTCGCCACGGCCGTGAAGAACAGCCGTGAGATGGCGCTGCTGCCCTACACCAGCACCGCGCGCTAAGAGAGGGTGACCAAGTAATGAAGATCATCCTCACGCACGAGGTGCCGGGTCTCGGCTCCGCCGGCGAGGTCGTCGAGGTCAAGGACGGCTACGCCCGCAACTACCTGGTCCCGCGTGGCTTCGCCATCCGCTGGACCAAGGGCGGCCAGAAGGACGTCGACGCCATCCGTCGCGCCCGCAAGATCCACGAGATCCAGACCCTTGAGGCCGCCAACGAGGTCAAGGGCAAGCTCGAAGGCGTCCAGGTCAAGCTGGCCGTTCGCTCGGGCGAGGCCGGCCGTCTGTTCGGTTCGGTGACCCAGGCCGACGTCGTGGAGGCCATCAAGGCCGCCGGCGGCCCGGCCGTGGACAAGCGCGCCGTCGCGATCGCCTCGCCGATCAAGACCGTGGGCACCCACAAGGTCTCGGTCAAGCTGCACTCCGACGTCCAGGCCAACCTCGACGTCGCCGTCGTCGCTGCCTGAGCTCCGTAGCTGTGGCCCGAGGGCCGGTCACCCCTTCCGGGGGGTGGCCGGCCCTCGGTCGTTCCCGGGGGCCCGGCGCCGCACCGGGGCCCTGGCTCAGGCCCGCACCGCGCCGGTGACCAGCCACTTGCCGCTCAGGGCGCGCCGGGCCAGGAACGCCGCGCGGACCAGCATGAACAGGTTCATCGCCCACCAGAGCCCGGCCAGTCCGGCGCCGAGGGCCGGCACCGCGAGGGCCACCGGGGCGAAGACCGCCAGCGTGGCCAGCATCGCCCAGGCCAGGTACGGGCCGTCGCCGGCACCCATCAGCACCCCGTCCAGGACGTAGACCAGGCCGGAGACCGGCTGGCAGAGGGCGAGCAGCAGCAGCACGGTGTTCAGCTGGGCCCGCACCGCCGGGTCGGGCGTGAACAGCGGGACGTACAGCGGCCGGGCCGCCACCACCAGCAGGCCGAGCAACAGGCCGGAGCCGATGCCCCACTCGATCATCCGCCGGGTGGCCGCCCGCGCCCCGGCGACGTCCGCGGCGCCCAGGTGGCGGCCGATGATCGCCTGCCCGGCGATGGCGATGGCGTCCAGGGCGAAGGCGATGAAGAGGAAGACCGTCATGGCGACCTGGTGCGCGGCTATCGCGTCGTCGCCGAGCCCGGCGGCGACCGCCGTGGCGATCATCAGGATGGCGCGCAGGCTCAGCGTGCGGACCATCAGCGGTCCGCCGGCCCGGGCGCAGGCCCGGATGCCCGCCGCGTCCGGCCGCAGCGAGGCGCGCTCCCGGCGGGCCCCGCGGACCACCACGACCAGGTAGGCGGCGGCCATCCCGGTCTGGGCCAGCACGGTGCCCCAGGCGGAGCCGGCCACCCCCAGCCCGGCGCCGTACACCAGGCCGACGTTCAGGCCGATGTTGGCGGCGAAGCCCGCGACCGCCACCAGCAGCGGGGTGCGGGTGTCCTGGAGGCCGCGCAGCACGCCCGTGGCGGCCATCACCATCAGCATCGCGGGGATGCCGAGCGCGCTGATCCGCAGATACGTCACGGCGTAGGGCGCGGCGGTGGCCGAGGCGCCCAGCAGGTCGGCCGCCCAGGGCGCGAGCAGCAGGGCCAGGGCCACCACGCCGAGCGACAGCGCGAGGGCGAGCCAGATGCCGTCGATGCCCTGCTGGATGGCGGCCCGGCGGTCGCCGGCGCCGATCCGGCGGGCGACCGCGGCGGTGGTGGCGTAGGCGAGGAAGACGAAGACCCCGGTGGCGGTGGTGAGCGCGGCCGAGGCGACACCCACACCGGCCAGCTGGGGGGTGCCGAGGTGGCCCACGATGGCCGAGTCGGCCAGCAGGAACAGCGGCTCGGCGACCAGGGCGCCGAAGGCCGGGACGGCCAGGGCGAGGATCTCCCGGTCGTGCCGGCGGCGGTCGGTGGTGGCGGCGGTCATGGGGTCAAGGCTACTCATCCACAGGTAATGACCGCCAGCCGGTTTGGAGTGTTACTCGAAATCCTGAGCGACGAGTCCGCGGTGCGGTGTGTCCACGGCCACTCGGCTGCGTGTGAAGAATTTCTCATGCACAGCCCTCGAACGAGGTAATACCAGGTCATCGGGTTGACGGTGAATCGATGGTCCGGTTATCCACAGGGCTTTCCACAGGGGCGTCCACAGGTTTGCGGTACTTCTCCACAGCCTCCGGCCGCTCGTCCACACCCCCTGTGGATAACCGCCTTGGCTGAAGGGCTTCCGGCGCCTTAGCGTGGGCTCTCCGCCCGACACTCCCACCCGCCCCGGCGTCCGATTTGTCGATGCGGTGGAGGTAGAAAGAGGGGCGCGGCTCCGCTCCACCCAGCCACCGGCAAGGCCCGCTCCAACTCGCACCACTCGCTGATCGGGGAACACGCGTGACCGGCCCCCAGTACGACGACCACGACGCCCCGCCGCCGGAGGAGGACTGGCAGACCGCGGACGACCCGTTCCCGGTCGGTGCCTTCGCCGACGCCCCCTTCCCGGACGGTCCCGGCGACCGGCTGCCGGTCGCGCGCGGGCGCGGCCAGGGCGGCCAGGGTTCGGGCTCCGGCTCCGGTTCCGGCGGCTTCCAGAAGGGCGGCAAGGGCTCGGGCGGCTTCCAGCGCGACGGCGGCAAGCGGCGCCAGGACGACGAGGACGAGCGCTCCGCGGCCGACGGCTTCGAGCGGGTGCCCCCGCAGGACCTCGCCGCCGAGCAGTCCGTCCTCGGCGGCATGCTGCTGTCCAAGGACGCCATCGCCGACGTGGTCGAGGTGCTGAAGCCGGCCGACTACTACCGGCCCGCGCACGAGCTGATCCACGGCGCCATCCTCGACCTCTACGCCCGCGGCGAGCCGGCCGACCCGATCACCGTGGCCGGCGAGCTGACCAAGCGCGGCGAGCTCGTCCGGGTCGGCGGCCCCGGCTACCTGCACACCCTGGTCAACTCCGTCCCGACCGCCGCCAACGCCGAGTACTACGCCGAGATCGTCCACGAGCGGGCGGTGCTGCGCCGGCTGGTCGAGGCCGGCACCCGGATCGCGGGCATGGGCTACGCCGCCGAGGGCGACGTCGACGAGATCGTCAACGCGGCCCAGGCGGAGATCTACGCCGTCACCGAGCAGCGGACCAACGAGGACTACGCGCCGCTCTCCGACATCATGGAGGGCGCCCTCGACGAGATCGAGGCGATCGGCTCCCGCAACGGCCAGATGTCCGGCGTCCCGACCGGCTTCGCCGACTTCGACCAGCTCACCAACGGCCTGCACCCCGGCCAGATGATCGTCATCGCGGCCCGCCCGGCCATGGGTAAGGCTCTGGCGCTGGACACGCCGCTGCCGACCCCGGACGGCTGGACCACCATGGGCGAGGTCCGGACCGGTGACCTCCTCCTCGATGCCGCGGGACTGCCGACGCGGGTGGTGGCCGCCACCGAGGTCATGACCGGCCGCCCGTGCTTCGAAGTGGTGTTCGACGACGGTACCTCCGTGATCGCCGACGCGGACCACCAGTGGCTGACCGAGACCCGGGCCTCGCGCAGGTCGGCACGGGCCGCCGGGGCCCAGGTCAGGACGACCAAGGAGATCGCCGCGACGGTTCGCTGCCTCACGGCTGACCGCCGCGCCAACCACTCCGTCCGCAACACCGCGGCACTGGACCTCCCGGAGCGTGACCTGCCCGTACCGCCGTACACCCTGGGGGCCTGGCTGGGTGACGGCCACAGCGACGCCGCGAGGATCACCTCGGCCGACCCGGAGATCATCCGCCGCATCGAGGAGGAGGGCTTCGAGGCACGGCAGGTGGGCGGCACGTCGCTGACCTACGCGCTGAGGTTCGCGGTGGCGCGGCCGGTCGCCGCCGAGCGGGTCTGCGTCGTCTGCGGCGCCGCCTTCGTGCCCAAGCTCGCCCGGGTGCGGACCTGCGGGAGGTCGTGTGGTGGGCGGGCGCGGCTGGTGTCGGCGCCCGTTCCGGAACCCACCTGCGTGGACTGTGGCCGGTCGTGCGTCTCGGGCGCCGCCGAACCGCGGTGCTCGGGCTGCGCCCGGAGTCACGGCAGCCTGCTCGTGGCGCTGCGGGGCCTCGGGGTCCTGGGTGACAAGCACATCCCCGCGGAGTACCTGCGCGGTTCCATCTCCCAGCGCCGGGCGCTGCTGGCCGGGCTCCTCGACACGGACGGGACGGTCAACCGAACGGGCTCGGTGCAGTTCGCGGTCACCAACCGGGTCCTGGCCGAGAGCTTCCGGGAACTCGTGGTCGGCCTCGGCTACCGCTGCGGGGTGGCCACCAAGCGGATCAAGGGGCGTTCCGAGGAGTCGTCCACGGCCTACATCGTCACCTTCACGCCGGAGGACGAGGTCTTCGGGCTGGAGAGGAAGCGGATCACGCATTCCGACCGCAGGCGCCCCGGTACGGCGCGGCTGAAGCAGCGCTTCATCGTCGAGGTGCGCGAGACGGACAGCGTCCCCGTCCGGTGCGTCGAGGTCGACAACCCGGACCACCTGTACCTGGCGACCCGGGCCATGGTCCCGACGCACAACTCCACCCTGGCGTTGGATTTCGCCCGGGCCTGCTCGATCCAGCACAAGTTGCCGAGCGTGATCTTCTCGCTCGAAATGGGGCGCAACGAGATCGCCATGCGTCTGCTCTCGGCGGAGGCCCGGGTGGCGCTGCACCACATGCGCTCGGGGAACATGACGGACGACGACTGGACGCGGGTCGCCCGGCGGATGCCGGACGTCAGTGAGGCGCCGCTGTTCATCGACGACTCGCCGAACCTGTCGATGATGGAGATCCGCGCCAAGTGCCGCCGGCTCAAGCAGCGCAACGACATCAAGCTGGTCGTCATCGACTACCTCCAGCTGATGCAGTCCGGCGGCTCCCGCCGGGCCGAGAACCGCCAGCAGGAGGTCTCGGACATGTCGCGAAACCTCAAGCTGCTGGCCAAGGAGCTGGAGGTGCCGGTGATCGCGCTCTCCCAGCTGAACCGTGGTCCCGAACAGCGCACCGACAAGCGGCCGATGGTCTCCGACCTGCGTGAGTCCGGCTCGATCGAGCAGGACGCCGACATGGTCATCCTGCTCCACCGCGAGGACGCCTACGAGAAGGAGTCCCCGCGCGCCGGCGAGGCCGACCTGATCGTCGCCAAGCACCGTAACGGTCCGACCGCCACCATCACGGTGGCCTTCCAGGGCCACTACTCGCGCTTCGTCGACATGACGCGGGACTGACCGCGCCGCACCGGCCGTGCGAAGGGCCCGTACCCGGTGGGGTACGGGCCGTTCGCGTCGCCGGCTCGCGGCGGCGCGCCGGGGTGGCTGGGCGTCAGAGCGTCACGGTGGCGCGGAAGACGGTGGCGTCGTCGCCGTCGAGGCGGGTGGTGGTGCCGGTCGCGGGGAGGAAGACCGACCCGCCGCGGGCGAGGTCCAGGACGCTGCCGTCGGCGGCGGTGAGCCGGGCCCGGCCGGCGGTGCAGAGCAGGATCTGCGGGGCGCGGCCGTCGAGTTCGCGCTCCCGGCCGGTCAGCACGAAGCGGGAGAGCCGGAACTCGTCGATCGGGACGGGGAAGAGCTCCTCCCCGGGGGTGGTGTCGACGGCGGTCGGCAGCAGCAGCTCCGGCGCTCCGGGAGTGAAGTCCACCACCTTCAGCAGCTCCGGCACATCGATGTGCTTGGGCGTCAGCCCGGCCCGCAGGACGTTGTCGGAGTTGGCCTGCAGCTCGACGCAGACGCCGTGCAGATAGGCGTGCGGCACGCCCGCGCCGAGGTAGAGCGCCTGGCCGGGCCGGAGCCGGACGGCGTTGAGCAGCAGGCCGCCGATCAGGCCGCGGTCGCCGGGGAACTCGCGGGTGATCCGGCCGTAGAGCGCGTAGGGGCCGTCGGGGTCGCCGGCGGCGGCCTTGTCCACCGCGTCGGCGGTCTCCCGGACGGTCGCGGCGGCCGTGGCCTCGTCCATGGTGAGGATGGCGGCCAGTGTGGCGCGCAGGGCCTCGGCCTCGTCCTCGGCGCCGAGCAGCGCGATCAGCGGGTCGAGTGCCGGCACCCGCAGTCCGGCCATCAGGGCGGCCGCCCCGGCCGGTGTCCGGAAGCCGCAGAGGCCGTCGAACTCGTCGAGCGCGCAGATGAGTTCGGGCTTGTGGTTGGCGTCGCGGTAGCTGCGGTGGGGGGCGTCGAGCGGCACGCCCAGGGCGTTCTCGGCGGCGTACCCGGCGCGGGCCTGGTCCAGGGTGGGGTGCGCCTGGATGGAGAGCGGGATGCCGGCGGCCAGGACCTTGAACAGGAACGGCAGGGCGGGGCCGAACCGGGCCACGGCGGCGGCGCCCAGCTCGCCCTCGGGGTCGGCGGCGATGAGCTCGTCCAGCGGGCGGAGCCCGTCGCCCCGGTCGGCGCGGGAGGGCGCTCCGGGGTGGGCCCCCATCCACAGCTCGGCCTGCGGTTCCCCGGTCGGTTCCTGCCCGAGCAGCTCGGGGAGCGCGGTGTGCGACCCCCAGGCGTACGGGCGGACAGTGTTGACGAGCCTGTCCATGCGCGCGGTCCTGCTCCTCTGCTGCTGTGGCTGGTGTGCCGGATCGCCGGGAGACGGCCCGGCGGGCGGGTGGTCCGGGCAAAGGCTGGGCATCGACCCTAGCCGACCGGTGCCGTCGGAAGGGAAACGGCCGGGGTCGGCCGGGAGTGCCAGAGCTGTACCGGCTGTTCGAGGACGCGGTAGTAGGATGCCAGGACGCAGTAATTTCCACAGTGGTTTCCAGGTCGGCGGGATGCCGACGGGGACTGCGTCTCAGAGTGCGGGCAACGGTGACTGGCACTTCCCGCCACCGGCCGAGAGGTTTGTACGTGACCGTGAACCAGCAGAGTTTTGCTGATCTCGGCAGGGTGCTGGTGATCATCCCGACGTTCAACGAAGCGGAGAACGTCGAGCGGATCGTCGGACGGGTCCGTGCGGCCGTGCCCGAGGCCCATGTCCTGGTCGCCGATGACAACAGCCCTGACGGGACCGGCGAGCTGGCCGACAAGCTGGCCGCCGAGGACCCGAACGTGCAGGTCATGCACCGCCGGGGCAAGGAGGGGCTGGGCGCCGCCTACCTGGCGGGCTTCCGCTGGGGCATCGACAACGGCTACGACGTCCTGGTCGAGATGGACGCGGACGGCTCGCACCAGCCCGAGGAGCTCGACCGGCTGCTGGGCGCGCTGCGCGGCGCCGACCTGGTGCTCGGCTCGCGCTGGGTGCCGGGCGGCCGGGTGGTGAACTGGCCGAAGTCGCGCCTGCTGCTCTCGCGCGGCGGCTCGACGTACTCGCGGCTGATGCTGAACGTGCCGATCCGGGACGTCACCGGCGGCTACCGGGCCTTCCGCAAGGAGACCCTGCTCGGCCTGGGCATGGACGAGGTCGCCTCGGCCGGCTACTGCTTCCAGGTCGACCTGGCCTGGCGCACGGTGAAGGCCGGCTTCAAGGTGGCCGAGGTGCCGATCACCTTCGTGGAGCGCGAGCTGGGTGCCTCCAAGATGAGCCGCCACATCGTGCTGGAGGCGCTCTGGCGCGTCACCTCCTGGGGTGTCGCCGACCGGGTCGCCAAGCTGACCGCCCGCGCGAAGGGCTGACCGGCGGCCGAAGAGACCGACCGCGCCCGGGCCCGCCTGTGAGAACAGGCGGGCCCGGGCGCTTCGTGCTGTCCGGGGTGGGCCCGTCCGGCGGGGCGGGCGGGGTGCGGCGCGGGCGGGTCAGCAGGAGCCGGGCTGCTTGAGGGCGCTGTCCGGCAGGTACCGGTCGGCCCAGACGGCCAGCTCGGTCAGGGCTGGGCGCAGCGCGGCGCCCGCCTCGGTGAGCCGGTAGCTGACGCGCAGCGGCGGGCCCTCGTCGACCTGGCGCAGTACGAGCCCGGCCTCGGCCAGTTCGGTGAGGCGGTCGGAGAGCATGCGTTCGCTGATGCCGGGGACGGCCCGGCGCAGTTCGGAGAAGTAGCCGGGCCCGTTGTTGGTGAGCGTGGCCACGATCAGGCCGGTCCAGCGCTTGCCGAGCAGGGTGAACACCCGGGTCAGCGCGATCTCCGTGCCGGTGCAGGCGACCACCGCCGCCCCGTGTTCCCCGGGGGTGGCGTGGACCTGCTCGGTCACCTCTTGCTGGGCCATGGGTACAGCGTACCGGTCCGTCCACTAGTGACTGCAGAAAAGTAAGCTGCTACGGTACTGATAGCTGCGGCGGAAAGAGCAGCTGCTTACTTTGATGGAGGTTCGCCATGCCCACTCTGCTGCACATCGACTCGTCCGCGTTCACCGACGGCTCGGTCTCCCGCGAGGTCTCGGCCGCCTACCGGGCCGCCTGGCAGGCCCAGCACCCCGACGGCACGGTGATCCACCGCGACCTCGCCGCCCTGCCGGTGCCGCACCTGGACGCCCACGGCATCTCCGCGGCCTTCACCCCCGCGGAGGGACGCAGCGCCGAGCAGGCGGCGGCCTTCGCGCTGCGCGAGGAGCTGATGGCGGAGCTGGAGCGGGCCGACGCGATCGTGATCGGCACCCCGATGTACAACTTCACCATCCCGTCCAGCCTCAAGGCCTGGCTGGACCAGGTGATCCTGATGGGCCGCACGGCGGGGGACACCCCCTCGGCGGCCGGGACCCCGGTGACGGTGGTCGCGGCCCGCGGCGGCTCCTACGCGCCCGGCGCCCCGCGCGAGCCCTACGAGTTCGTCACCACCTACCTGGAGAAGGTGCTGACCGGGATGCTCGGGCTGGAGGTCGAGTTCATCGTCCCCGAGTTCACCCTGGCGGCGACGGTGCCGGCGATGGCGGACTTCGTGCAGCACGCCGCCGACTCCAAGGCCCGGGCGCTGGAGGACGCGGCGCGCCTGGCGAAGGCCTCGGCCGCCTGACGGCGCCGCACCCCGCGCGGAAGGCGTGCCCCGCCGGGCGCGCCTTCCGCGCAATCGGCGGGCCGTGCTCCCATGCTGTAGGGCGCAGGGAGTCCGAGCGCCGACCGGAGGGAGCAGCCAGTGACGTCGTCCTCGCCCGAGGGGAGCGCCGCCGCGGAACGCGCGGGCGCCGCGGACGGCGACCGGGCCGGGGCGGACGGGGCGGACGCGGCCGGGACGGCCGGTGTCCGGCCGCTGGAGATCGCCGTGTTCACCGGTCCCGAGTCGGCCTTCTTCGCCACCTCGACCCTGATCCTCGGCGAGCGGACCGCGATCCTGGTCGACGCCCAGCTCACCCGCAGCGCCGGCCGCGAGCTGGCCGAGTGGGTGGCCGGCAAGAACCGACGGCTGCTGGCCATCGTGATCACCCACCAGCACCCCGACCACTACTTCGGTGCCGAGGAGGTGCTGAAGCTCTTCCCGGAGGCGCAGCTGCTGGCCGCGCCGCCGGTGGTGGACGGCATCCTGCGCACCGCGGCCGCCAAGGTCGCCCAGTGGAAGCCGGTGTACGGCGACGACATCCCCGACCACCCGCTGGTGCCCGCGCCGCTGCTGCCCCAGCCGCTGATGGTCGACCGCCAGGTGATTCCGGTGCTGCTGTTCGGCCAGGGCGACTGCGAGGGGTCCACGGTGGTCCACGTGCCCAGCATCCGCACCGTGCTCGCCGGTGACTTCGTCTACAACGGCACCCACGTCTGGACGGCCGACACCACCCCGGAACAGCGCACCGCGTGGGTGCGCAACCTCGGCCGGATCGCCGAACTCGGCGCCGACCGCGTGATCGCCGGGCACCGGGCGCCCGAGCAGGACGACGACGCGGGCCGGGCGCTCGCCTTCACCGGTGAGTACCTCCAGGACTTCGACCGGCTGCTGGCCGCACACCCGGACGACGCGGAGGCGCTGGTCGCCGCGGTGGGCGAGCGGTACGGGGAGCTGACCCTGCCGGCCATCCTGGAGCTGAGCGTCGCCGCCAACCTCGCCCGCCCCCGCCCCCGCCCCCTGCCGGACGAGGACGGGATCGTCGACGCCGAACTGGTCGACGAGGACCCCGAGGACTGAGCCGGGGCGGACCGGGCGCCGCGGCGCGGATACTGGCGGCATGACGCCGTACGACGTGATCGTGCCCGCGGGGGGCGCCGCCCGCCGGCTCGGGGGAGCGGACAAACCCGGGCTGACCGTCGGCGGGACGGCCCTGCTCGACCGGGTGCTCGCCGCCGCCGCCGGTGCCCGGACCACCGTGGTGGTCGGCCCGGCCCGGCCCACCGCCCGGACCGGGATCCGCTGGACCCGCGAGCGGCCGCCCGGCGGCGGACCGGTGGCGGCCGTCGCGGCCGGTCTGGCCGAGGTGACGGCCGAGGTGGTGCTGCTGCTCGCCGCCGACCTGCCGTTCCTGGACGCGCGGACCGTCGGCCGGCTGACCGGGGCCCTCGTCGGGGCGGGGCCGGAGACCGGGGCGGTCGTCCTGGTCGACGCCGCCGGCCGCGACCAGCCGCTCGCCGCCGCCTACCGCACCGCCGCCCTGCGCGCCGCGCTGGCCGCCGCCGGGGACCCGGCCGGGCTGCCGCTGCGCCGGCTGACCGGCGGCCTGCGCACCCTGCGGCTGGCCGACACCGACGACGTGAGCCACGACTGCGACACCTGGGAGGAGCTGGAGCTGGCCCGGGAACGGGACCGCTCCCGCTGACGCCCGCCGCCCCCTCTCGTGGGGCCTCGGCCGGCCGGTTCACGGGGGCCGGCGGCCCCCGTGCGGGAGACGACGCGCGGCGCTCATCGGGGAAACATCCCGGGGAAACCGCCGATCAGGCAGCATGGGGCCCATGGAGCGCACGCTGGATGACTGGATGGCCGAGGTCCGGGCCGAGCTGGGGATCGACCTGGACGTCGACGTCCCCGGACTGCTCGACCTCGCCCGGGTGGTCGCGCACGGGGTGGCCCGGCCCGCCGCGCCGCTGACCGCCTTCCTGGTCGGCTACGCGGCCGCGCAGCGCGGCGGCGGCCCGGAGGCCGTCACCGAGGCGTCCCGGCGCATCGCCGAACTCGCCGAGCGCTGGACGGCGGCGGCCGGGCCGGAGCACCCGTGAGCACGGTCGAGGAGGCCGCGGTGCCCGGTGGACGCTCCGCCGCCGGCCCGCTGACCTGGCCGCAGGCCCGGGCGGCCGCCCGCAGGGCCGGTCTGCACCCGCTCCCGCCGCAGCGCCTGGACCTGGCCGAGGCGCTCGGCCGGACCCTGGCCGAGCCGCTCACCGCCCTCACCGACCTGCCGGCCTTCGACACCTCGGCGATGGACGGCTGGGCCGTCGCCGGGCCGGGCCCCTGGCGGGTCGCCGGGCGGATACTGGCCGGGCAGTCGGGCGTGCCGCCGCTGGAGGACGGCGCGGCCGCCGAGATCGCGACCGGCGCCCAGCTGCCGCCCGGTGCCACCGCGGTGCTCCGGCGCGAGCACGGCGAGCGGATCGGCGCCCTGCTGCACGACCGGAGCCCGGGCTCGCTGACCACCGGCCAGGACGTCCGCCCGCGCGGTCAGGAGTGCCGCCGGGGCGAGGCGCTGCTGGCCGCCGGCACCCCGGTCGGCCCGGCCGTGCTGGGCCTCGCGGCGGCCTGCGGCCACGACGGGCTGGCGGTCCGCCGCCGCCCGGTCGTCGAACTCCTCGTCCTCGGTGACGAACTGCTCTGCGCCGGGGTCCCGCGGCCCGGCCTGGTCCGGGACGCGCTCGGCCCGCTGCTGCCGCCCTGGCTCCGGGCGGCCGGTGCCGAGGTGGGTGAGCCGCGGGCCGTCCGGGACGACTTCGGCCTGCTCCGGGACGCCGTCCGGCACTCCACCGCCGACGTGGTGGTCACCACCGGCGGCACGGCCGCCGGTCCGGTCGATTTCCTGCACCGGGCTCTGACCGAGGCCGGCGCCCGGCTGCTGGTGGACGGCGTCGCCGTCCGCCCCGGCCACCCCATGCTGCTCGCCGAACTCCCGGGCGGTCGCCACCTGGTGGGCCTGCCGGGCAACCCGCTGGCCGCGGTGGCCGGCGCCGTCACCCTCGCGCTGCCGCTGCTGCACGCCCGGGGCGGCCGGTCCGCCGCCGAGCCGGCGCTCGCGCTCGCCGCCGTGGACCTCGCCGGCCATCCCGCGGACACCCGGCTGCTGCCGGTGCGCCGCACCGCGCACGGCGTCGTCCCACTGGCCTTCGACGGCCCGGCGATGCTGCGCGGCCTGGCCCGGGCCGAGGCGCTCGCCGTGGTGCCGCCCGGCGGCGCGGCGCAGGCCGCCACCGTCGAACTCCTGGAGGTCCCGTGAGTGCCCGCCGCCGTGAGTCGCCGCTGCGCCCGGTGACCCCCGGCACCGAGCCGTGGGCGGACGCCGGCATCGTGCTGCCCGCCCGGCGGACCGCGCCCGCCTTCCAGCAGGTCGGTTCACGGCTGCTGGTGGCCCTCGGCGTGCTGGTGGCCACCACCGTGATCGTCTGGCTGGACCGGGCCGGCTACAACGACAACGCCGGCGGCGGCGTGAGCTTCCTCGACGCGGCGTACTACGCCACCGTCACGCTCTCCACCACCGGGTACGGCGACATCACGCCGTTCAGCGACAGCGCCCGGCTCACCAACATCTTCGTGATCACCCCGCTGCGCGTGGTCTTCCTGATCATCCTGGTCGGCACCACGCTCGAAGTGCTCACCGAACGCACCCGTCAGCAGTGGCGGTTGAACCGCTGGAGGTCCACCGTGCGCGAGCACACCGTCGTGATCGGCTACGGCACCAAGGGGCGCAGCGCCGTCGACACCCTGCTCGGCCAGGGGGTGCGCAAGGAGGAGATCGTGGTGGTCGACCCGCAGCGCAAGGTGATCGACCAGGCCGCCCAGCACGGCCTGGTGGGAGTGGTCGGCGACGCCACCCGGACCGACACCCTGCTGCGCGCCGGACTGCCCGCGGCCGCGCGGGTGGTGGTGGCGCCGGAGCGGGACGACACCGCCGTCCTGATCACGCTGACCGCGCGTCAGCTGACCAAGGCGGCCACCGTGGTCGCGGCCGTGCGGGAGGACGAGAACGCCCCGCTGCTGCGGCAGAGCGGTGCCGACGTGGTGGTGACCAGCTCCAGTTCGGCGGGCCGGCTGCTCGGCATGTCGATGCTCAGCCCGCACGCCGGCGCGGTGATGGAGGACCTGCTCACCTACGGCAACGGCCTGGACGTGATCGAGCGCCCGGTGACCCGGGCCGAGGCCGGGCACGGCCCGCGCGAGTGCGAGGACCTCGTGGTGGCGGTGGTCCGCGGCCGCCGGGTGCTCAACTACACCGAGCCGGAGGCCCAGGTGCTCCAGCTCACCGACCGGGTGATCGTCATCAAGTGATCCGCCGGTGACTACAGTTCGTGTCATGAACGATCAACCGCAGCTCCCCTTCGGCACGTTCGAGACCGTCGCGCCGGCCCTCGACGTCCGCGACCTGCTGGCCGGGCCGGTGGCCGACGCCCTCGCGGCCTGGGCGGACCGGGAGGCCGCGCGGTCCGTGCTCTACGTGGACACCGACCCGGAGAAGGCGGACACCGCGGTGTTCTGCGAGACCTACGGGGTGCCGCTGGAGGCCTCGGCGAACTGCGTGGTGGTGGCCGCCAAGCGCGGCGGGGAGACCACGCGGGCCGCCTGCCTGGCGCTCGCCCACACCCGGGTGGACGTCAACCGGGCCGTTCGCAAGCGCCTGGAGGCGCGCAAGGCCTCGTTCGCGCCGATGGACGCGGCGGTCGAGCTGACCGGGATGGAGTACGGCGGCATCACGCCGGTCGGGCTGCCCGCCGACTGGCCGCTGCTGATCGACGAGGCGGTGGCCCGGGCGCCGTACGTCCTGGTGGGCAGCGGGCGGCGGCGGGGCAAGCTGATCCTGCCGGGCCGGGCGCTGGCGGCCCTGCCGGGCGCCGAGGTGCTGGCCGGGCTGGCCGGCTGAACAGCGGCGCTCCCGGCGGGCCGGCCGGAAGCTCGGACCGGGTTCGGTCGGCGCTCCCGCGGACTGCGCGGGGCGCCCCCGCCGCCCCGTCAGGACGCAGTAGCTTCGGGTCATGCATGCGATGACGATTCCCGAACCCGGCGGTCCCGACGCGCTGGTCTGGGCCGAGGTGCCGGACCCGGTGCCCGGTGACGGCGAGGTCCTGGTCGAGGTGGCGGCGACCGCCGTGAACCGGGCCGACCTGCTCCAGCGCCAGGGCTTCTACAACCCGCCGCCCGGCAGCCCGCCCTACCCCGGCCTGGAGTGCTCGGGCCGGATCGTCGCCCTGGGGGCCGGCGTGGCCGGCTGGGCGGTCGGCGACGAGGTCTGCGCGCTGCTGGCGGGCGGCGGCTACGCGCAGCGGGTCGCGGTGCCGGCGGGGCAGCTGCTGCCGGTGCCCAAGGGGCTCGACCTGGAGCAGGCCGCCGCGCTGCCGGAGGTCGCCTCGACGGTGTGGTCGAACGTCTTCCTGGTCGCGCACCTGCGCCCGGGGGAGACGGTGCTGCTGCACGGCGGGGCGAGCGGGATCGGCACGATGGCGATCCAGCTGGCCAAGGCGGTCGGCGCCCGGGTGGCGGTGACGGCGGGCAGCGCGGAGAAGCTGGCCCGGTGCGCCGAGCTCGGCGCCGACATCACGATCAACTACCGCGAGCAGGACTTCGTCGAGGTGCTCAGGGAGGCCACCGGCGGCGCCGGGGCGGACGTGATCCTGGACCTGATGGGCGCCGCGTACCTGCAGCGCAACGTCGACGCGCTGGCGGTCAACGGCCGACTGGTGATCATCGGGCTGCAGGGCGGCGTGCAGGGCGAGATCAACCTGAACACGCTGCTGCGCAAGCGCGGCGCGGTGATCGCGACCAATCTGCGCGGGCGGCCGCTGGCGGAGAAGGCCGCGATCGTGGCGGCGGTGCGCGAGCACGTCTGGCCGCTGGTCGAGCAGGGCCTGGTGCGGCCGGTGATCGACCGGGTGCTGCCGCTGACCGCGGCGGCCGACGGGCACCGGGCGCTGGAGGCCGGCGATCAGGTCGGCAAGGTGGTGCTGCGGGCCTGAGGCGGGGCGGGGCCGGCGGGCCCGGGGAGCCGGTGGCCGGGCGGGGCGGTTGGTGCACAGCCGTTCGAAATGCCCGGAATGTCGGATTGTGTGACGCTGGTCCGGAGCTGTCCCGCCGCCGACCCCGCCAGTGCGCGGTCGGCCGTCGGAAGGACCTCGACCGTGGCCGCACCTTCGACCCCCTCGAACGCGCTCCTCGGGCCGCTGCCCGCCGCGCCGCCCCACGGCCGTACCCGCACCCGGGGCCGGGCCGGTACCGGCACCCCCCGTGATCGGGGCGACCACCGGGTGCGGCGGCTGCTGACGATGGCGGTGCTCGGCCTCGCCCTGCCGCTGACCGTCGTGCCTCCGGCGGCGGCCGCCGGTCCACAGCGGCCGTCCGGCCCGTGGGAGGCGGTCGCCGGGCCCGCCGCGTCGGACCCGCCCACCGTCCCCGCCGTGCCCGCCGAGCCCGCCGAGCCGTCCGAGCCGTCCACCGCCTCCGAGCCCGGCGCTCCGGCGGCGGACGGACCGCAGCCCGGTGGCCCCGGGTGGTCCGGTTCGCCCTCCGCCGACGCCGGTCCGGCGTCCCCCGAGGCCTCGCCCCCGCCCTCCGCCGCACCCTCGGCGGAGCTGTCGGCGGCCGCGCCCCCGAGCACGCCGCCGGCCCCGGCCGCCACCCCGCCGCCCCCGGCCGCCCTCTCGGCGGCCGCCGCGCCCCCGTCGCACCAGGGCGGGCACCCGCGGCCCGGCCCGGCGCCCGTCGGCCCCCGGGCCGGTCACCGGCACCGCCCGGCCTCGGCCCCCGAGCGTGCCCAGCGGGTGCCCGACCGGTCGGAGCGGGGGCCGGAGCAGTCCGTCGAGGCCACGCAGGCCGTCCCGGACGCGGACCCCGGCACGCCGGACGGCGCCGCACCGGCCGAGGACGCCGTGCCGGACGGCGCCACGGTGGCGGCCGGAGCGACCCAGCAGGCCGCCGGGGCCGTCCCGGCCGTGCTGCCCGCCCGCTGGCGCGACGCCTCCACGCTCCAGCTGCCGCTGGGCGCCGGCCTCGGCCTGATCGGCTGCGGCCTCGGGCTGATCGGGCTGCGCCTGCGCAAGGGCTGAGCCGCCGGCGCCACGCCCCCGCGCGACCTGAGTATCCGTACGGATGCCGGGCCGCCGTGCGGGGGCGTAGCGTCGTCAGCGGAAGCGGGTGCGGTGACCGCGGTGCCGGTGACCGGTGACCGTGGTGCGGGGCGGCGGTGCGGTCGGGGGTTCCACCCGGCCAACCCCAGTGAGGAAGAATGTTGTTCATGACGAATCCGATGAACGAGCGCTCGCCGCAGGACCTGTACCAGGCCATGGGCGGGCAGTCGCAGGACGGCCAGAAGGTGCTGATCGTCGGACCGGACGGGCTGCCCGTGGGCCAGGGGTTCGCCGGCTCGACGCACGACGACGGTGAAGGGCCGCGCGAGCTCCCGGTGACCGAGATGGTGGAGCAGCCGGCCAAGGTCATGCGGATCGGCAGCATGATCAAGCAGCTGCTGGAGGAGGTCCGGGCGGCTCCTCTCGACGAGGCCAGCCGGGTCCGGCTGAAGGACATCCACGCCAGCTCCATCAAGGAGCTGGAGCTCGGCCTGGCGCCCGAGCTGGTCGCGGAGCTGGAGCGGCTCTCGCTGCCGTTCACCGAGGACACCATCCCGACCGAGGCCGAACTGCGGATCGCGCAGGCGCAGCTGGTGGGCTGGCTGGAGGGGCTGTTCCACGGCATCCAGACCGCGCTCTTCGCCCAGCAGATGGCCGCCCGGGCGCAGTTGGAGCAGATGCGGCGGGCACTGCCGCCGGGTCTGCACGGCGCCGAGCAGGAGGACGACGAGCCCGGCGAGGGCCGCGGCATCCGCTCCGGCCCGTACCTGTAGGCCCGCCACCGGCCCGGCGCAACCGCTCCGGTCGGCGCCGCGGACCCCGTGGCTACCGCCCGGTATCGGACGTACCGCCACGATCCGGTGCCGAACGCACGACCGACCCACTACCGTCCGGTAGTGGGTCGCGGCTCGGACACAGTGTCGGCCCTGCGCCGATCACTGTCGCCGTGAGCCGATACCCTGAGCCCCTGTCGCAGGCCGGGCGAGCGCCGCGACAGGGGTCGGGTGGGCCACCAAACCGGGCCCGACCACGCACGGACGAGACCGAACGTCACGGTTGCGGCGGCACGACCGCGCCGAGGGGGAGCAGAGGACCATGAGCGAGCACGGCAACGCGGCGGTCGAGGGCCACTCCCTGGGCAACGGCAGGTACGTGCTGCAGCGGGTGCTGGGCGAGGGCGGCATGGCCTCCGTGCACCTCGCCTACGACAACGTGCTCGGCCGCTCGGTCGCGCTGAAGAGCATGCACGCCGAGCTCGGCCGGGACGAGTCCTTCAAGGAGCGGTTCCGGCGCGAGGCGCAGGCCGTGGCCCGGCTGGAACACGCCAACATCGTCACCGTCTACGACAGCGGCGAGGACGTCGCCGCCGACGGCTCCACCACCCCGTACATCGTGATGCAGCTGGTCGACGGCAAGGGCCTGCGCGAGGCGATCAACGACGCGGTCGCGCAGTACGGCGCGATGCCCACCGAGGAGGCGCTGCGGGTCACCGTCGGCGTGCTGAACGCGCTGGAGGCCTCGCACGACCAGGGGCTGGTCCACCGCGACATCAAGCCCGGCAACGTGATGTTCGACCGCAAGGGCAACATCAAGGTGATGGACTTCGGCATCGCCCGTGCGCTGGAGTCCGGGGTCACCTCGATGACCCAGACCGGCATGGTGGTCGGCACCCCGCAGTACCTCTCGCCCGAGCAGGCGCTCGGCAAGCCGGTGGACGCCCGGTCCGACCTCTACTCGGTCGGCGTGATGCTCTTCGAGATGCTCACCGGGCAGCTGGTCTTCGACGGCGACTCGGCGTTCTCGATCGCCTACAAGCACGTCCAGGAGGAGCCCTCGGCGCCGTCCACCGTCAACCGGGCGGTCAGCCCGGCGGTGGACGCCTTCGTCGCCCAGGCGCTGCGCAAGGACCCGGCGCACCGCTTCCCGAGCGCGGCGGCGATGCGCGACGAGGCGGAGCGGCTGATCGCGGCGGAGAAGGGCGGCGGCAACGGCAACCAGCTGGCCGCGAGCTCGCCGCTGGTGATCACCGACGGTCCGCGCTCGGTGCACGCCGGGCCGCAGGCCCCGCAGACCCCGCCGCCGTTCCAGCAGCAGTACCGGACGCCGCCGCCGGCCTTCCAGACCCCGCCGCCGCAGCACCCGCAGACGCCGCAGCCCTTCCCGCAGCAGTACCAGACCCCGCCGCCGGCCTTCCAGGCCCCGCAGCACTTCCCGCCGCAGGCGCACACCCCGCCGCCCCAGCCGATGCCGATGCCGACGCAGTTCCAGCCGGCCCCCGCGTCGAACAGCGGCGGCTGCTCCACCGCGCTCGTGATCGTCGGCATCATCATCGGCGTGATCGTCCTCGCGATCATCATCATCGCCATCGTGGTGACCAAGGCGGAGAAGACCAGCACCTCCCGGTCCGTCGAGCGGCCCGCGACCGTCCTGCACCTGGAAGGCCTGCCCGACCGGAATGGCCTGCTCTGACGCGGTGCGCCCGGATCGGGCGTGCTACGGGGGAAGTCCGGAGGCGGTAGCGTTCGGGGACACGAAGCGACAGGGCACCGCGATCCGAGCGAAGGCCCGGGGCGAGGAGCGATGGCACAGACGCAGCGGCCGGACGACGACGAGGGTGCCCGGGCGGCCGGTTCGACCGGCGGGGCCCGGAGGATGCCCGAGCCCGGCAGCGACAGCGCCGCCACCTCCGCACTCCCGCCGTACGGCGGCGGCCCGCAGACCCCCGGCCGCGGCACCGCGGCCCCGCTCGGCACGGTGGGTGACGGCCGCTACCGGCTGACCCACCGGCTCGGCCGCGGCGGCATGGCCGAGGTGTTCGCCGCCCAGGACGTCCGGCTCGGCCGGACCGTCGCCGTCAAGCTGCTGCGCCCCGAACTCGCCCAGGACGACATCGCCCGGCTGCGCTTCACCCGCGAGGCGCACGCCGTCGCGGCGCTCAACCACCACTCGATCGTCGCGGTCTACGACACCGGCGAGGAGTACGTCGGCGACGAGTCGACGCCCTACATCGTGATGGAGCTGGTCGAGGGCCGGACCGTCCGCGAGCTGCTGGTGGACGAGGAGGAGCCGCCGGTCGACCAGGCGCTCATCATCATCGCCGGGGTGCTGGAGGCGCTCGCCTACAGCCACCGGCACGGCATCGTGCACCGGGACATCAAGCCCGCCAACGTCATCATCACCACCACCGGCGCGGTCAAGGTGATGGACTTCGGCATCGCCCGCGCGCTGACCGGCACCGCCAGCACCATGACCCAGACCGGCATGGTCATGGGCACCCCGCAGTACCTCTCGCCCGAGCAGGCCCTCGGCAAGCCGGTCGACCACCGCTCCGACCTGTACGCGGCCGGCTGCATGCTCTACGAGCTGCTCACGCTGCGCCCGCCGTTCACCGGCGACACCCCGCTCTCGGTGGTCTACCAGCACGTGCAGGACCCGCCGGTGCCGCCGGCGCAGGTCAACGCGCGGGTCCCGGCGGCGCTCGACCCGCTGGTGCTGCGCTCGCTCGCCAAGAACCCGGACGACCGCTTCCAGGACGCCGACGAGTTCCGCGCCCACCTCCAGCACGCCCTGCGCGAGATGCACGGCGGGGCCTGGGCGACGGGTGCCGCGGCGGCCGGGCTGGCGGCGGCCGGCCAGGGGCACAGCGGTGCCACCCCGATGCCCGGGGCGGACGGCGAGACGGCCGTCACCGCGCCGTTCGGCCTGGGCGGCCCGAGCGATTCGACGACGGTGCTGCCGTACCAGGTGCCCGGCGGCCCGCACACGCCGTCCTCCCCCTACCCCGGGGCCGGCGGCCCGTACGGCGGCGGCTCGTACGACGGCGGCTCGTACGACGGCGGTCCCGGCGGCCCGGGCGGCGACGGCGGCGACGGGGACGACGACCGCCGCCGGCGGCGCGGGCCATGGGCCTGGGTGGCCGGCGCCGCGGCGGTGTTCGTCGCGTCCGGTGTCGGGATCGCGCTCGCGCTCAGCGGTGGCGGTGGCGGCGGGACGAAGGACCCCGGCCAGACGCCCGCCCCGTCCGTCTCGGTGGTCTCCTCCTCCGACGCCGGTACGCCCACCGGTGGGGGGATCTCCCCGACCACGGTGGCGCCCAGCCAGACCAGCCGGAAGCCGAACCAGCCGACCGACACGAACAACAACAACAACCAGAGCCCGCCGGCCACCGTGCCCAAGCACTCGCCGAGCATGACCCCGACGCCCACCGGTACCAAGCCGTCGTCGTCGACGACCCCGTCGTCCACCGGCACGCCGACCGGCGGCGCGAGCGGGACGCCGACCGGCGGCGCGAGCGGGACGCCGACCAACGGCGCGACGGGCACCCAGCCGCCGCCGACCAAGCCGGCCACCCAGCCGACGGGGGCCCCGACCACCGCGCCCGGGGCCGGCGGCTGACCGGCGGCGCCGACCGGTGACGGTCAGTTGGCGAAGGCGTCCAGGACCTGCTCGTACTCCTGGCACCACCACGCCAGCTGGCCGGCCGAGGCGGGGTAGAGCGGGTCGGCCCGGTGGTCGGCCCGCTGGTAGCGCCACTGGAGCATCCAGAAGTCGTTGAGCCGCTCCCACCAGACCCGGTGGACGGCCGCCGCCAGGTGTTCCGCGGTGGCCGCCCCGGTGGCCCGGTACGCCTGCGAGTAGGTCCGGACCCGGACGAGGTCGAGCACGCCCGACGTCCGGTCGTTGAAGACCAGGGTGGCCGACCGGACGGCCTCCTCGGCGCGCGGCTGCGGGCCGAGCTTGTCCCAGTCCAGGACGGCCGCGATCCGGTCGCCCGCGTGCAGCAGGTTGAGCCCGTGGAAGTCGCCGTGCGTCCAGCCGGTGGGCGGGGCGGCCTGCGGGACGGGCCGGCGGTGGGCGTACTCGGCGAGCAGGTCGAGCCGTTCGGTGAGGCGCCGCTCGACCAGCGCGTCCAGCGCGCCGTACGGGCGCTGCTCGCGGGCGCTGAGCCGGAGTTCGCGGGCCAGCCGGGCGCTGTCCAGCGGGTCGGCACTGTGGTAGCCGGCGGGTTGGGCGAGGGGGGCGCAGACGTCGTCGAGCGCGCCGTGCAGCCGGCCGAGCAGCGCTCCGAGCGCGCCGCACTGCGTCAGGGAGAGGTCGCTGCCGTGCCGGTGCCGGCCATCCACCCAGGGGAAGAGCGCGAACAGCCGGCTGCCGAAGGAGGCCACCGTGCCGGAGCGTTCGGCACACGCCAGCGGGGGAGCGACGGGCAGTCCGAGGGTCTCCAGCGCGGCCATCGCGCGGTGGTGCCCGGCGATCGATTCGCGGTGCGCGGTGGCGGCGTCGACGTAGCACTTCAGGAAGTACGTCCCGGCCTCGGTGGTGACCCGGTAGCCCCGGTTCAACAGGCCCTCGGCGACCGGCTCGGCGGTGAGCAGCCGCCCCACCCGGTAGCGGCGCAGGACCTCGGCCAGGACGAGGTGGGGAACGGGCGGGCTGAGGGTCCCTATCGGGGGTGCGGTGAGATCGGGGCGGGCCGGGGCACAGGCGAGGGTCTGGCTGAAAGTCACAGGCTGAGGTTAGGGCCCCCTGGCGGGGGTCCTTGACAAACCGTCAGAACTGTGATTCCCGGCGCTCTCAGTGCTGCTGGTCGGCCTGGTGCCGTGCCACGAAGGCGGCCGCCTGGGTGCGCCGCTCCATGCCCATCTTGGCGAGCAGACTGGAGACGTAGTTCTTGACCGTTTTCTCGGCCAGGTGCAGCTCGTTGCCGATCTGACGGTTGGTCATCCCCTCGCCGATCAGATCGAGGATCCGCCGCTCCTGCTTGGTGAGCTGGGACAGTCGCTCGTCCTCCTTCTCGCCGCCGTCGCGCAGCCGGGCCAGCACCCGGCTGGTGGCCACCGGGTCGAGCAGCGACTTGCCGGCCGCGACGTCCCGGACGGCGGTGATCAGGTCGGTGCCGCGGATCGCCTTCAGGACGTAGCCGGAGGCGCCCGCCATGATCGAGTCGAACAGCGCCTCGTCGTCCGAGAACGAGGTCAGCATCAGGCACTTGATCTCCGGCAGCCGGGAGCGGACCTCCCGGCAGACCTCGACGCCGTTCCCGTCCGGCAGCCGGACGTCGAGGACCGCGACGTCGGGGTGCACGGCGGCGATCCGGGTGATCGCCTCGGCGGCCGTCCCGGCCTCGCCGACCACCTCGATGTCGTCCTCGACCGAGAGGAGATCGTGGACGCCCCGCCGGACCACCTCGTGATCGTCGAGCAGAAATACCCTGATCTGTCCGTTATCAGTCACGTGTAAAGCCTCCCATATCGGCGCAGGAGCGACCTATTGCCCGCACCGCCCCCGGAACGCTATCCGGCCAGATCAGTCGAAAGCGATGCCGGTAACCCCCTTACGAACGGGGCTCCGCCCGGATAACGTGCGCAGGTGTCCTGAAGGCGACCGAATTGAGAGCTGCGCCACACCCGCAGTTGTAGGCCCTGAACAAGTAGGACGTCCTAGCGCAAGCGCGCCAAGGGCTGCCGCTGGGTAACGTTCTCGTGAGGGACGCCGTCGGAACAGGATCACCACCTGCCTTGCAGTCGGTGCGCACACCCACGCGCGCCCCGCGAGGCGGTGACCGGACCGGTCACCGGCGACCCCGGGCGGCCGGACAGACCGAGGAGTGAACGTGACCGTCAAAAGCACGGCGAGGGCCCGCAAGAAGGCGGCCCCCGGCGTCCCTGACACCCTCCGCGCCACGGGTACGGACGCCCAGCCGGAGCTCGTACAGCTGCTCACCCCGGAAGGCGAGCGGATCGAGCACCCGGACTACCCGCTCACCACCACCCCGGACGAGCTGCGCGCCCTCTACCGCGACCTGGTGCTGGTGCGCCGGTTCGACGCCGAGGCCACCGCGCTGCAGCGCCAGGGCGAGCTGGGCCTGTGGGCCTCGCTGCTCGGCCAGGAGGCCGCCCAGGTCGGCTCCGGGCGGGCCATGCGCACCGGTGACTACGCCTTCCCCACCTACCGCGAGCACGGCGTGGCCTGGTGCCGCGACGTGGACCCGCTGAACCTGCTCGGCATGTTCCGCGGCGTGAACCACGGCGGCTGGGACCCGAACGAGAAGAACTTCCACCTGTACACCATCGTGATCGGCGCGCAGACCCTGCACGCCACCGGCTACGCGATGGGCATCACCAAGGACGGCGCGGACGACGCGGTGATCGCCTACTTCGGCGACGGCGCCTCCAGCCAGGGCGACGTCAACGAGGCCTTCACCTTCGCCTCGGTCTACAACGCCCCGGTGGTCTTCTTCTGCCAGAACAACCAGTGGGCGATCTCCGAGCCCACCACCACCCAGACCAAGATCCCGCTGTACCGCCGCGCCTCCGGCTTCGGCTTCCCCGGCGTCCGGGTCGACGGCAACGACGTGCTGGCCTGCCTGGCGGTCACCCGCTGGGCGCTCGACCACGCCCGCAGCGGCAACGGTCCGGTGCTGATCGAGGCGTTCACGTACCGGATGGGCGCGCACACCACCTCCGACGACCCCACCCGCTACCGCCCCTCCGAGGAGACCGAGGCCTGGAAGGCCAAGGACCCGATCACCCGGCTCCGGGCGCTCCTGGAGAAGGAGGGCCTGGCCGAGGAGGAGTTCTTCGCCTCGATCGAGGCCGAGAGCGAGCAGCTGGGGCTGCGGGTGCGCGAGGGCGTGCGCACCATGCCGGACCCGGACCCGACCCTGATCTTCGACCACGTCTACGCCGAGCCGCACACACTGGTCGATGAGGAACGGGCCGAGTACGCCGAGTACGCGGCCTCCTTCGAGGCGGGGGAGAACCTCTGATGGCCGCTCAGCTCAGCATCGCGAAGGCGCTCAACGAGGCGCTGCGCAAGTCGCTGGAGAACGACCCGAAGACGCTCCTGATGGGCGAGGACATCGGCAAGCTCGGTGGCGTCTTCCGGATCACCGACGGCCTGCAGAAGGACTTCGGCGACAGCCGGGTGATCGACTCCCCGCTCGCCGAGTCCGGCATCGTCGGCACCGCGATCGGCCTCGCGCTGCGCGGCTACCGCCCGGTGGTGGAGATCCAGTTCGACGGGTTCGTCTACCCGGCCTTCGACCAGATCGTCTCCCAGCTGGCCAAGATGCACGCCCGCGCGCTCGGGCACGTCAAGATGCCGGTCACCATCCGCATCCCGTACGCGGGCGGCATCGGCGCGGTCGAGCACCACAGCGAGTCGCACGAGGCGTACTTCGCGCACACCGCCGGTCTGCGGGTGGTCTCGCCGTCCAGCGCGCACGACGCGCACTGGATGCTGCGCCAGGCCATCGAGTCGGACGACCCGGTGATCTTCCTGGAGCCCAAGCGCCGCTACTGGGACAAGGGCGAGGTCGGCGACGCCGCCGACCTGGGCCTGTACGACGCCCGGATCGTGCGCCCCGGCACGGACGCGACGCTGATCGCCTACGGCCCGATGGTCAAGGTCTGCCTGGAGGCCGCCGCGGCCGCCGAGGAGGACGGCCGCCGGCTGGAGGTCGTCGACCTGCGCTCGCTCTCCCCGGTGGACTTCGCCGCCCTGGAGGAGTCGGTCAAGCGGACCGGCCGCGGCATCGTGGTGCACGAGGCGCCGGTCTTCCTGGGCATGGGCGCCGAGCTGGCCGCCCGGCTGACGGAGCGGTGCTTCTACCACCTGGAGGCGCCGATCCTGCGGGTCGGCGGCTACCACGCGCCGTACCCGCCGTCCCGGGTCGAGGAAGCCTTCCTGCCGGACCTGGACCGCGTGCTCGACGCCGTCGACCGCGCGCTCGCGTACTGAACCGGGGAGCGAAGATGACCACCGAAGTTCGCTCGCTCCGCGAGTTCAAGATGCCCGACGTGGGCGAGGGCCTCACCGAGGCCGAGATCCTCAGCTGGTCCGTGAAGCCCGGTGACACCGTGACGGACGGCCAGGTCGTCTGCGAGGTCGAGACCGCCAAGGCCGCCGTGGAGCTGCCGATCCCGTTCAACGGGGTGGTGGAGCGGCTGTTCTTCCCCGAGGGCGCGACGGTCGACGTCGGCACCGTGATCATCTCGGTCGCGGTGGCGGGGGAGGCGGGCGCCGCCGCTCCGGCCGCGGCCGCCCCGGTCGCCCCGGTGGCCGCTCCCGCCGAGGCCGAGCCGGCCCGGCGCGAGGTGCTGGTCGGCTACGGTCCGCGGACCGGCGGTACCCAGCGCCGGGCCCGCCGGACCACCACGACCACCGTGGTCGCCCCGGCTCCGGCCGCTCCCGCGCCGGCCCCGGTGGCCGCCGCGCCGGTGGCTGCCGCGCCGGTGGTACCGGCCCAGCCCACCGGTGACCGGCCGTTGGCCAAGCCGCCGGTGCGCAAGCTCGCCAAGGACCTCGGCGTCGACCTGCGGGCCGTCACACCGACCGGCCCGGACGGCGTGGTCACCCGCGAGGACGTGCACGCGCACGCCGCCGCGGCGGCCGCCGTCGCGGCGCCCCCGGCCGAGCCGGCCGCGGTGGCACCGGTGGAGCCGGTGGTCGTGGCGACCGCCGGCACCGGGGACGTCCGGGTGCCGATCAAGGGCGTCCGCAAGGCGACCGCGCAGGCGATGGTGGCCTCGGCCTTCACCGCCCCGCACGTCACCGAGTTCGTCCAGGTCGACGTCACCCGCACGATGAAGTTCGTCCGCCGGCTCAAGGAGAGCGGCGAGCTGGGCCGGGACATCCGGGTCAGCCCGCTGCTGCTGGTCGCCAAGGCGCTGCTGACCGCGATCAAGCGGCACCCCGAGATCAACGCCCAGTGGGACGAGGCGGCCCAGGAGATCGTCATCAGGGGCCAGGTGAACCTCGGCATCGCCGCGGCCACCCCGCGCGGCCTGATCGTCCCCAACATCAAGGACGCGGGCGGCCGCACGCTGTCCGGTCTGGCGGCCGCGCTCGGCGAGCTGATCGACACCGCCCGGCTGGGCAAGACCTCGCCGAACGACATGCAGGGCGGCACCGTCACCATCACCAACGTCGGCGTCTTCGGCGTCGACACCGGCACCCCGATCCTCAACCCGGGCGAGGCCGCGATCCTCGCCTTCGGCGCGGTCCGGGAGCTGCCGTGGGTGCACAAGGGCAAGGTGGTGCCGCGCCAGGTCACCACGCTGGCCCTCTCCTTCGACCACCGCCTGGTGGACGGCGAGCTGGGCTCCAGGGTGCTGGCCGACGTCGCCGCGCTGCTGGAGTACCCCAAGCGCCTGATCACCTGGGGCTGACCGGCCGGACCGAGGAAGGGCCCTGCTCCGCACGACAGTGCGGAGCAGGGCCCTTCGGCCTTTCCGGACACCGGACACCGGACACCGGACACCGGACACCGGACACCGGAGGAGCCTTAGCGCGCGGCGCGCAGCCGGCGCCCGGCGTACCGGACGCCCAGGCCGAGCACCAGCAGCACGGCGCCGAGACCGGCCGTCAGGATCCCGACGGCGGTGCCGGTCGGGGCCTGCTCCGGCATGCCGGTCGGCCCGCCGGCGGTGGGGCCGAAGGCGGGCGCGCCGACGGCGGCCCCGGGAGCGCCGAGGGTCGCCGTCGGGGCGGGCGGTCCGGACACCTGCCAGACGGCCGACGTGCCGGGGCCGGGCCCGTGGGCCGAGGCGGTCTCGGTGGCGAGCAGGTGCACGGAGCCGGCGAGGACGACGGCGACGGCGACGCTCGCGAGCCGGCGGCGGGTGGAGCGCGGGCGGGCATTCTTCGCATAAGTGGAGAAAACAGGCATGCGCACGACGTGACTCCCCGCAGTCATGAAGCCGATGGTGGGTGGAGGTGGCCGGTCCTGCCCCCGTCGGCCGGTAGCGCCCCCCGGCGCTTCCCGGCTCGCTCTCCAGCCCTCCACTTCCAAGGACGCGCGGCCCCGCCGGAGGTTGCGGGTGGATCCGGAAGTCCTCCGGGATTCTTCGAAAGGCCCGCCGCCGGTGCCCGCTCCGCGATACTGCCGCCATGGCAGAGGAGCTGATAACCCGTTCGGCGGACAGCCGGACCGACCCCGAGGAGCGCCGCTCGCTGCGGCGGGACGTCTCCCTCCCCGCCCTCCTGGCCGGGCTGGTGTGCATCGCGGTGTCGTTCTCCGGCCCGCTCGTGGTGGTGCTCGCGGCGGCCTCGGCCGGGCGGCTGGACGAGGCGCACACGGCCTCCTGGATCTGGGCGGTGGCCATCGGCAGCGGGCTGCCCGGTCTGCTGCTCAGCTGGTGGACCAGGACGCCGGTGATCACCGCCTGGTCCACGCCGGGCGCCGCGCTGCTGGTCACCAGCCTCGGCGCGTACCCCTACCGGGAGGCGGTCGGTGCCTTCCTGGTGAGCGGGGCGCTGGTGACCCTGTTCGGTGTCACCGGGCTGTTCGGCCGGCTGATCGCCGCGATCCCGGCCGGGATCGTCAACGCGATGCTGGCGGGCATCCTGTTCTCCTTCGGCGCCGGCATCTTCGGCGCCGTCCACGGCGCGCCCGCCCTGGTGCTCGGCAGCTTCGCGGCCTTCCTGCTGGCGAAGCGGCTGGCGCCGCGGTACGCCGTACCGGTCGCGCTGCTGGCCGGCGGGGTGCTGGCGGCGGTCACCGTCGGGCTGCCGGTGCACCTCGGGTCCGGCGGGCCGACCGTGCCGGTGTTCACCGTGCCGGCCTTCTCCGGGCCGGCCATGGTGGGGCTGGCGCTGCCGCTCACCATCGTGGCGCTGGCCTCGCAGAACGCCCCCGGCCTGGGGGTGATGCGGGCCTTCGGCTACCAGCCGGACGACCGGCTGCTGATCGGGGCCACCGGCGGGGTCTCCGTCCTGCTGGCGCCGTTCGGCTCGCCCGGGGTGAACCTGGCCGCGATCACCGCGGCGATCTGCGCCGGGCCGGAGAGCCACCCCGATCCGCGGCGCCGCTACGTCGCCGGGATGTCGGCGGGTCTGCTCTACGTGCTGGTGGGCAGTTTCGGTGGGCTGCTGGTGAGCCTGTTCACCGGTCTGCCGAAAGAGCTGATCGCGGTGATCGCCGGGGTCGCCCTGCTGGCCTCGCTCCAGGGCAGCCTGGCCGCGGCCGTCGCCGACGAGGGCGGTCGGGACGCGGCGGTGGTGACCTTCCTGGCCTCGGCCTCCGGGATGAGCCTGCTCGGCATCGGCTCGGCGTTCTGGGGGCTGCTGCTCGGGCTGGGCACCCATCTGGTGCTCCGGGCGGGGCCGAAGCGGCGCGGCTGAGGCGTTGCGCGGCCGGGGCGCCCCAGGCCGGTGGTGTGCTCGGCCGGTGGAGTGCTCGGCCGGGGGTCACGGGATGGGCCGGCTCCGCCGGAGGTGGCGCTGGTGGGTCACGGGCCACCCGAATCATCCACCTGATCGGACTCATAGGTATGACCGGGGTGATTCGGGTCGTTCGGCCAGGGCGGTGACATTTTCGCCGGACGGTGAGGGTGACACGCCGGTTCGGGTACGTCTTCGCGTCCACCACCCGGGCGACGCCGGGTGACCGGATCCCCGAGGACGCACCCGTATGCCGCCTGGCAACCCTGGCCGGCTCGTCCGGAGTCTGGCCGCGCTCGTGCTGGTGTCCACCGCCGTACTGCCCGCCGCCCTGGAGCTGGCCGGTCCCTCGCCCTTCGGGGTGATCGGGCCGGGTGCCCCCGCCGACCGGGCGGTGCCGCCGCACACCGCCCGGCGGGCCGACCTCCGCGCGGCCGGCGCCGCCCCGACCGTCGACATAAGGCGGACCGGGGACCCGGCGAACCGGATCACGCTGGTGCTGCTCGGCGACGGCTACAGCGCGGACGAGCAGGAGCTCTTCCGCGCCCAGGCCGACCGGGCCTGGCGGGCACTGATGGAGATCGAGCCGTTCCGCAGCTACCAGGGGTTCTTCAACATAAGGCGGGTCGAGGTCGTCTCGGCGGACTCCGGCATCGCCGAGACCGAGAGCCGGGGCCGCAACCCCGGGACCCCGCTCGGCATGCACTTCTGGTGCGAGGGCACCGCCCGGCTGCTCTGCGCCGACGAGGCCGCCACCGCGCGCTACGCCGGCGAGGGCGACGGCCCGCAGTACCTGATCGCGCTGGCCAACTCCAGCGAGTACGGGGGTGCCGGCGGCACCGGGGTGACCACCCTGGCCGGCGGCAGCCCGGACGCGGGGCGGATCATCCAGCACGAGATAGGGCACACCGTGGGCGACCTCGGTGACGAGTACGACAGCGCGCCGGACGACGCCGACTACCCCAACCTCGCCACCGAGAACGCCGACGACATGCGCCGCAAGCAGACCAAGTGGTGGCGCTGGCTGGGCGCGGAGTCCCCGGACGGCGGCGGCACGATCGGCGCCTACCGCAGCGCCAACGGGATCTACCGGCCCACCCAGGACTCGGTGATGCGCACCCTCGGCGGGGCCTACAACCTGCCCTCGCGGGAGGCGATCATCGAGGAGATCTACCGCCGGATCCGGCCGACCGACACACCCGTGCCCGCCCCGGGCGAGGTGACCGGCCGCCCCCGGCTGGAGGTCCGGCCGCTGCCGCTGGTCGGGACCCGCGCGCTGCAGGTGGACTGGAAGGTGGACGGCGCCGCGGTGGAGCCGCAGGCGCCGGACCGCAGCTGGCTGGACACCGCCGCGCTGAACCTGTTCCCGGGGCAGAGCGCCACCGTCACGGCCACCGTCCGGGACACCACCGACTGGGTCCGGGACGAGGCCTTCCGCGACCGCTACATGACCAGGACGGTCTCCTGGACGGTCACCGGCTGAGCCGGGCCCGCCCCGCCCCGGACCGAGGGTCGAATGATGGGATGACTAATCTGGGGACACTATGTCCGTGGAGCCCGCCAGTTCAGCCCGCCCCCTGTCCGTTCCCGCTCCCCCGGCCACCGCCGGGCCGACGCCCCCGGCGGCCCCCGTGCCCCCGGCGGCCCCCGTGCCCCCGGCCACCGGGATCCCGGCGCCGCCCGGCGGCCGGGCCGCCTGGCTGGCCTGGTCCATCGGCGTCAGCGTGTACGTCCTCGCGGTGATCCACCGGACCAGTCTCGGGGTGGCCGGGCTGGACGCCGCCGACCGCTTCGCGATCGGCGCCTCCGCGCTCTCCACCTTCTCGATCCTCCAGGTGCTGGTCTACGCGGCGATGCAGATACCGGTCGGCCTGCTGGTCGACCGGTTCGGCCCGCGCCGGGTGCTGCTGCTCGGCGTCCTGCTGCTGAGCGCCGGGCAGCTCGCCTTCGCGTTCTCCTCCTCCTTCGGGCCGGCGCTGGCCTCCCGGGCGGTGCTCGGCTGCGGTGACGCGATGACCTTCATCAGCGTGCTGCGGATCGCCGCGCGCTGGTTCCCGGCCGCGAAGAACCCGTTCGTCGCCCAGCTGACCGGTCTCGCCGGGATGGGCGGGAACCTGGTCACCACCGTCGTCCTCGCCGACGCCCTGCACCGGGAGGGCTGGACCCCGACCTTCACCGCGATCGCGCTGCTCGGAGTGGCGGTGTTCGCGCTGGTCGCGCTCTTCCTGCGGGAGGCTCCGGCGGGCGCGCCGCAGCGGGCCGCGGCCGCCGGGCCGGGGGGCGTCGGGCCGGGGGGTGCGCCGTTCCGGCCGGGCGTGGGCCGGCAGGTCCGGCTGGCGTGGTCGGAGCCCGGCACCAGGCTCGGCCTCTGGGTGCACTTCACCACCCAGTTCCCCGGCAACGCCTTCGGCCTGCTCTGGGGGATGCCCTACCTGGTGGAGGCCCAGGGCATGTCGCGCACCGCGGCGGGCGGGCTGCTGACCCTGCTGGTGCTCGCCAACATGTCCTTCGGCCTCCTCTTCGGCCGGGTGCTCTCGCGCACCGCCCGGGCCCGGATGCCGATCGTGCTCACCGTGATCGCCGCCACCGCGCTCGGCTGGGCGCTGGTGCTGGCCTGGCCGGGCGGGCACCCACCGCTCTGGCTGCTGGTCGGGATCCTCCTGGTGATGGGCAGCAACGGCCCGGCCTCGCTGGTCGGTCTGGACTACGCCCGTGCGCGCAACCCCGTGGAGCGGCTCGGCACCGCCTCCGGGATCGTCAACATGGGGGGCTTCATCGGCACGATGATCACCCTGTTCGGCATCGGCGTCCTCCTGGACGCCCTCACCCCGGCCGGCACCGGCGGCTACTCCGCCGACGCCTTCCGCTGGGCCTTCTGCTGGCTCTACGTGCCGCTCGCGGCGGGCACCCTGATGATCCTGCGGCTGCGGCGCAAGGTCGCCGAGCGGGAGCGGGGCGCGGCAGCGGGCGTCTGACGGCCCGCCTCCGACAACCGGCCGGCCGTTCGGCGCGGCCGGCGCGGCCGGGGCCGTGCGGGCCGCGCCGGGTCGTCAGACCGTGACGGCGAAGTTGGCCAGCACCCGCGAGGCCAGCTCCTGGTCGCCCTCGACGGTGACCGGGCCCGGGCGGCCGCGGCCGCAGGCGAGCCGGGCGTACGTCTCCCAGTCCATCGTGAGCTGCACGTCGGGGGCGAGGCTGATCGACTCGTCGACCGTGCCGCGGCCGGCGGCGTCGACCCGGACGGTGCGCAGGAACTCGACCGGGCCGGTGACGTCCAGCACCAGGGCCGTCCCGGCCGGGGCGCCGGCCCGGTGGGCGACGGCCTTGGGCAGCGACTCCAGCAGCACGTCCCGGGCGAGCAGCGCGGCCGGGGAGGCGAGGTTGCCCGGCACCGCGAGGGCCCGGCGGAGGTCCTGCTCGTGCACCCAGACGTCGAAGGCCCGGTGGCGCAGCAGCTCGTGGTACGGCAGGTCGCGGCTGAGCGGGCCGCCCGGGAAGCGGACCGGCTCGGACGGGGTCTGCCGGGCGTTGCGCAGCGCCCGGGAGCGGCGGATGATCGTGTACTCCAGCTCGCCGGTCATCTCCAGCGCGGTGTGGCAGCGGCGCTTGTCGACCGGCAGCTCGATGTAGCGGGCGAACTCGGTGGTGACGTGGCGCAGGTCGCGGGGGAGCGAGTGGATCGGGCGGGGGTCGCCGAGCAGCTCGGACTCGACGGCGATGACGTGCGAGACGATGTCCCGGACCGACCAGCCGGGGCACTCGGTGGCCCGGTTCCAGGAGCCCTCCGGGAGAGGGGCCACCAGCTCCGATATCGATTCGATGGACTGCGTCCACGCCTCGGTGTAAGCCTGCACGGTCTGGTTGTCCGTCACGGGAATCTCCGGCCCTCCGTCAGCTGCCCTGCCACGCGCGCCCTGTTTTCGGGTCGGACGGGAAAGTCCGGCTTCCGGGCGCACACGCTAACCGCACGTTACGCTGCCGGGTGAGAACAGGGCAGCGCTTTCGAGTGACGATCGTAGGACTCTTGCCGTGGACGGTGGTACTGTGCGCGCTTCATTGATCCAACTCGCGGTCTCCGACGCCGAGCCGCCCGCCGAGCGGCGGGCCCGCGCGGCGGCCCTGGTCCGTGCCCAGCAGGGGGCCGACCTGGTGGTCCTGCCGGAGCTGTGGGCGCTGGGCGGTTTCGCGTACGACCTCTGGTCGGACGGCGCCGAGGCGCTGGACGGGCCCACCTCGGACGCGATGGCCGCCGCCGCGAAGGCGGCCGGCGTCTGGCTGCACGCCGGGTCGATCGTCGAGCGCGACCCGGACGGGCCGATCTACAACACCTCGCTGCTGTTCGCCCCGGACGGTGAGCTCGTGCACACCTACCGCAAGATCCACCGCTTCGGCTTCGACAGCGGCGAGGCGGTGGTGATGGGTGCCGGGCAGGAGATCGTCACCGCCGCCACCGACTTCGCCACGCTCGGCCTGGCGACCTGCTACGACCTGCGGTTCCCCGAGCTGTTCCGGGCGCTGCTGGACGCGGGCGCCCAGCTGATGGTGGTGCCGGCGGCCTGGCCGGCGCGGCGGCGCGAGCACTGGACGCTGCTGAGCCGGGCCCGCGCGGTCGAGGAGCAGGCCTACGTCCTGGCCTGCAACACCGCCGGGACGCACGGCGGGGTCGAGCAGGCCGGCCACAGCATCGTGGTGGACCCGTGGGGCCGGGTGCTGGCCGAGGCGGGCGCCGGCGAGGAGGTGCTGACCGTGGACTTCGACCCCGCGGAGGTGGGCAAGGCCCGCGCCGAGTTCCCGGTCCACCGGGACCGGTTGCTGGGCATCCCGGCCCCCGTCCAGCGGTGACGCCCCCGGCCGGGTGAGCGGGGCTTTCCGGGGCATACGGGAGGCTTGTACGGGGCGGCGGCATTTTTGAGAAGATGAGCCTTCGTCGTGTTACCCGCCGTTCTTCAGCCGGCCTGTCCCGAGGCAGACCGTCGAGCCTGCCCGAGGAGGTCGCGCGCATGTACGGCACCGGCGCAGGCGACACCAGCACCGTGATCCAGCGCAACAGCCTGCGCGAGCAGATCGCCGGCGCGCTGCGCGAGGAGATGATGGCCGGCCGGCTGGCGGCCGGCCGCAACTTCACCGTCAAGGAGATCGCCGAGCTGTACGGCGTCTCCGCGACCCCGGCCCGCGAGGCGCTGGTGGACCTCGGCGCGCAGGGGCTGCTCCGGGCCGAGCACCACCGCGGCTTCACGGTGCCCGAGTTCGGCTGGGCCGACTTCCTGGAGATCTTCGAGTCCCGGGTGCTGCTCACCGACAGCTGCTTCCGCCAGCTCGCGGTCCGCCCGGCGACACCGGACGCCGCCCGGCTGCCCTCGCTGCGCCGCCGGGCGGACGCGGCGGTCGGTGCGGTCCGGGCGGGCAACCTGGACGTCATGGTGGGCTGCGACCGCCGGTTCTGGCAGGAGGTCGCCGGCCTGCTCGGCAACCGCCGGATCGGGGACTACCTGGACTGGCTCCGGGTGCAGTCCTGGATGTTCGCCGCGCCGTACCTGCGGGCGATGCCGACGCTGGGCGGGTTCTGCTGGGACCGCCACGTCGAGCTGGTCGAGGCGATCGAGCGGGAGGACCTCGCGGGCGCGCACCGGATCGTCTGCGAGTACAACCTGTTCACCGTGCGGGCGCTGGCCGGGCTGACCGGGGAGTCGGAGGAGTCGGTGGGGGTGCTGCCGCTGCTGACCGCCGGGCTCGACGCGGCGCCGGTGGCCGCGCCGCCGGCCGCCCGGTCGGGTGGGCCGGGGCCGTCCGGACCGGCTGCCTCACCGGTGCCGGCCGGCAGGTCTTCCGTTCCTTCCGTCCCTTCCGTCCCTTCGCCGGTGTCGGCGGGCCCGGAGGCGGGCCGCAGGCCGGAGCCGCAGCGGGCGGCGGAGGGCGGCCGCGGCCGCGAACGGGAGCTGGGCCGGGAGCTCGGCCGCGAGCTGGGGCTGGGCCTCGGCCTGGTGCCGCAGCCGCGTTCGGTGCCGTACGGGCGCTTCGGCCGCCGGCCGGCCGACCCGTCGGCCGGCCAACTGTCCGAGGGGCGGCCCGGCCCGCACCGCGCGCCGGGCCGGTAGGGTGGGCGGTCGTCGCCCCGGGCGGTCCCCGTACCGACCGTCCGGACCCCGACCCGCCCACCCGTCACCCGCTCGCGCGGGCGACTCCGCCGCCCGGAGAGGAAGAGCCGGCCCATGGCCTGCGACCTCTGGCTCGTCCCGCTCGTGGACGTGCTGAGCCACAGCCCCGACAACCCCTTCCGGGACGATCTCGCGCTGTACAACGCCGTGTTGACCGCGCACGGGCTGCCCGAGGTGCCGGTCTACCAGTTCGTCCCGGGGATAAGCGGGGCGGTCGAGCCGATAGCCGCCTTCGACTACGACTCGCTGCACTTCCTGCGCCGCGCCTACCTGCTGGGCCTGACCGGCCTGGACATCACGCCGGTGGACGCGCTCGGCGGCGACTACGAGCAGCTGCTGGAGATGTTCGAGAGCAGCGCGGAACACTCGCACCTGGTCTGGCACTTCGACCACGCCGGGGCCTACGTGCCGATCGAGTTCGCGGCTCCGCTGGTGGACGACGCGCTGCTCGCCTCCGGCGGTCCGCTGGGCTCCAGCCACGGGCTGCTGCGCGAACTCCAGGCCATCGCCCCGGCGCTGGACATCGACCCGGCCGACCCGCCGGACCCGACCCGGCCGCTCGGCCCGACCGGCCTGGAGCAGCCGTTCGGCCCGCCGCTGGACGACCTGCACCCCTTCGCCCGGGAGCGGCACGCCTGGGCGGGCCTGTACGCGGCGGCCACCCGCAGCCTCACCCAGGGCTCGATGATCGTCTTCGCCTGAGCCGACGGGCCCGCGAGCCACCCGGCTCCGCGGGCCCGTCGGTCTGCGGGCCCGCCAACGTCCGGGCCCGCGAAGAACGTCCGAGTCCGCGAGCGTCCGGGACTCGAAGGCCTCCGCGCGCCGTCCCCGCTACCGCAGCGGGCCCTCCGGCGGCCGCTGACGCGGCATGGTGGGCCGGGTGCCCGGCGGGGGCAGGATCCGCACCTGGGCGCCGATCCCCGACTCGCTGCGGCCGCCCCAGCTGCCGGAGGCCTGGGTGGGCAGCTGGGTCATGCCCGCGCGGAACTCCAGCATCCACTCCGAGGTCTCGGTGCGGACCATGTCCGAGACGTCCTCGCAGAACCGCCGCAGCACCCCGAGGCAGCGTTCGGCCGCCTCGCCCGCGGTGCCCTCGGTGGGGCCGAGCACCTCCCGCACGCACTCCGACGCCCAGTCGAACTGGAAGGCCTCCAGGCGGCGTTGCAGCGCCTGCGCGGTGGAGACGTCCCGCATCCAGCCGGAGGTCAGCCCGAACGCCCGGTCGGCGCCGTAGCAGGCCGCGGCGAGCGCCAGGCCGACGTAGCCCCAGCTGGTGGCGTTCGCGACGGTGCCGGTGAGGTCCACCAGCGGCGCGGTGACGCCGCCCACCACGAAGCCGGCCGTGCCGAACCTCAGCAGACGTGCCCAGCGGCGCTTCCAGACCCGGTCCCGGCGGTACCAGTCGATCGCCTCGACCGCCCGCTCCTCGGACCAGCGGTAGAGCTCCTCCAGCCGCTCGGCGGGCTCGCCCCAGTCCCCGAGGGGGAACTGGCGGGCGCTCAGATCGGCCCGGCGACGCGTGTCGGCCCGGGGCGCGACGGCGGCGGGGGGCGGGTCCTCCTCGCCGATCTCCTTGCCCCAGGCACTCTCCTCGGGCTGCATTTCCGGCTGGCTCACCTGTGGGGCTCCCTGTGGCGGGCGGACTGCTGGGTCTGACATCGCGTCCTCCGACGCGTCCTCCTGACGAGTCATCGACCTGATGGGCCGTGAAACGCCGGACGACGGATCGGAACACACGGCGCCCCCGGGCGAGTGTGGGTGCCCCGGGACGGCGTACCGGCCGGTGGCCGGCGGTTGTCCATCAGCACTTCTTACCGCCAAATGGCTGACCGTGGGGGCGCTTCACCAATGATCGTTACCGGATTCGGAGCCCGGATGCCGAGGTGAGGGGGTTGCGGCGGTCGGCGAGATTTCACCCGTCCGAGCGAGCCCCCGGTGACCCGCTGTCCTGACCCGGGCACCCCGGGTGCACCGGCCCCGTCCTGGTTTGGATGATCCTCCGAGACCGGCGGCGTACGGACGGCTCCGCCTGGAGGTTCCGACGGGACCGGAGGTCGGCGCGAACCGGCCACCGACTACCCTTGCCAACCGTGAAGGTCCTCGTCATCGGCGGCGGCGCCCGCGAACACGCCCTGTGCCGCTCCCTGTCCCAAGATTCCGCCGTCACCGAGCTGCACTGTGCCCCGGGTAACGCCGGGATCGCGCAGGTGGCGACGGTCCACCCCGTCGACCAGCTGGACGGTGCGCAGGTCGCTGCGCTCGCCCGGCGGCTCGACGCCGACCTGGTCGTGGTCGGCCCGGAGGCCCCGCTCGTCGCGGGCGTCGCCGACGCCGTGCGCGCGGCCGGCATCCCGGTCTTCGGCCCGTCCGGCGAGGCCGCCCGGCTGGAGGGCTCCAAGGCGTTCGCCAAGGACGTCATGGCCGCCGCCGGGGTGCCCACCGCCCGCTCCTACCTCTGCACCACCCCCGCCGAGGCCGCCGAGGCGCTGGACGCCTTCGGCGCGCCGTACGTGGTCAAGGACGACGGCCTGGCCGCCGGCAAGGGCGTCGTGGTCACCTCCGACCGCGAGGCCGCGCTGGCCCACGCCGCCTCCTGCGAGCGCGTGGTCATCGAGGAGTACCTGGACGGCCCCGAGGTCTCGCTGTTCGCGATCACCGACGGCACCACCGTCCTCCCGCTCCAGCCCGCGCAGGACTTCAAGCGCGCGCTGGACGGCGACGAGGGCCCGAACACCGGCGGCATGGGCGCTTACTCGCCGCTGCCGTGGGCGCCCGAGGGCCTGGTCGAGGAGGTCCTGGAGACCGTCCTGCAGCCCACCGTGGACGAGCTGCGCCGCCGGGGCACCGAGTTCTCCGGCCTGCTCTACGCCGGCCTGGCGCTGACCTCGCGCGGCACCCGGGTGATCGAGTTCAACGCCCGCTTCGGCGACCCGGAGACCCAGGTCGTGCTGGCCCGCCTGCGCACGCCGCTGGCGGCCGTCCTGCACGGTGCGGCCACCGGCGCGCTGGACCAGCTGGAGCCGCTGCGCTGGGACGACGGCGCCGCCGTCACCGTGGTGATCGCCTCCGAGGGCTACCCGGCGGCGCCGCGCACCGGCGACGTGATCGAGGGCCTGGCGGAGGCCGAGGCCGCCGACGGCACCGCGTTCGTCCTGCACGCCGGCACCGCGGCGGACGAGGACGGCCGGGTGCTCAGCGCCGGTGGCCGGGTCCTCTCCGTCACCGCCACCGGCGTCGACCTCGCCGAGGCGCGCGGCCGGGCGTACGCGGCGGTCGACCGGATCAGCCTCAAGGGTGGTCAGCACCGCACCGACATCGCGCTCAAGGCCGCCCAGTAGCAGGGCTTTTCGCCGCGTTCCGGGGCGCTGCGTCCGAGGGGAAACAACCCCCATGGACGCAGCGCCCCGCGGCGTTTCCGGGCCGGGTGGCACGGGAGCGGTTCCGGGGCCGCCGCACCGTTCGGCGGCCGGAATCCAGCCCATCGAGTGACAGCGGCCGCATCCGGCTGACGCAACCGGCCGCCCGGCCTTATGGTGCGCTGGTCCGCGGTCCCGGGGGCCGCGTCGTGCGCGGCCGCACCGGGTAGCGGCGGTCGCGCGGGGGGATGCTGGACGGCGTCCGGCCGGACCGGCGCGCCCGGGCCGCATTGCACGGCGCGCGGCGCGGTCGTCCGGAATCCGGGCACCGTCACCGGGACGAGTGGAAACCGGGGCGATCCGGAACACCCACCCGGACAAGGGCGTCAAGAATGTCAGAAGCGCCACGCAGCATGTACTACCGGGATCGGACGCCGCCGATTCCCGGTCGGAACTGATCGTTTCGAGTCGGCTCAGGGCCCCGTCGCCGGGTGCCCGAGGGCTCCGAAGGGGGTGCCGCACCGTATGGCCGCTGTCGACACCGCGCGCGCTCACGCCCAAGCGGTCCTGCGGGTCCGGGGGATCGCCCTGGCCACCGCCGTACTGCCCGCCGCCGCGGCGGTGGTCCTGCTCGCGGGCCGGTTCACCGGCCGGCTCGGTGCGCCAGGCTCCGCCGACGCACCCGCCTGGGACGCCGTCCGCTGGGTGGTCTGCGCGGTGGCCGCCGCCACCCTGCTGGTCGCGGGCCTGGCCGCCCGCGCCCACCGCGGGGCCGTCCCGCCGCAGACCCCGGTCGTCCCGCTTGACCGGGCCCAGGCCCCCGAGCTGTACCGGCTGATCGACGAGCTGGCCGACCGGCTGGCGGTCCCCGCGCCCTCGGCGATCGCCCTCACCCCGGACTGCGACAGCTGGCTGGAGGACGTCCCGCCGGGCCGACCGGCCGGCACCGGCCGCTCGTCGCGCCACTCGTCGCGCCACGAGCAGGACCCGCCCGCGCCGGTGCTGGTGATCGGCTCGCCGTTCCTCTGGTGGATGCGGGCCGGCGAGCTGCGGGCCCTGCTCGCCCCGGTGGTGGCCGGTACCGGGGCCGCCGCCGACCCGGACATCGCCGCCGCCCGCCGCTTCCTGCGCGGTCTGGACGCCAGCCTGGACGCCGCCCCCGGGCCCGGTGTGGTCGGCGCCCCCGCGCCCGCCGCCCCGCGCGGGCGCCGCGGCCCGGCCGCGCTGACCGACCGGATCACCCGCCGGCTGCTCCGCGCCTGCCGGGCGCACTCCGCCGAGCTGGAGCGGGCCGTCGCCGGCTGGGCCTCCGAGCAGGCCCGGGCGGTCGACTACGGCCTGCGGATCGCCGCCCAGGAGCAGGTCGGCCTGGCCTACGCCGGCTGGGACCGGCTGCTCACCCGGGTCGCGCTGCCCGCCTGGCGGCTCGGCCGGCACCCCGCGCACCTCAACGCCGGGGTGGTCGCCGCGCTCACCGAGCTGTCCCGGCGCGACCGGCTGGCCGACGGGTACGGCAGCCGCCTCGGCGACCGCCCCGCCTGCGACCTGCTGGAGGAGCCGGGCACGGTGGACGAGGCGGTCTCGCTGCTCGCCGCCGAGCTGTTCTTCGGCCGCCCCGCCTCCGGCGCCTGGCGCGAGGTCGAGTGGACCGACTACCCGGCCGAGGTGGTGGACGCCGGCTGGCGGGCCCGCGCCACCGCGCTGCAGTCCGCGCTGGACCGGCTGGCCCCGCAGGCCCGCCCCGGCGCCCCGACGGTGACCAGGCTGCTCGGCCGGCTCGCCGAGGGCGGCGGCGAGCAGCTGGCGGCCGCGCTCACCGCCGAGCTGGCCCGGACCACGGCGCCCGCCCCGTTGCTCGAACCCGTCCGCACCGGGCGGGACCTGCTGGTCGACCACGTCACCGCGATGGTCTGCTGCGCCGCCGTCGACACCGCCGGGGCCACCCCGGGCCTGGACTGGCTGGACGGGCCGGTGCTGCTGATCGGCGGGGTGCGCCGCACCGATCTGGCCGGGCCGATCGCCCAGGCCGTCGAGCAGGGCCAGGACGGCCCGCTGCGGGCCTGGCTGGACGCCGCCGACGTCCGGCTGGAGAAGCCGGTCCGACTCTGAGCCCGGAGGGCGCTCGGTACCGGGGCTCGCGCCCCCGGGCCGGTCCCCGGCGGCAGGTCTTCGCAGGCCGGAGCCCCTCCACCGGCGGACCGGAAGATTCCCGGACACCAGTTGCTACCGATGGGTGACGCAGCGCCAGCACTCTGTGGTGTATTTGACCGCACGCACATCCGGGAGGCACATGCCGACCGGCGGAGGGTGCACCTTGTGGGAGGGGCGCGTGGGGACGGAACTCAACCGCCGCTGGGAGTCCGGAACGCACGCGTACAGCGTCTCCGACCCCTTCGGCCAGGGCCCGCTGCCCTGGCTCCGCAGCCCGGACCAGTACCTGGCCGGGGCCGAGGGCGCCGTCCCCTGGTACGTCTCGGTGGACGCACCGGGCCAGCAGCCGCTGGCCGGCGGTGCCAGACCGAAGCCGCCGGTCGGCACCCCGCAGGGGGCCAACGACGTGGTGCAGCAGATCAAGGGGTTCGCCTCGGCCGGCGTGGTCCGCCCCGGCGGCTCGGTGGACTTCCGGGTCACCGTCAACCCGCCCCGCGAGTTCACCGTCGACGTCTACCGGATCGGCCACTACGGCGGCGACGGTGCGCACCACATGACGTCCAGCCCGCTGATCGCCGGACTGGCCCAGCCGGCCCCGCTGGTGGCCGGGCGGACGGTCTCCTGCCACCACTGGTGGCACTCCTGGCGGCTGCAGATCCCGACCCACTGGCGCCCCGGCGCCTACGTCGCCGTCCTGACCACCGCGGACATGCTGCACCGCAGCCACATCCCTTTCACCGTGCGGGACTTCGAGGACCAGGCGCACGCCGCCGAGCTGCTCCTGGTGATCCCGGACGTGACCTGGCAGGCCTACAACCTCTTCCCTGAGGACGGCCGCAGCGGCGCCAGCCTGTACCACGCCTGGGACGACCGGGGCCGGCTGGTCGGCGAGCGGGACGCGGCCGTCACCGTCTCCTTCGACCGCCCGCACGCCACCGCGGGCCTGCCGCTGCACGTCGGCCACGCCTACGACTTCATCCGCTGGGCCGAGCGCTACGGCTACGACCTCTCCTACGCCACCGCCACCGACCTGCACGCCGGCCTGGTCGACCCGGCCCGGCACCGGGCGCTGGTCTTCCCCGGCCACGACGAGTACTGGTCGGAGCCGATGCGCCGGACGGTCGAGCGGGCCCGCGACGGCGGCACCTCGCTGGTCTTCCTCTCCGCCAACACCATGTACTGGCGGGTCGAGCTGAGTCCCGCGCCGTCCGGCGAGCCCAACCGGCTGCTCAACTGCCGCAAGCGGCAGAAGGTCGAGCCCGGCAGCCCGGCCACCGGGGTGGGCGGCGCCGCCAGCGCGCTCTGGCGGGACGCCGGCGAACCGGAGCAGCACCTGCTCGGTCTGCAGTACTCCGGCCGGGTCGCCTCCCCCGTCCCGCTGGTCGCCCGGCACACCGCGCACTGGCTCTGGGACGGCACCGGCGTCCAGGAGGGCGACGAGCTGCCCGGGCTGGTCGCCGGCGAGGCCGACCGGTACTACCCCAAGGTGGCGCTGCCCCGGCACACCGAGCGCGTGCTGCTCGCGCACTCCCCGTACCGGGACCTCGCCGGCCGCACCCGGTACCAGGAGACCTCGCTGTACCGGGCGCCGAGCGGCGCGTACGTCTTCGCCGCCGGGACGTTCGCGTGGTCGCCCGCGCTGGACCGGCCCGGCCTCACCGACGAGCGGATCCAGCGGGCCACCGCCAACCTGCTGGACCGCCTCTGCAAGAACGCCTGAGGGCGCCCGGCCGGGGCCCCGACGGGCGTTCGTGACAGACTCGGGTCCACTGACCTCCCCTTTCGCGCCGCACGCCCGCGAACGACCCCTGAGGACTGAGACGACCTTGAGCGGATTTGTCACCAAGCCCGAGCCGGTCCAGGTGCCCGGCCTGGTCCACCTGCACACCGGCAAGGTGCGCGACCTCTACCGCGCCGAGTCGGGCGACCTCGTGATGGTCGCCAGCGACCGCATGTCGGCGCACGACTGGGTCCTGCCCAACGAGATCCCCGACAAGGGCCGCATCCTGACCCAGCTCTCGCTGTGGTGGTTCGAGCGGATCGCCGACATCGTGCCCAACCACGTGATCTCCACCGAGGTCCCGGCGGGCGCCCCCGCCGACTGGAAGGGCCGCACGCTGGTCTGCCGCAGCCTGGAGATGGTCCCGGTCGAGTGCGTGGCCCGCGGCTACCTGGCCGGCTCCGGCCTGACGGAGTACGAGGCGGACCGCACGGTCTGCGGCATCGCGCTGCCCGAGGGCCTGGTGAACAGCTCCGAGCTGCCCGCCCCGATCTACACCCCCGCCCTCAAGGCCGACGTCGGCGAGCACGACGAGAACGTCTCCTACGAGGAGACCGCCCGCCGGATCGGTGCGGAACTCGCCTCCCAGCTGCGCCGCACCACCCTGGACGTCTACGCCCGGGCCCGGGACATCGCCCGGTCGCGCGGCATCATCCTGGCGGACACCAAGTTCGAGTTCGGCCTGGCCGACGGCGAGCTGGTGATCGGCGACGAGGTGCTCACCCCGGACTCCTCCCGCTTCTGGCCCGCCGACGACTGGCAGCCCGGCCGCTCGCAGCCGTCCTTCGACAAGCAGCTCATCCGCGACTGGCTGGTCTCGCCGGCCTCCGGCTGGGACCGCGCCAGTGAGCTGCCGCCGCCGGAGCTCCCGGCCGAGGTCGTCGAGCAGACCAGGGCCAAGTACATCGAGGTCTACGAGCGGCTGACCAGTACCTCCTGGGCCTAGGGGGTACCTGTCCGCGCGGGCACGGCCGGGTCCTCAGATCCAGCCGTGCTCGCGCGCGATCCGCACCGCCGCGTGGCGGTTCTCGGCGCCCAGCTTGCCGGCGGCCGAGGAGAGGTAGTTGCGGACGGTGCCCTGGGAGAGTGCCGCGCGCTCGGCGATCCCGGCGATCGAGGTGCCGTCGGCGGCCAGTTCGAGGACGTCCGTCTCGCGCGGGGTCAACGGGGTCTCGCCCGCGCTGATCGCGTCCGCCGCCAGCTCCGGGTCCACGTAGCGGCCGCCCGCGCGCACCGTGCGGATGATTCCGGCGAGGTCCGCCGCCGAGACGGTCTTCGGCAGGAAGCCGCGCACGCCGACCTCCAGCGCCCGCTTCAGGTAGCCGGGTCGGCCGTGCCCGGTGACGATCATGGAGCGGCAGTCCGGCAGCAGCCGGCGCAGTTCGGTGGCCACCTCGATACCGTCCAGCCCGGGCATCTGGAGGTCCAGCACCGCGATGTCCGGGCGGTGCGCCTGCGCCATCGCCACCGCTTCCGGGCCGGAGGCGGCCTGGGCGACCACGGTGATGTCGTCCTCCAGGGAGAGCAGCGCGGCCAGCGCCCCCCGGATCAGGTGCTCGTCGTCCGCGAGCAGCACGCGCACGGGATCGGTCTCGGTCATCGGGGCCTTCTTCCGGACGGGAGCGGTGCGGTGGCGGACGGGGGCCGGAGCGGGACGCTGGCGAGCACCCGGAACCGGCCCGGCCCGGCCTCCGGGAGGGTCAGCTCGCCGTCGTGGGCGGCGAGGCGCTCGCGCAGCCCGTGCAGGCCCGTCCCGCTGCCCTGGGACGGGACCGGCACGGCCGGCACCCCGTCATTCTCCAGCTCCAGCACCACCCGGCCGTCCTCGCGGCGCAGCCGGATCGAGCAGTGCGCGGCCTCGCTGTGGCGCAGCGTGTTGGTGGTGGCCTCGCGGATCACCCAGCCGAGCACCGACTGCACCGGCAGCGGCAGTTCGTGCGGCTCCTCGCCCAGGTCGATCTCGCAGGCCACGTCGGCGGCGCGCAGCACGGCGCGGGCGCCGATCGCCTCGGCGTGCAGGTCCGCCGTGCGGTAGCCGCGGACGACGTCGCGGACCTCGCGCTGGGACTCCTGGGCGATCCGCTGCACCTCGGCCATCTGGTCGGCGGCCTCCGGCCGGCCGCGGCGGGCCAGTTGGGCGGCGAGTTCGCTCTTCAGCGCGATGGTGGTGAGGTTGCGGCCCATCACGTCGTGCAGGTCCCGGGAGAACCGCAGCCGCTCCTCGGCCACCGCCAGCCTGGACTGGGCCTCGCGGGCGGCGTCCAGCTCCCAGACCACGGACTGCAGCCAGGCGAAGCTGCGGCAGCTGGACCCGATGAAGGTGAGCGCGATCAGGTTGCCGACCAGCAGACCGGCCGTGGTCGCGCCGTCGAGCCCGGCGAGCAGGGCCGCGGGGGCGACCAGGAGCTGGGCCGTCACCCCGGTGAGGCAGGCCCGGCGCACCGGCAGGCCGACGCTCACCGGGCAGAAGGCGGCGGCCAGCAGGAGGGAGACGACCACGACGGTGAACGGCGGCGCGCCCGGGCTGTCCGGTCCGCCGTCGGCCGGGCCGAGCAGCAGGACCGCCCAGGAGCCTGCGATCGTCACGACGCCGAGGGTGAGGAGCCGGCGCAGGTGGTCGGTCGGCCGGTTCAGGTAGTGGTCGAGCGAGGTGCGCAGGGCCCGCAGGGTCAGCAGGGTGGTGGCCAGGCCGACGACCACGCAGACCTGGGCGCTGCCGCGGGTGTCCTCCCGGCCGGTGGGGGCGGCGATGGCCAGCACGATCATCGGGAGCAGGATCAGCGGGATGAAGTAGAGCGACCAGCGGAGGTAGAGCTCGGTGCGCTGGGGTTTGCTGGACCCCTTCCAGCGCCGTCTCGGCGTCAGGACGCTCATCTCTCCCGCTCCCCCTTCGATCATGATCGTGCCGTGCCCTTCCTATCAGGTGGGGAGCGGGGGCCGGGGCGGGCCGGCCCCGGTCAGCGGCGGGGCTCCCAGCGGAACCAGCGGACGGCGCCCCAGGCGGCCAGGGCGAGCCAGACCATGCCGGTGACCAGGTGCGGGGCGGCGGGGGCCCAGGTGCCGGCGAAGCCGGTGGCGGCGGCGGAGCCGTCGGTGCCGAACCAGCCGAGGCGGATCAGCTGGAAGGCCGGGGTGGTCGGCAGCAGCCGGCAGACGTCGGCCATCCGGTCGGGCATGACCTCCAGCGGGATGAACAGGCCGGAACCGAACTGGGAGACCAGCAGGACCGGCATGGTGGTGATGCCGGCGCTCTCGACCGTCCTGGTGAAGGCGCTGGAGACGGCGGCCAGCGCCATCAGGGTCCCGATCACCAGGACCAGCCCGGCGGCCATCAGCAGCGGGTTGACCGGCGCGCTGAGGTCCAGGGCGACGCCGCCGCCGACGGCGACCACGAGGCACATCAGCAGGGCCAGGGCGACCGAGGGCACCGCGGTGCCGGCCAGGATCTCGACGTCCCGCGCCTCGCCGGTGCGCAGCCGCTTGAGCACCAGCTCGCCGCGGCGGGCCACGTAGGCGCCGGTCAGGTTGTAGTAGACGACGAAGGCGAGCACCATCCCGATCGCCCCGTTGACCAGCAGCGAGTCGACGTCGAGGCCGGGGTGGGTCTCGGCCTGCTGTTCGAGCACGCCCCGCAGGGCGCCGATGAGCATCAGCGGCAGCAGCAGGGCCGTGAACATCGCGGTCCGGTTGCGCAGCAGCAGGGTGGCCTCGGCCCGGCCGAGGGCGAGCAGCCGGCGGACGGCGGTGGTCCGCGGGCCGGCGGCGGGACGGACGGTGGCGGTGGTCATCGGGAGAGTCCCATCAGGCGGCGGAGGGTGGTGGGGGCGGCCGGGGCGTCGGCCGGGGGCTGGTGCGCGGCCTCGGAGGCGATGGCGAGGAAGGCCTCCTCCAGCGAGGCGCTGCGGGCGTCGAGGGCGCCGAGCGCGATGCCGTGCCGGGCGGCCCAGCCGAGCAGGTCGGTGAGGGTGGCCTGGAGCTGCCCGGTCTGCACCGTGATCCGGCGGCCGTCCGCGACCAGGGTGGCCCCGGTCAGCGGCGGGAGCGAGGCTCCGGTGAACTCCGGGAGCTCGAAGGAGATCCGGGCGGGCCGGCCGGCGATGACCTCGGCGACGGTGCCGGTGGTGACGATCCGGCCGCGGTGCATGATCGCCAGGCGGTCGGCCAGCTCCTCGGCCTCCTCCAGGTAGTGCGTGGTGAGCAGCACGGTGGTGCCCTGGGCGCGCAGGTCGCGGACCAGCCGCCAGACGGCGGCCCGGGCCTCGGGATCGAGGCCGGTGCTCGGCTCGTCCAGGAAGAGCACCTCGGGCCGGCCGAGCAGGGCCATCGCGAGGTCGAGCCGGCGCCGCTCGCCGCCGGAGAGCTGCTTGACCCGGACGCCCCGGCGGTCGGCGAGGCCGACCAGCTCCAGCGCCTCCTCCAGCGGGCGGGAGCCGCTGGTCATCCCGGCCCAGCTGCGGCCGGTCTCGGCGACGGTGAGGTCGCCGGGGAAGCCGCCCTCCTGGAGCATGATGCCGATCCGGGGGCGGAGCGCGGCGCGCTCGCGGTAGGGGTCGTGGCCGAGCACCCGGACCGCACCGGCGGTGGGGGCGGCGAGGCCCTCGATCAGCTCCATGGCGGAGGTCTTGCCGGCCCCGTTGGTACCGAGCAGCGCGAAGAGCTCACCGCGGCCGACGGTCAGGTCGACCCCGCGCACCGCGTGGAAGCCGGTGGCGCCGGAGCCGTAGTGGCGGTGGAGGTCGGTGACCTCGATCACAGGGTCGCTCGCGGTGCGCGGCTGGCTCGTTTCCATGGCTCAAGCCTTCCGCCGCGGGGGCGCCCCGGGCAGTGCGGGCTCTCATGAGAAGGCGGTGCGGATCCACGGGTCGGCGATGACAAATGTCATCGGCGGTCCGGCGGCGGGGCGGGCCGGGAATGCGGGGACGGCTGCTCGGGCGGGGTCCGGCACGACCGAGGGGAATGCCGAAGGGCCCCCTCGATCGAGGGGGCCCTTCGTACTGGAGCGGACGACGAGATTCGAACTCGCGACCCTCACCTTGGCAAGGTGATGCTCTACCAACTGAGCCACGTCCGCAGGTCAAGATATTGAGTTGTGCTGTGCTCGCGCACTGCGAGCGGACGACGAGATTCGAACTCGCGACCCTCACCTTGGCAAGGTGATGCTCTACCAACTGAGCCACGTCCGCACGGTGCCTGGTGGGGCACCTGCCGCCTCTTCGGATCTCTCCGTTGCGGCGACGAGGAATACTCTACCCCATCGGTCGGGGTGGTCGCCCCACCCTTTCGGGGCAGGTGGGACGACCGGGTCCGGCGGGGTCAGTTCGCCTCGGCGAACGCCTCGTACACGTGCTTGGGGATGCGCCCCCGGGCGGGTAGCTCCATGCCGCGCGACTGGGCCCAGGCGCGCACGGCGGCCGGGTCCGGGGTGAGCGCGGTGCGGCGGAAGGACTTACCGGTACGGCTCTGGCGGCGGCCGGCCGCGACGAACGGAGCGAGGGCCTCCCGCAGCTTTTCCGCGTTGTCCAGGGACAGGTCGATCTCGTACGACTTCCCGTCGACGCCGAAGTGGACGGTTTCCGCGGCTGCGCCGCCGTCCAGGTCGTCGGAGAGCGTGACGACTACACGCTGAGCCATGGGTGTCAATCCTCTCGGGCAATTCGGCCGAAGGGCGCGGGGTGCGCTCCCGTGGCCTGATGTGCACCACTCGCGCAAGCGCATACGGGCAGGCCCGATGGCGTGCCGGATACGCAGCACTTGCCGCGACAGGTGGCCCTATTCTGCACCCGAAGCGGGTCGAAATCGAAGAGTCCGGCTTTCTTTTCCGTATATTCACGTGTCTTCGGCGGGTGCCGGATACCCGGTGCACTCGGCTGGCCGATCTGTCCGGAGTGCCGGTATTCGGGTGCTCTTCGGCCGTTCTCGCTCGGGCCGTCGAATCCGGCGAAAAGGGGTGCCCGCCGGGGGGTGTCGGGGAGTCGGAGCCCTTGTGGCGTAAGGGTCGTGGGTCTACGCGCGTCACCCTCCCCGGCCAGCAAAGTCGCCCGAAACCCCCGGTAGTCTGGAGTTCCCCCGCCTTCACGAAGACACCACCGGGAGTGCCAGTGGCACGCGTCGTAGTCGACGTCATGCTCAAGCCGGAGATCCTCGACCCCCAGGGACAGGCGGTGCAACGCGCACTGCCCCGTCTCGGATTCGCCGGGATCGCCGACGTCCGCCAGGGCAAGCGCTTCGAGCTGGAGCTGGAGGGCCCGGTCGACGACGCCGCGCTCGCCCGTATCCGCGAAGCAGCCGAGACCTTTCTCGCCAACACCGTGATCGAGGACTTCACCGTCCGCGTCGAGGAGGAGGGCAAGTGACCACCCGAGTCGGCGTCGTCACTTTCCCTGGTTCCCTCGACGACCGCGACGCCCAGCGCGCGGTCCGCCTGGCCGGCGCGGAGCCGGTCGCCCTCTGGCACCGTGACAAGGATCTCCACCAGGTCGACGCCGTCGTCCTGCCCGGCGGATTCAGTTACGGCGACTATCTGCGCTGCGGCGCCATCTCCCGCTTCTCGCCGGTGATGGACACCATCATCGAGCAGGCGAAGCTGGGAATGCCGGTTCTCGGTATCTGCAACGGCTTCCAGGTGCTGTGCGAATCGCACCTGCTGCCCGGCGCGCTCACCCGCAACGACTCGCTGCACTTCGTCTGCCGCGACCAGAAGCTGCGGATCGAGAACGCCGGCACCGCCTGGACCCGGGATTACTCGGCCGGCCAGGAAATCGTCGTCCCGCTGAAGAACGGCGAGGGCCGGTTCGTCGCCGACGAGCACGTCCTGGACGCGCTGGAGGCCGAGGGCCGGGTGGTCGCCCGCTACGTCGACGTCAACCCGAACGGTTCGTACCGCGACATCGCCGGCATCACCAACGCCGCCGGCAATGTCGTCGGTCTGATGCCGCACCCGGAGCACGCCGTGGAGCCGCTCACCGGTCCGAGCACCGAGGGCCTGGGCTTCTTCACTTCCGTCCTGAAGCAGCTGGTGAACGCCTGATGAGCCTCGACACCGTCAAGAACGCCGAGCAGACCCCGGACTCCGCCCAGCCGTGGTCCGAACTCGGCCTCAAGGAGGACGAGTACGCCCGCATCCGCGAGATCCTCGGCCGCCGTCCGACCGGCGCCGAGCTCGCGATGTACTCGGTCATGTGGTCGGAGCACTGCTCCTACAAGAGCTCCAAGGTGCACCTGAAGCAGTTCGGCGAGAAGGTTCCGCCGAACGACGCGATGCTCGTCGGCATCGGCGAGAACGCCGGTGTGGTCGACGTCGGCCAGGGCTACGCGGTCACCTTCAAGGTCGAGTCGCACAACCACCCCTCGTACATCGAGCCGTACCAGGGCGCGGCCACCGGCATCGGCGGCATCGTGCGCGACATCCTCGCGATGGGCGCCCGCCCGGTCGCCGTGATGGACCCGCTGCGGTTCGGCGCCGCCGACCACCCGGACACCCGGCGCGTGCTGCCCGGGATCGTCGCGGGCATCGGCGGCTACGGCAACTGCCTGGGCCTGCCCAACATCGGCGGCGAGGTCGTCTTCGACTCCTGCTACCAGGGCAACCCGCTGGTCAACGCGCTCTGCGTGGGCGTGATGAAGCACGAGGACATCCACCTCGCGCAGGCCTCCGGCGCCGGCAACAAGGTCATCCTGTACGGAGCCCGCACCGGTGGCGACGGCATCGGCGGCGTCTCGGTGCTCGCCTCGGAGACCTTCGACGCGACCGGGCCCGCCAAGCGCCCGGCCGTCCAGGTCGGCGACCCGTTCCAGGAGAAGCTCCTCATCGAGTGCACCCTGGAGATCTTCTCCGAGAAGCTCGTCAAGGGCATCCAGGACCTCGGCGGCGCCGGTCTCTCCTGCGCCACCTCCGAGCTGGCCTCGGCCGGTTCGGGCGGCATGCGGATCGAGCTCGACACCGTGCCGCTGCGCGACAAGACGCTCTCGCCGGAGGAGATCCTCATGAGCGAGTCGCAGGAGCGCATGTGCGCCATCGTCGAGCCCGGCAAGGTCGACCGCTTCCTGGAGATCTGCGAGAAGTGGGACGTCATCGCCACCGTCATCGGTGAGGTGACGGAGGGCGAGCGGCTGGAGATCTTCTGGCACGGCGAGCTGGTGGTCGACGTGCCGCCGCGCACCGTCGCCCACGAGGGCCCGACCTACCAGCGCCCGTACGCCCGCCCGAGCTGGCAGGACGCGCTGCAGGCCGACGCCCCGAGTGCCGAGCGGCTCGCCCGCCCGACCACCGGCGAGGGCCTGAAGGCCGACCTGCTGAAGGTCGCCGGCAGCCCGAACCAGGCCTCCAAGTCCTGGATCACCGACCAGTACGACCGCTACGTGCTCGGCAACACCGTCCTCTCGGTGCCCGAGGACTCCGGCATGATCCGGATCGACGAGGAGACCAACCTCGGCGTCTCGGTCGCCACCGACGGCAACGGCCGCTACACCAAGCTGGACCCGTACACCGGCGCCCAGCTGGCCCTCGCCGAGGCGTACCGCAACGTCGCCGCCGGCGGTGCCAAGCCGCTCGCGATCTCCGACTGCCTCAACTTCGGCTCCCCCGAGGACCCGGACGTGATGTGGCAGTTCGCCGAGGCCACCCGCGGCCTGGCCGACGCCTGCCTGGCGCTCGGCACCCCGGTCACCGGCGGCAACGTCTCGCTGTACAACCAGACCGGCGAGACCGCCATCCACCCGACCCCCGTGGTCGCGGTGCTCGGCGTGATCGACGACGTCACCCGCCGCACCCCGATCGGCTTCGCCGAGGAGGGCCAGCTGCTCTACCTGCTCGGTGACACCGAGGACGAGCTGGGTGGCTCGGCCTGGACGCAGGTGGTCCACGACCACCTCGGCGGCCTGCCGCCCAAGGTCGACCTGGACCGCGAGAAGCTGCTCGGCGACATCCTGATCGCCGCCTCGCGCGACGGCATGATCGACGCCGCGCACGACCTCTCCGACGGCGGCCTGGGCCAGGCCCTCGTGGAGAGCTGCCTCAAGGGCGGCCACGGCGCCCGGATCATCGTGCCCGAGGGCCAGGACCCGTTCGTGTTCCTGTTCTCCGAGTCGGCCGGCCGCGCGGTCGTCGCGGTGCCGCGCAGCGAGGAGCTCCGGTTCAACGACATGTGCACCGCGCGTGGCCTGCCGGCCACCCGGATCGGTGTGGTCGACGGTGATGTCCTGGACGTCCAGGGCCAGTTCACCGTCTCGCTGGCCGAGCTGAAGGACGCCCACACCGGCGTCATCGAGGCCCTGCTCGCCTGATCCGCGTGCTTCGAGGGGCGGACGGTTTCACGGAACCGTCCGCCCCTCGGCGTATGTTGGGGCGCATGCCCGCCAAGTCCCGTACGTACCAGCCCGCCAAGGTCCAGGCCGCGCTGGTGGAGCAGACCACAGCGCTGCGCGACACCGTCCGGGCGCTCTGCGCCCGCCCGGACGCCGCCGACCTGCTCGCCCGGCCCACCCGGCTGGGCACGTGGACGGTGCGCGAGCTGATCGCCCACCTCGGCGTCCAGGTCGACTGGGTGCCCGCGCACCTGGACGACCCGCTGGAGGGCCGGCCGCCGCTGGACCTGCCGCAGTGGGTGCGGCGGGTCGGTACGCTCGCCCCGCTGCTGGACGAGCAGGCCAGGACGCGGGCGGCGGAGGAGTACGGCGGCGACCCGGCCTCGGTGGCGGAGGCCTTCGGGCGGGCGGCCGACGGGCTGCTCGCCGTCCTGGCGGACGCCGGCACGGCCGACCCGGGCCGGCGGTTCGAGATCCGGCTGGGCTCGATGACGCTCACCGACATGCTGGTGACCAGGCTGGTGGAGACGGTGGTGCACGCCGACGACCTGGCCGACGCGGTGGGCACGGCGGCCTTCCCGCACGCCCGGCAGGCGCTGGCCGCCGTCACCCGCCTGCTGGCCGACGCCCTCGCCGACCAGGCGCCCGGCGGCGCGGTCGAGCTGCGGATCCCGCCGTACGCCGTGGTGCAGGCCGTCGAGGGCCCCCGGCACACCCGGGGCACCCCGCCGAACGTGGTCGAGACCGACCCGCTGACCTGGATCCGGCTCGCCACCGGCCGGACGGACTGGGACGCCGCGGTGGAGGCCGCCGCGCTCTCGGCCAGCGGTGAGCGCAGCGACCTGCGGGCCCATCTGCCGGTCCTCGGGTAGGACGCCAAGGACCGGTTGGGCGGCCCCTACGGGCGCAGCTGGGCGGCGAGCCGCTCGGTGGCCTTGCGGAGCGCCTCCCCGGTCAGGGCCTGCTCCGGCCCGGCGTCCGAGGAGCTCTGGGAGAGGGTGAGCGCGATGTCGCCCTTGCCGTTGGCCGCGACCCGGGCGACGCCCACCGACTCCGCGCCCGGGGTGAGCTTGGTCTGGCCGGCCGTCGGCTGCGCTTCGGCGAACCGGGTCAGCTGGTCGACGCCGATGCCCCCGGCCTTCTGGATGTACGGCAGCATCATGTTGATCGCGACCCCGTTCTCCGGGACGGCCAGCAGGTCGATCTGGACCGGGGCCGAGCCGACCGTGTAGGCGCAGGTCACCCAGGCGGTCGGGGGAGTGGCCGGGACCGAGGCCATCGAGGGCGGCGCGGAGAAGCCGGAGGGCCAGGGCTCGGCCGGCCTGCCGTTGCCGAGGTCGGTGGTGACCGCCGGCTCGCCCTTGGACCCGGGGGTCACCGGGCGGTCGATCCCGGCCTCCTTCAGCGCCGCCGGGAGGTCCAGACCGAACGGGCACGGGCCGGTCCCGGCGAGCCCCTGGGCGGTCGACCGGACGTGGTCGTAGGAGAGGCTGCCGGTGCCGGTGACGCCTCCGGAGGAGGAACAGGCGGCCGTGCCGAGGAGGATCCCGGCGGTGCCGGCCACGGCGAGGAGGCGGCGGCGCCCTGCTGCGGTGCGGTCTGCGGTCATGCGATCAGCCTAGAACGGCCCTGTACCGGTGGGTCGGTGAACGGGTATCGGATCCGTTCCGATGCGGTCGGGCTCTGGTCGGGCTCCGGTCGCGCGCGCTCTCCGGGCGCTCGGCCAGGGTCCGCGGCCCTGGCCCTCGGCTCAGAGCACCGACGGGCCGCTGAGGTAGCTGCCGTCCGCCGAGTACGGCCAGGCGTTGGGTTCGCAGCCCTTGAGGCCGTAGATCTGCTGCATCATCGCGGGCGCCGGCTTGCCCTTGCCCGGGCAGGTCTCGTGCCCGTGGCCGATCCGGTGGCCGACCTCGTGGTTGACGATCAGTGCCCGGTACTCGTCGATCGGTCCGCTGAACTGGGGTGAACCGGTGTTCCAGCGCTTGACGTTGACCAGCACCTGGTTGCCGACGTTGCAGTTCACCTCGCCGTGGGTGTCCAGTCCGGCGGCCCCGCAGATCCGGTCCACGGCGGCCGGCGACGCGATCTTCACGGTGAAGTCGTAGGCACCGCTCGACACCAGCTGGAAGCCGTTCCTGCGGTCGTTGGTCCAGCCCCGGGGGTCGGCGAGGATGCGCTGGACCTGGGCGGCGGCCGCGGCCGGGTCGATCCCGATGCCGTCCTCGACCTCGACCCGGTAGCGGCGGACGGTGCCCTTGCCGACCGCCGCGGCCGCGCCCGGGGCGACGGTGAAGGTGCCCGCGCCCTGGGCCGGGCCCGGGTCCGGGGTGCCCGGCGAGGCCGGTCCGGGCGTCGGACCGGGAGCCGGTGGCGGGGTCGGGGTCAGTGTCGGGGTGGGCGCCGGGGCAGCGGGCGCGGCGGCGGGCGGGGTGCTCGCCTCGGGCGGGGCGATCCGGCCCTGCGCGGTCGGCCCGGTGGTCGGTCGCGGGCCGGGGCGGTCGAGCATGAGCAGTGCCCCGCCGAGGACGGCCAGCGCCGCCACCAGCGCGGTGATCATGCCGGGGCGGATCCGGCGGCGCCTGCGACGGGCACCGGTGGCGCGGGGGCGGCCGGTGCGGGAGCCGCCGGTGCGTTCGCCGGCCGCGCCGGAGGTGCGCGCGCGGGAGCGGCGTCGGTCGGGTCTGGCTGCGGGCACGTCTGGGCTTCCTGTCGGACCTGTGGGGTCGCCAAAGCCGTTCGAACCTCTGTGCGCCCCCCTCGCACGGACCACCCTGACACGGAGACCCGACGGCTGTCCACGCACCGGATGCGCGTCCCGGCATGCGGCCGCCCCCGTACGGGCCGGAGGGCGCGTACGGGGGCGGCCGGTCCGGGCGGGTCGGCCCGGGGCGCTGCCTGGGGGCGGGCGGGTCAGCCCAGCGTGGCGGCGGCGGTCGGCGAGCTGTCCCGGAGGAACTGGGCGCAGCGCTCGGCCTCCTCCTTCTCGTCGATGGCGGCGGCGGCCCGGCCGAGGCCGTGCAGCGCCCGCAGGAAGCCGCGGTTCGGCTCGTGCTCCCACGGCACCGGGCCGTGGCCCTTCCAGCCCGCCCGGCGCAGCGAGTCCAGCCCGCGGTGGTAGCCGGTGCGGGCGTACGCGTAGGACTCGACGGTGCGGCCGGCGGCGAAGGCGTCGTCGGCGAGCTGAGCCCAGGCCAGCGAGGAGGTCGGGTACTTCGCCGCGACCTCGGCCGGGGAGGCGCCGCCGGCCAGCAGCTCCAGAGGAGCGGGCTCGGCGGGGAGGTGCGTCGGGGGCGGACCCCCGAGGAGGTTCTGGTGAATGCTCATGGCCCCCAGTGAACCACTGGGGGCCATGAGCCGGGGACCGGCCCGGGGAAAGCGCCGGGACTCCGGTGGTGCCTCGTGCCGGGCGGGTGCCCTGCTTCGGGCGGGCGCCTTACTTCAGGCGGGTGCCGGCCGAGCGCAGCTGCTGGGCGGCCTCCAGCACGCGGGCGGCCATGCCGGCCTCGGCCAGCTTGCCCCAGGTGCGCGGGTCGTAGGTGTTCTTCTTGCCGACCTCGCCGTCGACCTTCAGCACACCGTCGTAGTTGCGGAACATGTGGTCCACGACCGGGCGGGTGAAGGCGTACTGGGTGTCGGTGTCCAGGTTCATCTTCACGACGCCGTTCTCCAGCGCGGTGGCGATCTCCTCGGCGGTGGAGCCCGAGCCGCCGTGGAAGACGAAGTCGAACGGGTCGGTCTTGCCGTACTGCTTGCCGATCGCGTCCTGCAGCTCGCGCAGCAGCTCCGGCTTCAGGACGACGTTGCCCGGCTTGTAGACGCCGTGCACGTTGCCGAACGAGGCGGCCAGCAGGTAGCGGCCCTTCTCGCCCAGGCCCAGCGCCTCGGCGGTGCGGACCGCGTCGTTGACGGTGGTGTACAGCTCGTCGTTGATCTCGTGCGTGACACCGTCCTCCTCGCCGCCGGTCGGGGTGATCTCGACCTCAAGGATGATCTTGGCGGCGACGGCCTGGGCCAGCAGCTCCTCGGCGATGGACAGGTTGTCGTTCAGGGTCTCGGCGGAGCCGTCCCACATGTGCGACTGGAACAGCGGGTTGAGGCCCTTGGCCACGCGCTCGGCGGAGATCGCCAGCAGCGGGCGGACGTAGCCGTCCAGCTTGTCCTTGGGGCAGTGGTCGGTGTGCAGCGCGACGGTGATGTCGTACTTGGCGGCGACCACGTGCGCGAACTCGGCGAGCGCGACGGCGCCGGTCACCATGTCCTTGTTGTGCTGACCCCCCAGGAACTCCGCACCACCGGTCGAGATCTGGATGATGCCGTCGCTCTCGGCCTCGGCGAAGCCGCGCAGCGCGGCGTGCAGGGTCTGGGACGAGGTGACGTTGATGGCCGGGTAGGCGAACTTGCCCGCCTTGGCCCGGTCGAGCATCTCGTTGTAGACCTCGGGAGTTGCGATGGGCATGCGAATCCGCTCCTGTCGGGTTGCGGCGTACGGACGGTGCTGTCCGACGCTGTGTACGCCTGTTACGACTCCGGGGTACCGGGGCCGACGCGCGGCTCTGCGGGGCGGCCACCAGTACCAAGGTTCGAGGCGGCCACCGCGGTACGACAATGAGGGTGTTGCGACCGCGGTCCGGACGCCGGGAGCCATCTTCCCATCCCGGGCCCCGGCGCCACCATGTGGCCCGCCTGTCGGGACGGCCGCGCACGTGCGACGAAGGGATGACCACCGTCTCGCCCCCCGGGCGGAAGCCCGCGTCAAGACGGGCCCGCTATCCTGCGCCCGTGGACTACAACCAGCTGGCCGTCAACTTGCTCGACGCCAAATCACTGATCTCGTCCCTCGGTGCCATCGGGCTGATCGCGATCATCTTCGCCGAGACCGGCCTGCTGGTCGGGTTCTTCTTCCCGGGCGACTCACTGCTGATCATCGCCGGGGTCGCCTCCTCGAACGCCGCGTCGTCGGTGCTCGGGGAGGGCACGAAGCTGCCGATCGCGGCCCTGCTGATCGGGGCCCCACTGGCCGCCGTCGCGGGTGCCCAGCTCGGGCACCTGATCGGGGTGAAGGTCGGACCGAAGATGTTCGACAAGCCGGAGTCGAAGATCTTCCGGCGCGAGTACGTGCTGAAGGCGGAGGAGTACTTCAACAAGTTCGGGCCCGGCAAGGCCGTGGTGCTGGCCCGCTTCATGCCGATCGTCCGGACCTTCCTGAACCCGGTCGCGGGCACCCTGGAGATGCCGGCCCGGACGTTCTTCCTCTGGAACGTGATCGGCGGCGTGCTGTGGACCGAGTCCATGCTGCTGATCGGCTACTTCTTCGGTGACGCGCTCGCCCCGGTGATCGACAAGTACCTGATCCCCGCGGTGCTGCTGATCGTGCTGCTCTCGGTGTCGCCGATCCTCGTCGAGGTGGTGCGCGAGCGCCGGAAGAAGAAGGCCGGCGGTGCCGAGGCCGCTGACGCCGAGACCGCCCAGGCGGGTGCCGGGCGCCACCGCCGCGGCTGAGCGCCCCACGACGAACGGCCGGGGCCGGGTCCTGTTTCACGTGAAACAGGACCCGGCCCCGGCCGTTTCCGCTGTGCCGCCGTTCCGCCGGGCTACCGGCGCGCGCGGGTCAGAGGCCCAGGTCGGCCAGGTCGTACGCGGTCACGTACGGCAGGCCGGTGGCCTCGACCGCGGCGGCGCCGCCCCGCTCCACGATCACCGCGACGCCGACCACCTCGGCACCCGCCTCGCGCAGCGCCTCGACGGCGGTCAGCACCGACCCGCCGGTGGTGGAGGTGTCCTCGACGGCCAGCACCCGGCGGCCCTTGACCTCGGGGCCCTCGATCCGGCGCTGCAGACCGTGCGCCTTGCCCGCCTTGCGGACCACGAACGCGTCCAGCTCGCGGCCGCGTGCGGCGGCGGCGTGCAGCATCGCGGCGGCCACCGGGTCGGCGCCGAGCGTCAGGCCGCCGACGGCGTCGTACTCCAGGTGCTCGGTCGCGTCCAGCATCACCCGGCCCACCAGCGGGGCGGCCTGGGCGTCCAGCGTGATCCGGCGCAGGTCGACGTAGTAGTCGGCCTCCTTGCCGGAGGAAAGGGTGACCTTGCCGTGCACGACGGCCTTGTCCTTGATCTGTGCCAGCAGGGCGTCGCGGTCGTTGCTCATGAGCGTTCAGTCTAGGGCTTGTCCGGCCTTCTAGCGTCGGCGCAGGGCCCTGGCCAGGACCACGGCGCCGCCGATCAGGGCCACGCCGCCGCCGATCATCCACGGCACCGCGCTGCGGCCGCCCGGTCCCGGCACCACGATGCCGCCGGCCTCGCCGCCCCAGCGGGACGCCGCCCGGGCCCGCGCGCTGCGGGCCGGCAGGGCGGGGGCGTACGGGCCGCGCGGCGGGGCGTGGTCGACCTCCTCGGCGGAGCGGCCGACGATGCTGCGGCGGACCGGGCCGCCGAGCACCGGCTCCTGCTCGTAGCCGAAGGGCAGGTCGGCGGGGAGCTCGGTGCCGACGCCGTCCCCGGCCTCGGCGGCGGGGCCGTCGACGTCGGCGGCCTCCTCACGGTCGTCCTCCTCGCGGTCGCCGCCGATCGGGAGGCCGAAGCGCTCGGCGTCGGCGTCGGAGAAGGCGATGAGGTCGGAGAGGTCGTCGTCGAGGTCGTCGCCGGGGTTGTCCTGGTGGTCGTCCAGGAAGAGCACGGTGGCGGTGGGCTCCTCGTCGTCCTCCGCCTCGTCCTCGTCCTCGACGTCGGTGTCCGCCGCGTCCTCGGTCTCTGCCTCGACGTCGGTGTCCTCGGCGGTGGCCGCCTCCTCGGCGTCCTCGGCGTCCGCCTCGACGTCCGTCTCGACCTCGGCGTCCGCCGCCTCCACGGCGGTTTCCACCTCGGCTTCCGCCTCCACCTCGGCTTCCGCCTCCACCTCGGCGTCCGTCTCGACCTCGGCGTCCGCCGCCTCCGCGTCGGGGGAGGCGAGGGCGGCGGCGAAGCGGTCGAGCAGGCGGCGGCCGGCGCCGGCGAGGGTCTCGCCGTCGAACTCGGTGAGCCGGCCGGTGGCGCTCAGGTCGCCGACGAAGCGGATCAGCGTGGTCCCGGCCGCGGTGCCGTCGGCGGTGGCGACCCGGAGGGTGGCCGTGGCCTCGCCGCTGCCGCGCACCTCCTCGCCCTCGGCGAACACGGTGAGGACGCCTTCGCGGCCCTCGATCAGTGACAGCACGCCCTTGTAGGTGATGGTGGAGGTGCCGATCCGCAGCTTCAGCCGCCCGCCGATCTCCTCGGCGGACCCGCTGCCGACGGCGGCCGGCTCGGTGCTCAGCCCGGGGACGCAACGGGCCAGCAGAGCCGGATCCTGCAGGGCCTGCCGGACCAGCTCGGCCGGCATCGGGACGACAACCTCATGCTCCATGTCACGGAGCCTACCGACCGAACCCGCGGTGGTCCGCGCAGTGGCCCCTACCTGCCGTCGGGACGTCCCCGACCGGCCGCACCCGGCCCTCCGCCGACCGCTCGTGGCCGCCCTCCGCCCGGTTCCGTCCGCTCCGCCCGCCCCGCCCGGTTCCGCCCGCTCCACCCCGGGCGGTCCGTCAGCGCGGCCCCAGCAGGGTCAGCGCGGCCGGTGGGCGGGCCGGGCGGAGGGCGGTCAGGTGGGCCGCGGCGGCCCGCAGGGCGTCCGCGGTGAACGCGCGCGGCGGCGGGGCGTCCGGGGCGAGGGTGAGCGGGGGCTGGGCGGCGGCGGCCAGCAGGAAGGCCTGGCTGTCCGGTGAGCCGGGCCGGCAGCTCGCGGCGGGGCCGCCCCGGACGGCGTACGGGACGGTCCGCAGCCCGGCGGCCCGCAGGCCGGACTCGACCTGCCAGAGGCCGTTCGGCTCGTCGTCCGCCCGGACGGCGAGCCGCCCGCCGGGCGCGAGCAGCCGGGTGGCGAGGCCGTAGAACTCCTGCGAGTGGAACTTCACCGTCCCGCTGTCGGCGGGGCCGGGCAGATCGGCGAGCACCACGTCGAAGGACGCCTCGCCCGGGTGCACGCCGCGCAGCCACTCCAGCGGGTCCGCGGCGGCGGTCCGCACCCGGGGGTCGTCCAGGGAGTGGCCGGAGAGCGCGGCCAGGCCCGGGTCGGTCCGGGCCAGCCGGGCGAGGGCCGGGTCGGCGTCGACCACCAGCACCGAGCGGACGCCGCCGTGCCGCAGCACCTCCCGCGCGGCGAGGCCGTCACCGCCGCCGAGCAGCAGCACCCGGGCGTCCGGCCCGGCCGCCATCGCGGGGTGGACCAGGGCCTCGCTGCCCCGGTACGCGTCCGGACCGCAGACCGCGAGCCGCCCGTCCAGGTACAGCCGCAGCGGGCCCTCGGCGGGGCCGGTGAGCACGATCTCCTGGTACCGGGTGTGGGCGGCGTACCGGACCTGCCCGCCGTACAGGGCCTGCCGGGCGGCGCGTTCGATCGCCCCGGACCAGACGGCGGCCGCGGCGAGCAGGGCGAGGACGAGGGCGCAGCCGCCCCAGAGCAGCAGCCGGGTGCGGGGCGGGGGCTCCTCGCGGAACAGCCAGAGCACCACCGCGGCCCCGGCGACGGCGTTGACGGCGCCGGTGACCAGGGCGCCGGTGCCGGGGCCGAAGAGCGGCAGGATCAGGAACGGGAAGGCGAGGCCGCCGATCAGCGCGCCCACGTAGTCGGCGGCGAAGAGGTCGGCCGCGGCCCGCCCGGCGTCCTCCCGGCGGATCCGCTGGACGAGCGTCATCAGCAGCGGGATCTCGGCGCCGATCAGGACCCCGATCAGACAGGTCAGGGCGATCATCGCGGCCTGGTACCGGCCGATCCAGGCCCAGCAGGAGTACAGGGCGAGGACGGAGAGCCCGCCGGTGAGCGCGAGCGCGCACTCGACCAGCGCGAAGGCGGTGGCCGGGCGGCGGGTGAACCGTTTGGCGAGCAGCGAGCCCAGCCCCATCGCGAACACCATGACGGAGAGCACGACGGAGGTTTGGGTGACCGAGTCCCCGAGCAGATAGCTGCCGAGCGCGACGAGTTCGAGCTCGTAGACGAGTCCGCAGGCGGCGCAGACGAACGCCGCCAGCAGGACGGCGAGCCGGGAGAGCGCGGGGTGGGCGCGCAGCCGGGCCCTGCGGCGGGCGGGCAGAGGGGTCAGGCTCCGCCCGGGCCGGGGTGGGCTGCCGTTGTCGAGGTCGAGTCCCGGCTGTGCGGGTGGACCGGCCGGATGGTTGATCACGAACAAACGCTAGGCGACGTTCGGTACGGATGGCTGCGTCCATTCGACGGACAGTGCGATACGACAGGTTGACGAATCGTTCCTGCGTACGAATGAAGGCCGATGTGCGGACCTATGACCCCATCGGGATCGGCGGCCGTGCTCACCGGGTCGCCACCAGGGAGGACCGCGTGCAGACCAGCTGGCCCTCCTGCGGATAGGCGTGCCAGGTGCGCCAGAGCAGCCGGTCCGCGGCGCCCTGGGTGACCAGTGCGGTGAACGCGCTCGGGTCGCCCGGGAAGACGCCGGCCAGGCCGCGGGGGTGGCCCTCGACCAGGGCCAGCAACTCCTGGGCGCGAGCGGCGAAGTCGTGCGGCGGTAGCGCCTCGATCCGGGCCGCGAACTCGTACTCCCAGCCGTCCACCTGTTTGGCCACCCGGGCCGGCAGTGGGGTCCGGCGGCCGGGCAGGCAGGCGACGGTCTCCAGGCATCTGCCGGGCCCGGCGGCGATCACCACCTGGTGCGAGGCGCCCAGCAGCCGCAGCTGGAGGGTGCCGGGCGGCCCGGGGCGCCCGGCGTTGGCGAGTCTCAGGTCGCGGACTGCGAGAGCGGGCAGCGGGTCGCCGCCCAGGCACCAGGCCAGGTCACCGGCGCGGGTGTCCGTGTAGGAGGTCTGCAGTGTGGTGAGCATGCTCGGCTCCGCGTTTCAGCTCCGTGCGCGCCCGCCGTGCAGCAGCGAGTAGGCCTGGGCAAAGGCGAGGCTGTTCGTGGCTGTGCGGTCCAGGGCGCGGCCGACCGTGGAAGGAAGGATTCCGGCTGGAGATTCAGCAGCAGAGAAGCATGAATACGCCGGGTCCGTCGGTGATTTACCCAACTTTGTCAAGCATTCACCGTTTCGAGCACCCCGGCTTCCCCGCTCTGATCGAGCCGGTGTGCGACTTTGCACAGCGCGCGCCCCTCGCCCCGGTTCGCGCGCCGTGCGCGCTGCTCGCACGCCACTCATGACGCGCGCACGCCCCGGTCCCCACCGCGCCCGGCGCACGGGGCACACGAAGGACCGGGGCGGGCCCGGCGAACCTCGGCCGGGGGCAATCGTCGCTCCCGGCGGAGCAATTGACTATTCGTCAGGACGTGCGACGCGTCCCATCCGATGGTCAGAGCCGACCGAGTCGACTGACCGCCTCCTCCAGGACCTCGTCCTGCTTGCAGAAGGTGAAGCGGACCAGCGAGCGGCCGACCTCGGTGTCGTCGTAGAAGACGACGTTGGGGATCGCGACGACGCCGCAGCGCTCGGGGAGGGCACGGCAGAACTCGATGCCGTCCTTCTCGCCCAGCGGGGTGATGTCGGTGGTGATGAAGTAGGTGCCCTCCGGTCGGAACACCCGGAACCCGGCCGCGCTCAGCCCGTCGGCGAGCAGGTCCCGCTTGCGCAGCAGATCGGCGCGGAACCCGTCGAAGTAGTCGTCGGGCAGCCGCAGGGCGTCGGCGACGGCGTACTGGAAGGGACCGGCACTGACGTAGGTCAGGTACTGCTTCGCGGTGCGGACGGCGGCGACCAGGGGCGCCGAGCCGGTGACCCAGCCGACCTTCCAGCCGGTGAAGGAGAAGGTCTTGCCGGCCGAGGAGATCGACACGGTGCGCTCGCGCATGCCCGGGAGCGCGGCGATCGGGTGGTGGGTGCCGCTGAACACCAGGTGCTCGTAGACCTCGTCGGTGACCACCAGCAGGTCGTGCTCGACGGCGAGGGCGGCGATCGCGGCCAGTTCGTCGGTGGAGAGCACCAGGCCGGTGGGGTTGTGCGGGGAGTTGAGCAGCAGCAGCCGGGTGCGCGGGGTGACCAGCGCGCGCAGTCGCTCCAGGTCGGGGCGGAAGTCCGGGGCACGCAGGGTGAGCGGGACGCGGACGGCGCCGGCCATGGCGATGCAGGCGGCGTAGGAGTCGTAGAAGGGTTCGAGGGCGATCACCTCGTCGCCCGGCTCCAGCAGCGCCAGCAGGGCGGCGGCGATCGCCTCGGTGGCCCCGGCGGTGACGAGCACCTCGGTGTCCGGGTCGAAGGCGAGGCCGCGGAAGCGCTGCTGGTGCTCGGCGATCGCGCTCCGCAGCTCGGGGATGCCGGGGCCGGGCGGGTACTGGTTGCCCCGGCCCGCGAGGACGGCGTCGGCGGCGGCCCGGGCGATCTCGGCCGGTCCGTCGGTGTCCGGGAACCCCTGGCCGAGGTTGATGGAGCCGGTGGCGGTGGCGAGGGCGGACATCTCGGCGAAGATCGTCGTGCCCATCCCGGCCAGCCGTCGGTTCAGCAGCGGCCTCGTACCCATTGCGGCTCCTCACGCCTCGTCGTCGGCCCCATCCTGGGGCAGCGGGTGGCCGGGGACAAGAACGGCCCGCCGCCGGGGGTGCCGGGGCGGGCCGTGCCGCGGAGCGGAGCGGTGGCGGGAGGATCAGGCCTCGTTGGTGCCCTCGGGGGCCTCGCCCTCGCCCTCCTCGCCCTCGATCTCCTTCTGCAGGCCGAGGCGCTCGACGATCCACTGCTCGAAGCCGACGGCGGCCTGGGTCCAGTTGGCGGTGGTGGTGACGAAGTAGTCCAGGTTCACGCCGGTGCCGACGATCATCTGGGCCTCGCCGATCAGGCGGACCACGCCGTCCTCGTGCGTGTGGGTGTAGACCTTGGGCCAGAGGGTCTCGCGGTTCCACTCGTCGATGAGGTCGAGGATCTCGGCCTTGTCCTCCAGCGGGTAGGCGCGGTCGTAGAACGCGCGGACCGCGAAGAGCTCCTTCTGCTCGCCGCGGAACATGTAGTAGACGCGGAAGCCCTCCCAGGGGGCGGTGAGGTCGCCCTCCTCGTCCACGACGTGCTTGAGCTGCATCTGGTCCAGCAGCTGGGTCACCAGGGCCTGGTCCGGGACGACGATCGGCGGCGGGCCGGCCGGCCGACCTCCCTGGCCGCCGGGCTGGCCGCCCTGCGGCACGCCGAACGACGGGATGGACGACGGGTCGATGCTCATGGGGGTCCTCTTCCTCAGTGCACGTGGTGGCCGGCAATGAGAGGCCGCCCTTCCACCTCCCATCCTGCCTCATCCTGGGCCTGCCTCACAGGGGCGCCCGGGCGGCGGGCGGGCACCTGTGGATCTTGCCGGGGCCCCCGGTCGGGGCCGTGGCCACCGAGGGTGAGCACGGCACCGGGCCGCCCCCTCGGGGAGCGGGGGCGGCCCGGTCCGGGGGCTGCGAAGCGCTACTTCTCCAGCGGGCCGCGGCCCCGGACGGTGAGGTGGTCGCCCTCCTCGGCCCGTTCGACCAGGACGGTGTCGCCGTCGTGCACCTGGCCCGAGAGGATGGCCCGGGCGAGCTGGTCGCCGATCGCGGACTGCACCAGGCGGCGCAGCGGCCGGGCGCCGTACGCGGGGTCGTAGCCGGTGAGCGCCAGCCAGTCCCGGGCGGCCTCGTCGACGTGGAGGGTGAGCCGGCGCTCGCCCAGCCGGGCGGCCAGCCGGGCGACCTGGAGGTCGACGATCCGGCTCAGCTCGGCGGTGCCCAGCGGCTCGAAGACCACGATGTCGTCGAGGCGGTTGAGGAACTCGGGCTTGAACGCGGCCCGCACCGAGTCCAGCACCAGCCGCTTCTTCATCTCCTCCGGGGTGGCCGGGTCCACGAGGAACTGGCTGCCCAGGTTGGAGGTGAGGATCAGGATCGCGTTGCGGAAGTCGACCGTGCGGCCCTGGCCGTCGGTGAGCCGGCCGTCGTCCAGCACCTGGAGCAGGACGTCGAAGACCTCGGGGTGGGCCTTCTCCACCTCGTCCAGCAGCACCACGCTGTAGGGGCGGCGGCGGACCGCCTCGGTGAGCTGGCCGCCCTCCTCGTAGCCGACGTACCCGGGCGGGGCGCCGACCAGGCGGGAGACGGAGTGCTTCTCGCCGTACTCGCTCATGTCGATCCGGACCATCGCCCGCTCGTCGTCGAAGAGGAAGTCGGCCAGGGCCTTGGCGAGTTCGGTCTTGCCGACGCCGGTGGGGCCGAGGAACAGGAAGGAGCCGGTCGGCCGGTCCGGGTCGGCGATGCCGGAGCGGGTGCGTCGCACCGCGTCCGAGACGGCCTGGACGGCCTCCGCCTGGCCGATCAGGCGCCGGCCCAACTCGTCCTCCATGCGCAGGAGTTTGGAGCTCTCGCCCTCCAGCAGCCGGCCGGCCGGGATGCCCGTCCAGGAGGCGACCACATCGGCGATGTCGTCCGGGCCGACCTCCTCCTTGACCATGGAGGAGGTGGCGTCCCGCTCCTCGGCGCCCTCCTGCGCTTCGGTCAACTCCTGCTCGGCGGCCGGGATCTCGGCGTACATCAGCTTGGAGGCGCGCTCGAAGTCGCCGTCCCGCTGGGCCCGGTCGAGGGCGCCGTGCAGGTCGTCGAGCCGCTCCTTCAGCTCGCCGACCCGGTTGAGGCTCTTCTTCTCCTGCTCCCACCGGGCGGTGAGCACGCTCAACTGCTCGTTCTTGTCGGCGAGATCGCGCCGGAGCCGGGTCAGCCGGTCGACCGAGGCCGGGTCGGACTCCTTCTCCAGGGCCAGCTCCTCCATCCGCAGCCGGTCGACGGCGCGCTGGAGCTCGTCGATCTCGACGGGGGAGGAGTCGATCTCCATCCGGAGCCGGGAGGCCGCCTCGTCGACCAGGTCGATCGCCTTGTCGGGCAGGAAGCGCGAGGTGATGTAGCGGTTGGACAGGGTGGCGGCGGCGACCAGGGCGGCGTCCGAGATCTGCACCTTGTGGTGCGCCTCGTACCGGCCCTTGAGGCCGCGCAGGATGGCGATCGAGTCCTCCACGCTGGGCTCGCCGACCAGCACCTGCTGGAACCGGCGCTCCAGGGCCGGGTCCTTCTCGATCCGCTCGCGGTACTCGTCCAGCGTGGTGGCGCCGACCATCCGCAGCTCGCCGCGGGCCAGCATCGGCTTGAGCATGTTGCCCGCGTCCATCGCGGAGTCCCCGCCGGCGCCCGCGCCGACCATGGTGTGCAGCTCGTCGATGAAGGTGACGACCTGGCCGTCGCTCTGCTTGATGTCGTTCAGGACGGCCTTCAGCCGCTCCTCGAACTCGCCGCGGTACTTGGCGCCGGCGACCATCGCGCCGAGGTCCAGCGCGACCAGCCGCTTGCCGCGCAGCGACTCCGGCACGTCACCGGCCACGATGCGCTGGGCCAGGCCCTCGACCACGGCGGTCTTGCCGACACCGGGCTCGCCGATCAGCACGGGGTTGTTCTTGGTGCGCCGGGAGAGCACCTGGACGACCCGGCGGATCTCCTGGTCGCGCCCGATGACCGGGTCGAGCTTGCCGTCCCGGGCGGCCTGGGTGAGGTCGGTGCCGTACTTCTCCAGGGCCTTGTAGGTGCCCTCCGGGTCGGGGGAGGTGACCCGGCCGCTGCCGCGGACGTCCTTGAACGCGGCGAGCAGGGCCTTCGCGGTGGCGCCCCGCTGGGCGAGCAGGTCGGCGACCGCGCCGCCCTCGGCGGCCAGGCCGACCATCAGGTGCTCGGTGGAGACGTACTGGTCGTCCAGGTCCTCGGCGCGCTTGCCGGCCTCGGTGAGCACGGCCAGCGTGTCGCGGGCCAGCTGGGGCGCGGCGACGGTGGAGCCCGTCGCGCGGGGCAGTCCGGTCAGCAGCCGGCGGGCCTCGGTGTCGATCCGGGTCGCGTCCGCGCCGACCGCCTTGAGCAGCGGCCCGGCGATGCCCTCGGGCTGCTCCAGCAGGGCGATCAGGATGTGCACCGGCTTGACGTCCGGATTCCCCGCGGCGCCGGCCTGCCGGATCGCGGCGGACAGGGCGTCCTGCGTCTTGGTGGTGAACTTGCTGGCGTCCACTGCTGGGGTGTCCTCCTCGCTGATGGCGAACTGCTTCGTACGGGCGGCGGCCCCCGGCCACCGGCCCTGCTGAGTACAGCATGCACTAAGTTGAGTCTATTCCGCTCAACCTTCGGATGAACGCTTGGGGTGCCCGGAGACGGTGTACCGGTCGAGCCGCGGCGCGGGCTGCCAGCCGCTGCGGACCGACGGCCCGGTCCGCCGGGTCAGTACCAGCAGCTCCCGGGCCGGCCCGCCCGGCCGGTGGCCGGCCGGCCAGACCGCGCGCAGCGGCCGCCGCAGGTCCAGCCCCTCGGCCAGCGGCACGGCCACCAGCCGCCGGGTCGCCAGCTCCTCCGTCACCGCCAGCTCGCTCAGGCAGACCGGTCCGGCGCCGGTCATCGCCGCCGCCTTCAGCGCGGTCGACGAGGCCAGCTCCAGCCGCGGCTTGGCGGCACCGCCGAACGGCGCCAGCGCCATCTCCAGGACCTCCCGGGTGCCCGACCCGGGCTCGCGCAGCACCAGCGGGGTGGCGGCCAGCTCGGGGCCGGTCACCGGGGCGCGGCGGCGCGCCCAGGGGTGGCCGGGCGCCACCACGACCACCAGCCGGTCGGCGGCCACCACCGCGCCGGCCAGCCCCGGCGGGGTGGACGGGCCCTCGACGAAGCCGAGGTCGGCCTCGCCGGCCAGCACGTGCCCGGCGACGTCGGAGGAGTTGGCCGTCCGCAGGATCACCGCCGTGCCCGGGCTGCTGTCGTGCAGCGCCAGCAGCCAGCCCGGCATCAGGTACTCGGCGACGGTCAGGCTGGCCACCACCACCAGCCGGGCGTCCCGCCGCTCGCGCAGCGCGTCGATCCCGGCGTCCAGCGCCTGCGCCGCCTCGACCACGTGCCGGGCCCACTCGACCACCAGCAGCCCGGCCTTGGTCGGCCGGGAGCCGCGCGGGGACCGTTCCAGCAGGGGGACGCCGATCTGTCGCTCCATGCCCTTGATCCGGGCGCTCGCCGTCGGCTGGCTCACGCCCAGCTCGGCCGCCGCCCGGCCGACGCTGCCCAGTCGTGCCACCGTGAGGAGCAGTTCCAGGGCGCCGAGCTCGGGGACGTGCGGGGAGAGAGCCATAGACTCAGGCTATGCCCTCATAGGTCGGTGGGCGCTACCGGTGGCCGGAGGCGGACGGCACGGTGGTTCCATGGCCATCCTCACCGGCGTCCGACCGCTCACCCGCACCGCCCGCTTCGACCTCGCCCAGCTCGGTCCCAACTGGTACGCGGTGGTGATGGGCACCGCGATCGTCGGCAACGGCGCGGCCGCGCTGCCCGTCCGGCTGCCGGGGCTGATCGGGTTCGGCGAGCTGATGTGGGCGCTCGGGGCGGTCGCGCTGCTGGTGCTCGTCCCCGCGCGGGTGGTCCACCTCCTCCGGTACCGCGCCGAGGCCCGCGCCCACCTGCTGGACAACCCGGCCACCGCGGTCTTCTACGGGTGCCCGCCGATCGCCATGCTCTCGGTCGGCCTGGGCACCCTCACCCTCGGCTCGCGGGTGATCGGCACCGGCCCGGCCGTCGCGCTGGACGCGGCGCTCTGGGGCATCGGCACGCTCTATGCCCTGGCGGTCGCGGCCGGCGTGCCCTACCTGATGATCACCCGGCACGCCGTCTCCCCGCTGGAGGCCAACCCGACCTGGCTGCTGCCGGTGGTCGCGCCGCTGGTCGCCTCCGCGACCGGTCCCGCGCTCGTCCCGCACCTGCCGACCGGCACCGCGCAGCAGAGCCTGCTGTACGGCTGCTGTGCGCTGTTCGGGGTCGGGCTGCTGGCCATCCTGGCGCTGCTGCCGGTGGTGCTCACCGGGCTGGTGCACAGCAAGCTGTCCGCCCTGGTGCTCACCCCGTCGCTCTTCCTGGTGCTCGGCCCGCTCGGCCAGTCCACCACGGCCGTCCACCAACTCGCTGACGCCGCACGCCCGGTGGCGCCGCAGCTGGCACCGGTGGCGCTCGCCCTCGCCGAGCTCTACGGGGTCGCGGTGCTCGGGGTCGCGATGCTCTGGCTGGTCATCGCCACCGCGGCCAACCTGCGGGCCCGCAGGGCCGGGATGTCCTTCACGATGACCTGGTGGGCCTACACCTTCCCGGTCGGCACCTGCGTCACCGGCGCCTCCGCGCTCGCCCGGCACACCGGTTTCGCCGGGTTCACCGGCCTCGCGGCCGGGCTCTTCGTCCTGCTGGCCGCCGCCTGGGCCGTGGCCGCCGGCGGCACCGCGGCCGGGCTGGCCGGCGGCAGGCTGCTGGCCCGCTAGCAGAGCCGTCACGGTAGCGGCAAGAGAAGTCACGATGAGTGACCGGAGGGCAGAGGGGGATTCCGTGAAGGGATCGTGCAGGATCAGCGAAGGCTGCCCGATGGGGCAGTCCGGATTCGGAGCGCCCTGCTCCGCAGCCGACTGAACGGACGGTCGCCGCCCGCCCCGCCATCGCCCTGACCTGGCCTTCCTTCCCCGACCCCGGTGGTCCGCCCGGGGGCCGCCACGGATTCACGGTGCAGGTTCCTGCAATTGCGAAAACATGCAGTCGGGCGGCACTTGTTCACCGGCCGTCACGCTGTGATGGTGGAGACACGCCAAGCCGTCCGGGCGATCGCAGCCCGATGGTGGTGACTTGCTCTTCGATACTGGATGCGAGAGGTACGTCCGTACCCGCATGTCGGGGGGAAGAGCGCCGGCCGGGACGCCATGTGTGGTGATGGTCCCCGGGACCGGAACCGGCGAGGCGTTGCTGCTCCGCCTCGCCGGGAGCGCCCTGGGATTGGCGTGCTACCGGCGACCCCCGGGAAACCCGTGTGCGACGGCACCCGGTCCCCGGGGGTCCGCCGGTCGGCAGTACCGTGATCGCGTGCGGCGCGCGGTACCGCGACCACGATCGACCCGTGCGGGGGGCACGCGCGGCACAGGCAGATCCGAGACCCATCCGGCAGGGAGTGTTCGAGGTGACGGCGGATCCGACGGCCGCCCCGGGCACCAGCGCGCCGGGCGGTGAGCCCGACGAGGCGGCCCGGCAGCTCTACCTGGCCGTTCTCGCCCGTGGCGGCCGCGTCCCCGCCGCCGACGTCCCCGAGTCCGACCGGGCCGCGCTGCGGCTCCTGGTCGACATCGGCCTGCTGATGCCCAACCCGATGGACGCCTGCTACACCGCCGTCAGCCCGCGCTCGGTCAGCGACCGGCTCGGCGCCGAACTGCGCAGCGAGGCCACCCGGCTGCTGGTCCGCGCCGAGAACCTGCCCGGCGCGCTGGACACCCTCACCCGGGCGTACGACGCGATGCCCCGCCCGCCCGAGCGCTCCGGCGGCGCCGTCTACATCGAGGGCCACGTCCACATCCGCCAGCGCATCTCCCAACTGGTCGCCGACTGCCGGACGGAGGTCCTCACCGCCCAGCCGGGCCACCGCCCGGCCGACGCCCTGAAGATCGCGCTCCTCCAGGACCTCCGGCTGCTGCAGCGCGGCTGCTCGCTGCGCACCGTCTACCAGCCGGTCGCGGTCTCCGACCCGGCCGCGCTCGCCTACGCGGACGAGGTCACCCGGCACGGCTCGCAGATCCGGATCCTGGACGAGCCGTTCCAGCGTCTGTTCGTCTTCGACCGCTCGGTCGCGGTGATCTCCGCCAACGAGGACCACAGCACCGCCGCCTTCATCTCCGACCCGGCCGCGATCGCCTTCCTGGTCGGCGCCTTCGAACGCGACTGGGCCCGGGCCGACCCCACCGACTGGGCCGGCACCCTCGCCCGGGGCGTCGCGCAGGAGGCCCCCGACCGGGTCGGCCGGCTGCTCGCCAAGGGCCTCACCCAGCGCACCGTCGCCACCCGGCTGGGCCTCAGCGAGCGCACCGTGGCCGCGCACATCTCCCGGCTGCGCGAGCGCCACGGCGCGCAGACCCTGTTCCAGCTCGGCTGGCTGATGCGGGGCGGCCGCGATGACTGACGCCGCGATGACTGACGCCGCGATGACCGAGGCCCCGCTGCCGGACGCCGACGCCCGCGAGCTGTACCGGACCATCCTGCGCGAGGGCGGCCGGCTGCCGATCGCCGAGGTGAGCGCCCAGGACGCCCGGTCGGTCCGGCAGCTGACCGACGTCGGGCTGCTCACACCGCGCTACGCGGACGGCGTGTACAGCGTGGTGAACCCGCGTGCCGTCGGCGAGCGGATCGGGGCCGGGCTGCGCGAGGAGGGGGCGCGCCTGCTGGCCCGGGCGGCGCTCGTCCCGGAGCTGATCGACGACCTGACGAAGGCCTACGACGCCGCGCCCGGCCGGGAGGACCGCACCGGCGGCGCCCGGCGGATCACCGGCATGGGGCAGATCCGCCACCTGATCTCACAGCTCGCCGACGAGCACCACCGCGAGGCCTGGGCGGCCCAGCCCGGCGGAGCCCGGCCGGCCGCCCACATGCGGGACGCGCTGGAGCACACCCGCCGCTACCTCGCCCGCGGCGGCACCATGCGCACGATCTACGAGGCGAGCGCCCGCCTCGACGCGCCGACGGTCGAGTACGCGGCGGCGTCGGCCCGGCTCGGCAGCCCGATCCGCACCCTGGCCGCGCCGTTCAGGCGGGTGCTGATCTTCGACCGCAGGGTGGCGCTGATCCCGGCCGCGCCGGACAACACCAGCGCGGCCCTGGTGGAGGACTCCGCGACGGTCGCCTTCCTGGTGGACGTGTTCGAGCAGCAGTGGCGCCAGGCGGAGGGGGTGAACTGGTCGGCGCTGGCCGCCGGCGCCACCGAGCCGGCGGTGCACGACCAGATCGGCCGGCTGCTGTCGCAGGGGCTGACGCAGCGGACGATCGCCGGCCGGCTGGGGCTGAGCGAGCGGACGGTGGCCGGTCACATCTCGCGCCTGCGCGAGCTCTACGACGCGGAGACGCTCTTCCAGCTCGGCTGGCAGATGCGGGGAGCCCGGCCGGGGGAGTCCGATGGGTGAGCCGGGATCAGCCGGTCGCCGCGCCGGTCGGCCAGTAGCCGGTCGGACCGACCACCGGGGGCTGCTGGCGCGGGATGCTGAACTGGTCGCCGGGGGCGGTCCAGAAACCCTCGCGCAGCGAGAGCGCCATGCCGGCCCAGTCGAGGGCGGTCTCCACGGTGTGGTGGAGGGCCTCCTGCGACCAGGTGTCGTCGAAGACCAGCGGCAGCACCGGGGCGACCTGCTCGATGGTGGCGATCAGCGGGTTGTGCGTGATCGCCTCGTCCACCAGCAGGACGATCGGCTTGCGCAGCGCCGACGCCCAGCCCAGCTCCAGGCTCACGCCGGCGGAGAGCGGCGCACCGACGTAGGCGAAGACCAGGTCGGCGGACTGCAGCGCCCGGAAGTCCGACGGCACCCGGGGCTCGGGGGCCCGGCCGGCGATCGTCCAGGCGTCACTGTGGTGGGCGCTGTACACGGCGGCACCGCTGCGCAGGAGCGTGGTGCGAAGTGTCGTCAGCCGCGTCCGGCTGGCCAGGGTCACCACGCTGTCCGCCGGGCCGGTCAACCGCATCAGCGGCGCGGCCAGGAACACACGTGCACGCCGGCCCTCGGGGGCCTGGCTGTCGTGGTGACGCAGGTAGGGCTCGGTCATGTCGACTCCGGGGGAAGGCCGACCGGATTGGGGGACGGTGCCGGCAGGCGTTGAGAGTAGTTGCTGCTTCAGGTGGATCCAGTGCCCTGTGGTGAGGAAGAATTGACCGTACAGCAACAGGTTTTTGACCTGGTGCTGGACCATCGGGGGCGAACTGATCGTCTATCAGTGGTCACGCTCGCGTCCAGGTTTCTGCCCTGTCATCTGGCTGCCTGGCAGGGAGATGACGCCGCCGGGGGACAACGGGGAGGTGACACCACAACTCGGCGTGCGGCATCATGTGGACTCCAGTGCTATTAGTTCGGCTAGAGCAACTTTCGGAAAGGGAGTGGGCTGGTGTCCCGTATGTCCAGGCTTGTGCGCAAGGTCGTGCTTCCGATTGCCATCGCGGCCGGAGCTTTGGCCGGTGTCTGCGTCCTGTCAAACGGTACGCAGCCGCAGGTGGACGCAGGTGCCGGGGATTCCCGCGCCAAGGCCGCCGTTTACCTCGTCGCCAATGACATGAACTGGGGCTGACCGCTCCCTGTCATAGCGGACGTTCGAGTGCCGAAAGGCTCCAGGCGCGGGCGCCCGCCGCCGTTCGGGGCCCTCACTCCGGCCGGTGCTGCGCGGCCCGGCCGAGGACGTAGCCCAGCTGGAACAGGGAATCGACGTTGTAGTCCTCCCGCATCTCGGCGATATGTCGCGCCAGCGTGCGCTCGCTGATGCCGAGTCTGCGGGCGATGACCCGATGGTTCGTACCGGAAAGAAGCAGGTCGATGATCGTCTGGCGCAGCCGGGAGACCACCTGCTGCGGGACGGTGGTGTCGCCGTCGAACTCCAGCGCCCGGCCCCAGTTCCGCTCGAATACCTCTTCCACGAGATATTTGATGACCGCCGGATCGTGGATGAAAGCGGCCAGGTCGTCATCGCCCACCGGAATTACCGCGAGCCGCCGGTCGACAATGATGAGGCGGGCATAGGGCTCGTCCAGGGTGCGAAACTGATAACCCTCCTTCGCCAGCCGGGACACGTATTCGCGGGTGGGCTGGTGGTATCGGGTGCTCGCGTTGTAGATCGTGCGCATCGAAGCGCCCTGCTGCAGGCTCTTGAGGTCCCGTTCCATTCCCGCGGCGAGCAGCTCGGGCGGGCGGGGGCCGCCCGGCTGCATGGCGAGGCCCTCGGTCATCCCGGTGGCCATGCATTGCTGGAGACGCTGATTGATGAGCGCTTTGCCCTGGACGTATTCGATGGGGCCGCCCGACTGGTCGGGGCTGTGAAAGGCGTCGGCCAATTCGCTGAGATCGGCCGGCAGGGCGACCGCGCGGGCCAGCAGGTCGAGGGCCTGGCGCTGCCAGGCGGAGCTCAGGCTGAAGGAGAGCTGGGCCGGGTCGACCGCGATGAGCGAGCCGGGTTCGTCACTGTCCGGAATGAGCAGACCGAGGTCCATGAGCTCGCGGAGCGCGGCGGTCTCGCCCGGGCCGGCGCCGATTGTCAGCCGGCCGTTGCCGTGGACGGTCCTGAGATAGAGCGAGCGGGCGTCGGCAGACAGTATTCGCGATCCGCCACCTGCGGAACCGGGCTGCTCTCGCCCACTCATCTTCGGCTCCCTGTCGTCGACCGGACAAGTAGTCAACGTTCTAAAGTCGGTTGTACCAGGCATCCTAGGTCGCGGTCACGGCCGGTAAGGACTGCCACCGACAGCTCTGCCTGCCAGGGGCACGCTCCGGTCCAGCACTCTCTCACAGACGACCGAGCCGCCGGCACCCCCCGATCAGGAGGGAGCCGGCGGCGGGTGCCGTGGTGGCGGGGTTACCGCTTGGGGCGCCAGACGACCAGCGCGCTGGACTGGCTCGGCGGCTGGTAGGGGACGAGATCCCGCCGGTAGGAGGCGTGGACGGCGGCCTCGCGCTGCTGGAGCGCGGAGGCGGCGCCTTCGAGCGAGTCGACCAGCTCGGTGATCCGCGACTGCAGTGCGGTGACCTGGTTCTCCAGCTCGATGATCCGCTTGATGCCGGCGAGGTTGATGCCCTCGTCCTGGGACAGCCGCTGCACCTCGCGCAGCTGCTGGATGTCGCGGCTGGAGTAGCGGCGGCCGCGGCCCGCGGTGCGGTCGGGACAGACCAGGCCGAGCCGGTCGTACTGGCGCAGGGTCTGCGGGTGCAGGCCGGAGAGCTCGGCGGCGACCGAGATCACGTAGACCGGGGTGTCCTCGGTGAGGACGTAGTGCGGCGGCGGTGCCGCACGGCGGGCACGCGGGGCGCCGCCGGGCAGGCCTTCGCCGATGCCGGGCCCGATCGGGCCGCTGTCGGGGGTCATCTGGTCGTCACGCTCCCTTCGCCGCCTTGAAGAGGGCGGCTCGCGGGTCGTCGGAGGCGGTGGCCTCGCGGTACTGCTCCAGGGCCGTCAGCGCGTCGCCGGTGACGTGCTGGGGCACCACGACCTCCACGGTGACCAGGAGGTCGCCCCGGGTGCCGTCCTTGCGGGTGGCGCCCTTGCCGCGGGCCCGCAAGGTGAGGCCGTTGGCGCTGCCCGGGGGCAGCCTGAGCTTCACCGAGGGGCCGTTGAGCGTCGGTACCTCGATGGTGCCGCCCAGAGCGGCTTCGGGGAAGGTCACCGGCACGGTCACCGTCAGGTTGTCGGCCTTGCGCCCGAAGACCGGGTGCGCGTCGACGTGCACGGTGACGTAGAGGTCGCCGGACTGGCCGCCGCGCTCGCCCTGGGCGCCCTTGCCCTTCAGCCGGATGCGCTGGGCGTCCTGGACGCCGGCCGGGATCCGGACCTGCATGGTGCGGGCCGAACTGGCCCGGCCGCTGCCGTGGCAGTCGGCGCACGGGTCGTCGACGATCATGCCGCGGCCGCGGCAGTCCCGGCACGGCTCGGACAGCGCGAAGGCGCCCTGGCCCCGGCTGACGGTGCCGGCGCCGACGCAGGTCGGGCAGACCCGCGGGGTGGTGCCGGCCTTGGCGCCGGTGCCGCTGCAGGTGCGGCAGGCGGCCTGGCTGGTCATCCGCAGCGGGACGGTCGCGCCGTCCACCGCCTCCTCGAAGGAGAGCGTCACCTCGGTCTCGACGTCCGCGCCGCGCCGCGGCTGGGCCTGCCGGCCGCCGCGGTTGAACAGGCCGCCGAAGACGTCGCCGATCCCGCCGCCGCCGGCGCCGCCGCCCTGGCTGCCGCTGAAGAGGTCGCCGAAGTCGAAGCTGTAGCTGCCCCCGCCGGGCCCGCCGGAGCGGAAGCCGCCGTTGGCGAAGAGCGTGCGTGCCTCGTCGTACTCCTTGCGGCGCTTCTCGTCCGACAGGACGTCATAGGCCTCGGAGATGTCCTTGAAGCGCTCTTCGGCCTTGGCGTCGCCCGTGTTCGCATCGGGGTGGAACTCGCGCGCCAGCTTGCGGTACGTCTTCTTGATCTCGGTGGCGGAGGCGTCCTTGGGCAGGCCGAGGACCTTGTAGTAGTCCTTCTCCACTCGCTCGCTCATGGCTGCCGCCACCTCCCGGAGTCAACAGGTAGGGATCCGGCGCGGGTGGGCCCGCCGGCCACGGATCCACCGGACTCCCCGCCGCGGGGAACCGGGTCAACGGATACGGCGCTGCGGAGCCGGCCGCCGTACTGGCCGGCGTACGACTCCGCAGCGCACGGGGTGTCAGCTGTCCGCGCCACCGTCAGCCTTGTCCGACTCCGCGGACTTCGCCGACTCGGCGTCCGGCGCGGAGGTGGTCTGGGTGCCCGGCTGGGGCTCCGCGACCGCCACCATCGCCGGGCGGATGATCCGCTCGCCGATCCGGTAGCCGGGCTGGAGGATCTGGACGCAGGTGTCCTCGGTGACGTCCGAGGAGTAGCTGTGCATCAGCGCCTCGTGCATGGTCGGGTCGAAGGGCTCGCCCTCCTTGCCGAACTGCTGGAGGCCCAGCTTGGCCACGACCGTCTCCAGCGACTCGGCGACGGACTTGAAGCCGCCCGTCACCTCGCCGTGCTCGCGGGCCCGGCCGATGTCGTCCAGCACCGGGATCAGGGACTCCAGGATGTTGGAGACCGCGATCTCGCGGACCGTCAGACGGTCCCGCTCGACCCGCTTGCGGTAGTTCTGGTACTCGGCCTGAAGGCGCTGGAGGTCGGCGGTCCGCTCGGCGAGCTGCTTGGCGGCGGCGTCGCCCGCGGCACCGGTGGTGTCACCGGCTGCCGCGGCCTCCTCGGCGGCCTCGATCACGGCCTCCTCGGCGGCGGAGTCGTCGCCGGGCTCAGCACCCTGCGGCTTCTCCGTCATGCCGCACCGCCCTTGGGCTTCTCGTCGTCCACGATCTCGGCGTCGACGACGTCGTCGTCCTTGGCGCCGGCGGCGTCACCGGCCGGTGCGGCGCCGGCGGCGTCGGCGTTGGCGTAGAGCGCCTGGCCGAGCTTCTGGGCGGTGGTGGAGACCTTCTCGGAGGCCTCGCGGATGGCCGCGATGTCCTCGCCCTTCAGGGTCTCCTTGAGCTCGCCGATGGCGGTCTCGACCTCGGTCTTGACGTCGGCCGGGAGCTTCTCCGCGTTGTCCGCGATGAACTTCTCGGTCGAGTAGACGAGCTGCTCGGCCTGGTTGCGGGTCTCGACCGACTCGCGGCGCTTGTGGTCCTCCTCCGCGTACTGCTCGGCCTCGCGCATCATGCGCTCGATGTCGTCCTTCGGCAGCGCGGAGCCGCCGGTGACGGTCATCTTCTGCTCCTTGCCGGTGCCGAGGTCCTTGGCGCCGACGTGCATGATGCCGTTGGCGTCGATGTCGAAGGTGACCTCGATCTGGGGCAGGCCGCGGGGGGCCGGCGGGAGACCGGTCAGCTCGAACATGCCGAGCTTCTTGTTGTACGCGGCGATCTCGCGCTCGCCCTGGTAGACCTGGATCTGCACGGACGGCTGGTTGTCCTCGGCCGTGGTGAAGATCTCCGAGCGCTTGGTCGGGATCGTGGTGTTGCGCTCGATCAGCTTGGTCATGATGCCGCCCTTGGTCTCGATGCCGAGGGACAGCGGGGTGACGTCGAGCAGCAGGACGTCCTTGACCTCGCCCTTGAGGACACCGGCCTGGAGCGCGGCGCCGATCGCGACGACCTCGTCCGGGTTGACGCCCTTGTTGGCGTCCTTGCCGCCGGTCAGCTCGCGGACGAGCTCGGCGACGGCGGGCATCCGGGTCGAGCCGCCGACCAGGACCACGTGGTCGATCTCGGACAGCGCGATGCCGGCGTCCTTGATGACGTTGTGGAACGGGACCTTGCAGCGCTCCAGCAGGTCGGAGGTGAGCTGCTGGAACTGGGCGCGGGTGAGCTTCTCGTCCAGGTGCAGCGGGCCCTCGGCGGAGGCCGTGATGTAGGGCAGGTTGATCGAGGTCTCGGAGGACGAGGACAGCTCGATCTTGGCCTTCTCGGCGGCCTCGCGCAGACGCTGGAGGGCCATCTTGTCCTTGGACAGGTCCACGCCGTGGCCGGCCTGGAAGACCTTGACCAGGTGGTCGACGACCTTCTGGTCCCAGTCGTCACCACCGAGGTGGTTGTCACCGTTGGTGGCCTTCACCTCGACGACCCCGTCGCCGATCTCCAGCAGGGACACGTCGAAGGTGCCGCCGCCGAGGTCGAAGACCAGAATGGTCTGGTCGTCCTTGTCCAGGCCGTAGGCCAGGGCGGCCGCGGTGGGCTCGTTGACGATGCGCAGGACGTTGAGGCCCGCGATCTCACCGGCCTCCTTGGTCGCCTGGCGCTCCGAGTCGGAGAAGTAGGCCGGGACGGTGATGACGGCGTCGGTGACCGTCTCGCCCAGGTAGGCCTCGGCGTCCCGCTTCAGCTTCTGCAGCACGAAGGCGCTGATCTGCTGGGGGTTGAAGTCCTTGCCGTCCAGGTTGATCTTCCACCCGGTGCCCATGTGGCGCTTGACCGAGCGGATGGTCCGGTCGACGTTGGTGACCGCCTGGCGCTTGGCGACCTCGCCGACCAGCACCTCGCCGTTCTTGGCGAAGGCCACGACGGACGGCGTGGTCCGCGCACCCTCGGCGTTCGTGATGACGGTGGGTTCGCCACCCTCAAGGACGCTGACGACCGAGTTCGTCGTACCGAGGTCGATGCCGACCGCGCGTGCCATCGTTGGTACCTCCACGGAAGAGTTGAGCTTTACAGGCTCAAGGATGCACGACTCGGCGGAGGGCGTCAACAGCTATGAGCCTCAGCGGCTCAACTTTGCTGAGCTGAAAATCGCGCCGACCCGCCGGAAGGCGTGGTGCGCCGGGCTCGCGTGACTGCCGCCATACCTTGAGCATCTTCTGGAGGAGTGTTGACGGGCGGTAATGTCCGGGCCGTCGGCCCGGCAAGTTACCGACGAGTACACTCGCACGCGTAGAAACTCTCACCAGGAAGCCGCAGGAGACGGAGAGCCGATGCAGCTAGCAGCGATCGTCATCTCGCTGGTCACGTTTGTGATCGGCACCGCGCTCGCCGCCCGTGCGGCGATGTACATCTTCAGGGTGGTGCGGACGGGTCAGTCCGACCCCACCAGATTCGGCGTGCCCGCCCAGCGGGTGAAGACCGTGGCGGTCGAGTTCGTCGGCCACACCAGGATGAACCGCTGGGGCGTCGTCGGCATCGCGCACTGGTTCGTCGCGGTGGGCTTCTTCACCCTCGGCCTCACCCTGCTGACCGCCTTCTTCCAGCTGTTCGACGCCGAGTTCGTGCTGCCGGTGCTCGGCGGCTGGCTGCCGTACGAGCTCTTCACCGAGCTGGTCGGCACGCTGACCACGCTGGGCATCGCGACCCTGATCGTGATCCGGCTGCTCAGCCTGCCGTCGCGGTCCGGCCGCAAGTCCCGGTTCGCCGGCTCGATCGCCTGGCAGGCCTTCTACGTCGAGTACACGATCCTCGGCATCGGCCTCTGCATCATGATCCTGCGCGGCCTGGAGGGCGCGCTGGAGAACGTCGGCTCGTACGAGGCGAAGTACCTGATCTCCTACCCGCTGGTGCTGGCCTTCAAGGGCCTGGCGCACGGCACGCTGGAGAACCTGATCTACCTCTTCGCGATGCTGAAGATCTGCATCTCCTTCGCGTGGGCGATCACCATCGGCATCAACCCCTCGATGGGCGTGGCCTGGCACCGCTTCCTCGCGTTCTTCAACATCTACTTCAAGCGCGAGGAGGACGGCGGCACCGCGCTCGGCGCCCTGCGGCCGATGACCAGCGGCGGCGCCCCGATCGACTTCGAGGACCCGGCCGACGACGCCGTCTTCGGCGTCTCCCAGGTCGAGCACTTCTCCTGGAAGGGCATCCTCGACTTCTCCACCTGCACCGAGTGCGGCCGCTGCCAGTCGCAGTGCCCCGCCTGGAACACCGGCAAGCCGCTCTCGCCCAAGCTGCTGATCATGAGCCTGCGCGAGCACGCCTTCGCCAAGGCGCCGTACCTGCTCGCCGGCGGCGGCAAGGACATGGAAGGCGAGGAGCGCGCCACCGCCGAGCAGCTGGCCGGTGTGCCCGCCGAGGCGCTCGCCGAGGCCGAGCGCCCGCTGATCGGCACCGCCGAGGAGGGCGGGGTCATCGACCCCGACGTGCTCTGGTCCTGCACCACCTGCGGCGCCTGCGTCGAGCAGTGCCCGGTGGACATCGAGCACATCGACCACATCGTCGACATGCGCCGCTACCAGGTGATGATCGAGAGCTCCTTCCCGACCGAGGCCGGGACGATGCTCAAGAACCTGGAGAACAAGGGCAACCCGTGGGGCATGGCCACCAAGGCCCGCCTGGACTGGGTCAAGGAGCTGAAGAAGGAGACCGGCATCGAGGTGCCGGTGATCGGTGAGGACATCGACCCCGCCGAGGTCGAGTACCTCTACTGGGTCGGCTGCGCCGGCGCCCTGGAGGACCGCGCCAAGAAGACCACCAAGGCCTTCGCGGAGCTGCTGCACACCGCCGGCGTGCAGTTCGCGATCCTCGGGAAGGAGGAGTCCTGCACCGGTGACTCCGCCCGCCGCCTGGGCAACGAGTTCCTCTTCCAGATGCTCGGCGCGCAGAACGTCGAGACCCTGAACGCGGCGCTGGAGGACGCTCCGAAGAAGCGGATCGTCGCCACCTGCCCGCACTGCTTCAACACCATCGCCAACGAGTACCCGCAGCTGGGCGGCCACTTCGAGGTCATCCACCACACCCAGCTGCTGCAGCACCTGATCGACGAGGGCAAGCTCGTCCCGGTGAACCCGGTCGAGGGCCTGATCACCTACCACGACCCCTGCTACCTGGGCCGGCACAACAAGGTCTACAGCCCGCCGCGCGAGATCATGGACAAGGTCCCCGGTCTGCGCCAGCAGGAGATGCACCGCCACAAGGAGCGCGGCTTCTGCTGCGGCGCCGGTGGCGCGCGGATGTGGATGGAGGAGCGCATCGGCAAGCGGATCAACACCGAGCGCGTGGACGAGGCGCTGTCGCTCAACCCCGACATCGTCTCCACCGCCTGCCCGTTCTGCCTGGTGATGCTCTCCGACTCGGTCAACGGGAAGAAGAACGAGGGCGCGGCCAAGGAGCACCTGAAGGTGGTCGACGTCGCCCAGCTGCTGCTCGACTCGGTGAAGGCACTGCCGCCGGCCGAGCCGGCGGAGCCGGCGGAGACCGTCGACGCCTGACCGGTGACGGTCGGCCCGGTGCCTCCGGCCCGAGGGCGGTCGGCCCGGGCCACGACCGCCCGGCTGTTCGACAGTTCTGCTACAACTGCCCGGCCCGGTGGGTGCGACGAGCGCCCGCCGGGCCGGGCTTTTCGCCGGGCTCCGGTGCGGCTCGCACCCGGTTTTCCACCGGACTTGGCGCGGCGTTCTCCGGAGCGCCGCGCGGTGGGCGGGACGCCAACCGCCCGCCCGCCCGACCGGGCCCGGGTCGGAAGGAAATACAGTAGGCGCCGGACCGGCTCTGTGCCGGTCGACCCGTGCCGGCCGTCCGGACGGGTTTCCAGACCACTGACGGAGGTATCGGCCCGCCGGGCCGGGCCGCGGAGACCACAAGGGGAACAGCGCAGACCATGACCGAGGCGATCATGCTGGTCGGTGGTAAGGGCACGCGACTGCGTCCGCTGACCACCCACACCCCCAAGCCCATGCTGCCCGTGGCGGGCGTCCCGTTCATCGCGCACCAGCTGGCCCGCGCGGCCGCGGCCGGGGTGACCCGCGTGGTGCTCGCCACCTCCTACCTGGCCGAGGTCTTCGAGGACCACTTCCAGGACGGGACGCCGTACGGCATCGAGCTGGTCTACCTGACCGAGCGGGAGCCGCTCGGCACCGGTGGCGCGATCCGCAACGCGGCCTCCGGGCTGACCTGCGGCCCCGACGAGCCGGTCCTGATCTTCAACGGGGACATCCTGTCCGGCGTCGACATCGCGGCCCTGCGCGACGGCCACGTGGCCGCCGGGGCCGACGTCACGCTGCACCTCACCCGGGTCGAGGACCCGCGCGCCTTCGGGCTCGTCCCGACCGACGAGGACGGGCGGGTGCTGGAGTTCCTGGAGAAGCCGGAGACGCCCGAGCAGATCGTCACCGACCAGATCAACGCCGGCTGCTACGTCTTCACCCGCTCGGTGATCGACCGGATCCCGGCCGGGCGCGAGGTCTCCGTCGAGCGCGAGACCTTCCCCGAGCTGCTGGCCACCGGCGCGCTGCTGCGCGGTGTGGTCGACACCTCGTACTGGCTGGACCTCGGGACGCCGGCGGCCTTCGTCCGCGGCTCGGCCGACCTGGTCCTCGGCAAGGTCGACTCCCCGGCCGTCCCCGGCCCCACCGGTGACGCCCTGCTGCTGCCCGGTGCCACCGTGCACCCCGGCGCCGTGCTGAGCGGCGGGACCGTGGTCTCCGCGGGCGCGGTGATCGAGGCCGGCGCGATCGTCGAGGGCAGCGTGATCCTGCCCGGCGCGTCCATCGGCCCGGACACCCTGGTCAAGGACTCGATCGTGGGCGCGTACGCGACCGTCGGCGACCGGACGGCGCTCGACGGCGCGGTGATCGGCGACGGCGCGATCGTCGAGTCGGACAACGAGCTGCCGAACGGCATCCGGGTGGCGTGCGGCACGCTGCTGCCGGTCGGCGCCGTCCGCACCTCGGCCGGCCCGGGCGGCTGCCCGGCCGGTGCCTCGGCGGCCGCGGCGGTGCACGCGCCGGCCGTGAGCGCGCAGCGGTAGGACCCGCCCGACACGGCGCCCCGGGCCCCGCCCGGGGCACCGTCGTCACAGGCTCGCTGCAAACCGGCTCCGGCTCGGTGCCCGACCGACACGGAGTCGGCCGGACGGGTACCTTCGGAGCGTGGCTGGTAATCGATACGACAGCGGTCAGGGCGCCGACCCCCGTGGCGGGTGGTCGGCTCCTCCCCCCTCGGCGGGGGCGCCCGGGGGGTACGGGCAGGCGGACGGTCCGGAGTACTTCACCGCTCCGCACCGGGGAACGGCACCGCGGCCGGGGGCGCCGTCCCCCGGCGGGCACGGCGGTCCCCAGGCCGGCGGGTACGACCCGTACGCGGCCGACCAGCCCGGGCACACCCGGGCCTTCCCGACCGGCGGCGACCCGTACGCGGGCGAGCCGTACCCGCAGCAGGGGTACCCGGCGGAGTACGGGCAGCAGCCGTACCCGCAGGGGTACGAGCAGGGCTACGGGCAGGGTTATGGCCAGGGCTACGACCAAGGGCACGACCAGGGCTACGACCAGGCCTACGGCTACGGCCAGGACGGTCAGCCGGACAACGTCGCGGTGTACCGGGCCGGCGGCCAGGCCGCCCCGCACGCCACCGGCCCGCGCCCGCGCTGGCGCGAGCTGCTGATCGGGATCTTCCGCAACCCGACGGCCACCTTCGACCGCACCCGCGACCACCAGGTCTGGCTGCCCGCGCTCACCGTCTCGCTGCTGTACGGCGCGCTGGCCGTGCTGGGCATCGGCCTGACCCACGACGACGTGGTCAACTCGACCTTCACCAGCGCGCTCACCGCGATGGTCGTCGCCGCGATCGGCTTCACCGTGGCCGGCGCCACGCTCGGCACGGTCACCTACGCGCTGGCCCGCCAGTTCGGCGGGGACGGCCCGTGGAAGTCGACGGTCGGCCTCGCCGTGCTGATCGGCTGGACGACGGACGCGCCCCGGCTGCTGCTGCCGCTCGTGCTGCCGTCCGACAACCTCGTCGTCCAGGTCGTCGGCTGGGCCACCTGGCTGTTCTGCGCCGTCCTGCTGACCACGATGGTCCGCCGGGTGCACGACCTGCCGTGGGGCAAGGCGGCCGGCGCCGCCGCGCTCCAGCTGCTGGCGCTGCTGGTGCTGATCAAGCTGCCCACCCTGGGCTGATCAGCCCCCTGTCCACCCTGGCTGTCCCCCTGGGCCGGTCGACCTGTCCGCTCCGGGGCTGGCCGGCCTGCCCGTTCCGGGGTCGGTCGGCCCGCCCGTTCCCGGTCGGTCGGCCTGCCCGTCCGGAGCCGGTCGGCCGGTCCGTTCCCGGCCGAGGAACCGGGGAACGCGCGGCGCGGGCCCGGGGGAGAATGGTCGACGGGCCCCGCCTGCGGGGCCCGTTCCGCTTCCACCACCCTCACGTCCACCACCCTCACGCGCACGGAGCCAGGCATGACCCTCCCCACCACCCACGTCAGCTTCCCGGCCGGGGCGGTGACCGGCGAGTCCCCGGTGCTCGCGGTGCACCCGCTGGACGGCGGCCGCCACGCGGTCGTCACCGCGGCGACGCCGTTCCACCCGCTCGACCACACCTGGCCCGACCAGCCGGCCGACCTCGGCACCCTGACCGTGGACGGCACCGAACTGGCCGTCGTCGACTGCCTGACCGGTGCGGTGGGCCCGGACGGCGGCGCGCCGCTGGTCGGCGCCGACATCCCGGTCCGGCGCGGTGACGAGGAGTGGTCCTGGCTGGTCCTGCACGTGGTCGAGAACGCCCCGGACGGCCTCGTCGGCAAGACCGCGACGCTCGCCGTCGACCCGGGCCGGCGCGCCGCCCTCTCCGCCTCGCACAGCGGCTGCCACCTGCTCGCGCTCGCCCTGAACGCGGCCCTCGCGCCGCGCTGGCGCAAGGACCCGGGCCGCGCCGACGCCTTCGGCAACCCGGACTTCGACAGCCTCGCGATGGCGAGCTCCGTGATGGACACCGAGGCGAGCACCGACACCTACCGGCTCGGCAAGTCGCTGCGCAAGAAGGGCTTCACCGCCGAGGCGACCGACGAGTTCCCGGCCCTCGCCGACGCCCTGCCCGACCTCACCGAGGCGGTCAACCGGCAGCTGGCCGCCTGGGTCGCCGCCGACGCGCCGGTCCGCATCGACGTCCCCGGCCCCGAGCTGACCGCCCGCCGCCAGTGGCACTGCGAGCTGCCCGAGGGCGCCGCGCAGATCTTCTGCGGCGGCACGCACCTGCACCACCTCGGCGAGCTGGCGGCGCTCCGCACCGAGCTGCGGCTCTCCGGGGACGGCAGCGAGCTGGTCGCCGTCACCCGCCCCGAGCGGGTCTGAGCACCACCGGGAACGCCGCGGGCGGCCACCCCTCGACGGAGGGGTGGCCGCCCGCTGTGCGTGCGCTCGGTGTGCTCGGGACCGTCCGGGCTCAGATGTCCGTGCGGTGGAAGTTCAGGTAGGACCGGGACGGCGTCGGGCCGCGCTGGCCCTGGTAGCGCGAGCCGTACCGCGCCGAGCCGTACGGGTGCTCCGACGGCGAGGAGAGGCGGAACAGGCAGAGCTGCCCGATCTTCATCCCCGGGTAGAGCTTGATCGGCAGGGTCGCGACGTTCGACAGCTCCAGCGTCACGTGCCCGCTGAAGCCGGGGTCGATGAAGCCGGCCGTGGAGTGCGTCAGCAGGCCGAGCCGGCCCAGGCTGGACTTGCCCTCCAGCCGCGAGGCCACGTCGTCCGGCAGCGAGATGACCTCGTAGGTCGACGCCAGCACGAACTCGCCGGGGTGCAGGATGAACGCGTCGTCGCCCTCCGGCTCGACCAGCCGGGTCAGGTCCGGCTGCTCCTCGGAGGGGTCGATGTGGGGATACCGGTGGTTCTCGAACACCCGGAAGAAGCGGTCCAGTCGCACATCGATACTGGACGGCTGGATCATCGCGGGGTCGAACGGGTCGATCACGACCCGGCCCTTGTCGATCTCGGCCCGAATGTCCTTGTCAGAGAGCAGCACGCTCCGAGGTTACGTGCACGACGGGGCCCCGGACGAATCGTCCGGGGCCCCGTCCGTCCTGGTACCCGCCCTCAGGCGAGGAACTCCGCGGCCTCCAGCCGCATCGCCCGGGCCAGTTGCGGCGCGGACAGCTCCCGTACGTCGGCCAGCACCGAACTGCGCATCCGTCCGCACTGCGGGCAGCGGATCAGCCGCCCGGGCCCCAGCCGGCCCGGCCCGAGGTTCTGCATCGGGAACGTGGTGGTGCTGAACAGGTGCCCCTCGGCACAACGAACGACGGCGCGCTGCTCCATCGGTCCCCTTCCCATCCTTACCCCGGTACTCACCCGTACTCATCGCACCCCGAACGGCCGAGCCGTCGGGACAGCGTCACATTAGGGGATGTTCCGGACATTCCGCAGGATGGCTCGCCGCCCCGGAACCCACCCGCCGGAGCACTCTCACGCGGCCCACACAGTACGCCTCCACCCCCGCCCCCGGCGGCTCCGCCACGACCCCGGGCCACCTGTGCAACGGGCGTCACGGATGGGGTACAGTGGGCGCAGATCGAGCGGTCTCTGACGGCTCATCAGGCGGGCGTAGTTTAATGGTAGAACATGAGCTTCCCAAGCTTATAGCGCGAGTTCGATTCTCGTCGCCCGCTCTTCATGGCGAAACCGCAGGTCTTCGGATCTGCGGTTTCGCTGTTTTTCGGGGCGGATTCGGGGGTGGGGTCCGGGGCGCCGCTTGATCGGGTTCCGCGTAGCATGCGCCGGGTGGCGGGGGTGGATGTGGGGGCGCGGGCGGGGTGGCCGGCGCGGGGGCTGGTGGGGGCGGCGGCTGCCGCGGTGGCTTCGGTGCACCTGTTGAAGGGGCTGGCGCGGGTTCCGGGGGAACCGGGGGCCGGGGTGGCCGTGGTCGTGGCGTGCGTCGTGCTGGTGGTGGTGCAGCTGCGGCACAGTTCGTCGGCGGTGCGGCAGGTGCTGGGGGTGGTGCCGCCGGCGGTCGGGACGGCGGTGGAGCTGGCCGTCGGGTATGTCGCGGTGCTGGGGTTCGGGGTGTCGGTCGGGTTGCTCTGTCTCCCGGCCGCCTCGTTGCTGCTGGAACGGCGCCGGGTGCTGGTGCCGCTGTTCGGCGCCTCCGCGGCCCTGATCGAGCTGGTGCGGTCGGGCAGTGTGCGGGACGCCGTCGACATGACGCTCATCGTCGCGATCGGCGGCGTGATGCTGTACGCCGTCACCACGCTCGCGCTGTTCGCGGCGCGGGTGCACGCGGCCCGGCTCACGCTGGCGGCGGCCGCGGTGACCGCCGAGCGGCTGCGGATCGCGACCGGGCTGCGGAGCGGGCTCGCCGAGGGGTTGAAGGAGGTCCGCGCTCTGGCGCTCCGGGACGATCCGGGCGTCCTGGCGGACCTCATCGGCGCGGCGCGGCGGACCTTGGCGGCGACCCGGGCCACGGCGGCGGAGCTGCGCAGCCTGTCGCTGGCCCCCGAGGCGGCGAGCGCCCGGGCGCTGCTGGCGTCCGCGGGCATCTCCGCGGACCTGCGGGTCGGGCACTCGGAGCCGCTCGGGCCGGCCGGGACGGTGCTGGCGGCGGTGCTGCGTGAGGCGGTCACGGCGGTGGTGCGGGTCGGTGACGCGCGGCGGTGCGAGATCGTCACCGGGGAGCGGGCCGGGCAGGTGGTGCTGCGGGTGGTCAGTGACGGCGTGCCGACGGCCGCGCTCGGCGCCGATCTGCTCGACGGCCTAGCCGACCGGGTCCGCGAGGTCGGCGGTCGGCTGACGGCCGGTCTGGAGCCGGACGGGCGCTTCGCCGTCGAGGCGGCGGTCGCGGCCACGCCCGCGCCGGCGGACGCGGCCGACCCGCCCGAGCTGCGGACCGTGCTCGGCCTGTACCTCCTCGTCCTGGGCACCTTCTTCGTCAAGGCCGTGCTGCTCGTCCCGGTGCCGCTGCTCGCGCTCGGGGCACCCTGCCTGCTGGTCTTCTGCCTGCTCCAGATCCGCTTCGCGACCCGGGACTCGCCGCGCCACGCCCGGCTCGTGCTGCTCGCCTCGGCGGTGATCGCCCTCGTTCCGCTGCCCTGGTCCGGGCGGAACTGGATCGGCGCGGTCGGCATCCTCGCGGGTGCGCTGCTGTTCGCCCTGCCGCTCCGGGCCGGCGCGGCCCTCGCCGTCGCGGCGGCGGTGGCCGGCGGTGTGCTCACCGGCGGCGGGCCGGTGCCCGTGCTGCTCGCCGTCGTCGACGCCCTGATCACCTGCGTCGTGGTCTACGGCGTCCTGCGGCTGGCCCGGCTGGTGCGGGAGCTCCAGCGGGCGGGGGCGGGGCTGGCCCGCGCCGCGGTGGTGACCGAGCGCCTGCGCGCCGCCCGTGACCTGCACGACCTGCTCGGCCACGGACTGACCGCGATCCTGCTCAAGGCCGAGCTGGCCCGGCGGCTGGCGGCCACGGACGCCGACCGCGGCCGGGCCGAGCTGCGGGACATCGTGCGGCTGGCCGAACGCGGCGAGACCGAACTGCGGACGGTGGTGAGCGACGGCCCCCGGTTGTCCTTCGAGGCCGAACTCGCCTCGGCCGCCGGGGTGCTGGAGGCGGCGGCGATCACGGTGGAGGTCGACGACGTCCCGGTGCCGCCGGCGGCCGGCGCCGTGCTGAGCGTGGTCCTCCGGGAGGCGGTCACCAACATCCTGCGGCACAGCGCCGCCCGCCACGCGCGCATCGCCACCTCGGTGGCCGGGGACGCGGTGCGGCTGGATGTGGAGAACGACGGGGCGCCGGACGGCGTCAGCGCGCCCGGCTCCGGGATCGGCGGGCTGACCGTCCGCCTCGCCGCGATCGGCGGCACCCTGGCGGCCGGTCCGGACGACGGCTGGTACCTGCTGCGCGCCGAGGTGCCCGCGGGCTGAGGCCGTTGCTGCGTGGGGCGTTCACCGCGGGCTCACGCCCGGAGCGCCGGCGGCGGGCGGGCGCGGCGGCTACAGCCAGCCCGCCTCACGCGCGATGCGTACCGCGTCGGTCCGGTTGCGGGCGTTGAGCTTGCCGACGACCGCGGTCAGCACATTGCGGACCGTCCCCGTCGACAGGTGCAGCCGCGCCGCGATCTCCGGCGGCTCGGCGCCCTCGGCCAGCTCCCGCAGGACGTCGTTCTCCCGCGGTGTCAGCGGGTTGTCCGCGAGGTCCCAGGCCGCGACGGCGAGCCCCCGGTCGAGCACCCGGCCGCCGCCGGCCACCTGCCGGATCGCCGCCACCAGTTCCTCCGGCGGGGCGGTCTTCAGCAGGAAGCCGTCGACCTTGGCGTCCAGGGCGCGGCGGAGCAGTCCGGGGCGGCCGTTCGAAGTGAGCATCAGGGTACGGCAGTTCGGCACCTTCTCCTTCAGTGCCGCGGCTGCCTGGAGACCGTCGGTGCGCCCGGGCATCTCGATGTCGAGCACCGCGACGTCGGGCAGGGCGACGAGGGCGCGCGGCACCACGTCGTCGGCCGAGCCGGCCTGGGCGACGACCTCCAGGTCGGGCTCCAGCTCCAGCAGTGCCACCAGCGCGCCGCGCACCACGTGCTGGTCCTCCGCCAGCAGGAGTCTGATCATGCGACGACCCTACCCGTGACGATGTCACGGGTCGCTCGTGATCCGGTCCCTGGGCCGGGAGTTCGCGGCTCGGCAGGCTGGAGGCATGAGCGAAGCGATCACGTTGGAAGCCGTGAGCAAGGTGTACGGCAAGGGGCGGGGCGCGGTCGCCGCGCTGCGCGAGGTGACGGTGCGGCTGCCCAAGGGCGGCTTCACCGCGGTGATGGGGCCCTCCGGTTCGGGCAAGAGCACCTTCCTGCACTGCGCGGCCGGGCTGGACCGGCCGAGCTCCGGGACGGTCCGGCTGGGGGATACCGACCTGTCGCGGCTCAGTGAGACCAAGCTGACCGAACTGCGCCGGGAGCGCGCGGGGTTCGTGTTCCAGTCGTTCAACCTCGTCCCGTCGCTGACCGTCGAGCAGAACATCACGCTGCCGCTGCGCCTGGCGGGCCGCCGTGCCGACGCCGCCAGGCTGTCCGCGCTGGTCGGGCGGGTGGGGCTGCGGGAGCGGACCGGACACCGCCCGGGCCAGCTCTCCGGCGGCCAGCAGCAGCGCGTCGCCATCGCCCGGGCGCTGATCTCGGACCCCGAGGTGCTCTTCGCCGACGAGCCCACCGGCGCCCTGGACACCATGACCGCCCGCGAAGTCCTGACCCTGCTCCGGCAGACCGTCGAGGAGCTCGGCCAGACCATCGTCATGGTCACCCACGACCCGGTCGCCGCCTCCTACGCCGACGAGGTGCTCTTCCTGGCCGACGGCCGGGTCGCCGACACGATGTCCGCGCCGACCGCCGCCAAGGTCGCCGACCGCATGATCCGCCTGGGAGCGTGGGACCGATGATGTTCAGCTTCGCCGTAGCCACCCTCCGGCACCGCAAGGCCGGATTCGCCGGGGCCTTCGTCGCCCTGTTCTGCGCCGCCGCGCTGGTCTGCGGCTGCGGGACGCTGCTGGCCACCGGGCTGCTCGGCGGCGTCCGGCCGGAGCGCTACGCGGCCGCGCCGATCGTGGTCGCCGGGGACCAGAACGTCCACCAGGTCCAGAACAAGGGCAAGGGGAAGGTCAAGGAGAAGGCCAAGCCGATCGCCGGCCGGGCCTGGGTGCCCGCCGCGCTCGCCGACCGGATCGCGGCGCTGCCCTCGGTGCGGTCCGTCAGCAGCGAGGTGACGTTCCCGGTGCTGCTGCCCGGCGGCCCCACGGCGAACTCCTGGGGCCACGGCTGGGAGTCCGCGCCGCTGGCCGGCCTGACCCTGGCCTCGGGGGCCGCGCCGTCGGCCGCCGACGAGGTCGTGCTGGACGCCGGCACGGCCGCCCGGACCCACCTCGCCGTCGGCTCCACCGTGCGGGCCCGCACCGCCGGGGAGACGCTGACCGTGCGGGTCGTCGGCGTCACCGCCCAGGTCTTCGACGCCCAGGCCGGGGTGTTCTTCGCCCCCGAGCGGGCCCGGCAGCTGGCCGGCCACGACGGCCTGTTCAGCGCGATCGGCGTGTTCCCGGCGGCGCCGTCGGCCGCCGCCGACGTCGCGGCCCTGCTCCGGAGCACCCAGGCCGGTAGCACTACCGCCACCACCACCACCACCGGTACGCAGGTCGCCCCGGTCGCCCTCGCCCGGACCGGCGACGACCGCGGACCGGTGGAGTTCCCCGACGCCGCCAACGCCCAGGTCCGACTGGTCAGCATGGGCGGTGTGCTGGGCGGCACCTCCCTGCTGGTCGCCCTGCTGGTCGTGGTCGGCACCTTCGGCCTCTCGATCCAGCAGCGCCAGCGCGAGATCGCGGTGCTGCGCGCCGTCGCCGCGACCGGGCGACAGGTCCGCAAGATGCTCGGCGGCGAGGCGCTCGCGGTGGGGCTGGCCGCCGGGGTGCTGGGCGCCGCCGCCGGCCTGCCGCTGGGCAGTTGGCTCCGGGACCGGTTCGTCGCCCTGGACGTGATCCCCGCGAACCTCCCCGTGGTGCTCTCCCCGTTCCCCGCGATCGCCGCCGCCGGCGCCACCCTGCTGGCCGGCTGGGGCGCCGCCCGGATCTCGGCCCGGCGGGCCACCGCGATCAAGCCGGTGGAGGCCCTCGGCGAGGCCGAGATCAAGCCGCCCCGGCCGGGCTGGGCGCGGATCGTCCTCGGCGTCGTCGCGGCCGCGGGCTCCGTCGTGCTCACCGCCGTGCTCACCGTGCTGCACTCGGACCAGGCCTCCACCCCGGCCTGCTTCGTCGCCGTCCTGCTCTGGTGCACGGCGCTGTCCCTGCTCGGCCCGCTGGTGGCCCGGGCCGGGGTCGCGGTGCTGGGCCTGCCGCTGCGGGCGTCCCGGGTCGGCGGCTACCTCGCCGCCCACAACCTGCGGGCCGCCGCGCACCGGCTGGCCTCGGTGGTCACGCCGCTGACCCTGCTGGTCGCGATGGCCTGCACCATCCTGTTCACCCAGACCACCGTGGACGGCGCTGCGGGTGCGCAGCGCGACCGCGGCAGCGTGGCCGACTTCGTGGTCGGGCCGCGCGTCCCCGCCTCCGCCGCCGCCTCGGTCGCCGCCGTCCCCGGCGTGCGGACGGTGACCCGGGTGCTGCACACCCAGGTCCGCGACGGCCTGACCAGGCGCAGCGTGCAGGCGGTCACGCCCGAGCGGCTGACCGACACCCTGGACCTCGCGGTGACCGCGGGCGATCTCGGCGCGCTGGCCGACGGCACGGCGGCGGCCGCGGACGGGCTGGGCTACCGGCTCGGCCAGCGGGTCCGGCTCACCCTCGCCGACGGCACCCCGGCCGAGGTCACCGTCGTCGCCCTGTACGCCCGGGGCCTGGGCTTCGGTGACCTGACGCTGGCGCACGGCCCGGTCGCCGCGCACGTCGACGTCCCGCTCGACGACAACCTGCTGGTCCGGGGCGAGGGGGTCTCCCGGGAGGCGCTGGCCTCGGCGCTGCGGGCCGAGCCCGGCATCGGCGTCCTGGACCGCGCCGCCGCGCAGTCCGCGGGCAACCGGGTGAGCGCCCAGATCGGCTACGTCACGCTCGGCCTGATCATCGCCTTCGTGGCGATCGCCGTCCTCAACACCCTCGCGATGAGCATCACCGACCGCCGCCAGGAGTTCACCGCGCTGCGGCTGATCGGGACCACCCGCCGGCAGGTCCGCCGGATGCTCGGCTGGGAGACCGCGGCCTCCGTCGTGATCGCCACCGTGCTCGGACTCGGGATCGCCTTCGCGGTGCTCACCACCTACGCCCGGGGCATCACCCGGGGGACGGCCGGGGTCGCCGTGCCGGTGGGGCAGCTCGTGATCGTCGTCGCCGGCGCGGCCGCGCTCGCCGCGGTGGGCACCTGGCTCCCGGCCCGGGTCGCGCTGCGGGCCGGGGAGCGGGCGGCCTGAGCGGGCGGCCGCGAGTGGTCGGCCCCGAGCGGACGCCCGGTACGGCGGGACCTTCGGGGACGCCCGGGGACGCCGCAGCCGCAGGTCACCCGACCTGCGGCTGCGGCGTCCCCGCGGGGTGGGCCGGGTCAGCGCGGGGCGGCGGCGAGGGCCTCGATGTCGGGGACGAGGGCGGCCGGGGTGGGGAGGGCCTCGTTGTCGGCCCGGAGGCGGGCGGCGGCGTCGCGCAGCGCCGGGTCCTCGACGAGGCGGGTGAGCAGGGCGGTGTCGACGTCGGCCGAGGCCGAGCGCAGGGCGGCTCCGGTGGCGGTGAGGATGTCGGCGACGGCGAAGTTGTCGGCGCCCTGGGGGAGGAGCAGCTGGGGCACGCCGGCCTGCAGACCGGTGAGCGTGCTGCCGGAGCCGCCGTGGTGGACCACGGCGTCGCAGACGCGCAGCAGCTCCGCGAGCGGGACCCAGGGCAGCGGGCGGACGTTGGCCGGGAGCGGACCGAGGTGGCTGAGGTCGGCCTCGCCGACGGCGAGCAGGAACTCGGCGTCGACCCCGGCGGCGGCCTCGATCAGCCGGCTGATGGCGTGCACGCCGTCCATCTCGGCGACCACGGTGCCCAGGGTGACGGCGACCCTCGGCCGGGTGCCGCGGCGCAGCAGGTCGCCGGGGACGACACCGCCGCCGTTGTAGGGGAGGTAGCGCATCCGCAGACCGCCCCCGTCGCCGCCGAGCGAGGCCGGGACGATGTCCAGCGGGGTGGTCTCGGCGGGGCCGGCCACGCCGTGCGCCTCGTAGACGTCGGTGAAGTGGGTGGCCAGCCGGCCGGCCAGGTCGAGGCCGGAGGTGAGGCCGAAGTTCTGGAGCGCCGCCGGGATCTTGAGCTTGGCCGCGACCAGCTGGGCGGAGGCCAGGCAGGAGTCGTGGATCAGCAGGTCGGGCTCCCACGCGCCGGCGACGGCGAGCAGGTCGTCCACGGTGGAGCGGGAGGCGTGGGCGAAGGCGGCGGCGGCCATGTCGAAGATCTGGTCCTGGTCCAGGTCCGGCCTGGAGTACCGGGCCTCCTCGCCGGTGGCCTCCTCGAAGGCCTCCCGGAGTGGCCGGCCGTCGCCGATCTCGGCTATCGGGAAGCCGGCCTGCCGGAGCTGGTCCATCGGCTTCGGGCTGGCGAACAGGACCTCGTGTCCGGCTGCGCGCAGGGCCTGCGCGGTCGGCACCATCGGGAAGAGGTGGCTGGGCGCGGCCGGGCCGGTGAAGAGTATGCGCACGATCGTCTCCTGGTCGTTCATTCGGGTCGAACGGGGCTGGCGGTACGAGTGGGCCCGCTCTCTCCGTGAACTGACGACCGATCAGTTCCTGTTCCCGGCAGGATCGATTATCGGACGTTCTGTCACGGGTCTTGCGGGCGAAGGTGAAGTGTGCTGCTGCCTTTCCTGCTGCTTCTCCTGCTCCTGCTCTTCCTCCGGTGGCCCCGCTCAGAGCGGCGGGACGGGGAGGTCGCGAAGGCGGTCGGGGTCGGCGAGCAGGTTGATCTCGGTGATGCGGTCGTTCACGACGGTCAGCGCCAGGACGGAGAAGAGCCGCCCGTCGGGGGCGGTGACCAGGCCGAGCGCGCCGTTGATCAGGGCCGGGCGGGCGAAGGGTGCCAGGCCGCGGAAGAGCAGCGCCTGCCGGGCGACGGCGGGCGCGCCGTGGACGAGGTGCTGGATGCCGGGGAAGCCGCCGGCCCCGGTGGCGCCGACGTCGGCGCGCAGGGTGATGTCCGGGTCGAGCAGGGCGACCAGGGCGTCGAAGTCACCGCTGCGGGAGGCCGCGAGGAAGGCGTCGACGACGACCCGCTGGCGGGTGAGGTCGGTCTCCGGGGCGGCCGCGCCCCGGACCCGGCGGCGGGCTCGGCTGGCGAGCTGTCGGGTGGCGGCCGGGGTGCGGTCGACGATCGGGGCGAGCTCCTCGAACGGCACCGCGAACATGTCGTGCAGGACGAAGGCGAGCCGTTCGGCCGGCGGCAGGGTGTCCAGCACCACCAGCATGGCCAGGCCCACCGAGTCGGCCAGCAGCGCGGCCTGTTCGGGGTCGGCGGTGTCCGCGCGGGTGATCACCGGGTCGGGCACATGGGTGTCCAGCGGGGCCTCGCGCCGGGCGGTGCGGGAGCGGAGCAGGTCCAGGCAGACCCGGCCTACGACGGTGGTCAGCCAGCCGGGCAGGTTGTCGACGCGGGAGGCGTCGGAGCGGCTGAGCCGGAACCAGGTCTCCTGGACGGCGTCCTCTGCCTCGCTCAGGGAGCCGAGCATCCGGTAGGCCACCGACCGCAGATGGGGGCGGTGCTGCTCGAACCGCCGGGCCAGGGAGTCGTTGTCGTTCATCGGGCGCGCCGTCGCAATCCGTCGTGGGCCCCGCCGGCCGGAGCGGTCGGCGGGTTCGGCCGGGGGGTCTGACGATGGGTCGGGAACAGGGGTGGGGCCCCGGTCAGTCGGCGATGCCGACGGTCCGGTGGACCGAATCGGGCCGGTCGACCAGGCCGAGCATGCAGTGGGCGACATCGGCGCGGGCGACCGACAGGCCGCGGCGGAGGTTGCGCCCGTACGCCGTCCGGTAGTCCCGGGTGAGCGGACGGTCGGTGAGCCGGGGCGGGCGGACGATCGTCCAGTCCAGCCCGCCGGCGCGGATCTCGTCCTCCATCCGGGCCAGGTCGGCGTAGTGCGTGCGCAGGGCCGCCCGGGTGAGCGGGGCGGCGAGGTGGCGCATGAAGAAGCCGTCGCCCGGGTCGTGCCGGGGCGGCCGCGGGCGGGCGGGGGAGGGGACGGCGCCGATCGGGGCCGCGCTGACCACGATCAGGCGCCGGGCGCCCACCTCGCGCATCGCGGTGATGACCGCCCGGGTGCCTCGCCAGGCGACACCGGCCTCGGCGCTGGAGCGGGCGCCGAGGCCGGAGAGGACGGCGTCCGAGCCGGCGACCGCGGACTGCAGTTCGGCCGGTTCGGCGACGGCCAGATCGGCGCGGACGACCCGGACGCCGGCCGGGGCGCGGCCGCTCCCGGCCGGGTCGGCCAGCCTGGCCGGGGTGCGGACCACGACGGTGACGTCGTGGCCGGCCGCGACGGCCTGGGTGAGCAGGTGTCGTCCGATGCCGCCGGTGGCGGCGAGGATGGTGAGCTTCATCTGCGGCTGCCTCCTGTCTGTGAGGGGTGGCGTTCGTTCGCGACACCCTCTGAGCGGATCGGGCGCCGGGAATGTGACGACGGCGGCCGTGAATGTGACGCACGTCACTGCCGGGTCACGCGGCGGCGAGGAGGTGCGGACCGTGGTGGTGAAGGCCTCGGACTGCTCGAAGACCACGAGGTGTCCGGTGTCGGTTCGGCGCGGCCGGGCAGGGCGGTCGACCGGGCCGGTCCGGTGTGTCGGGCGGGGCGGGGAACTGTGCCGGTTCGGCGCGCCGTCCACGGAGTGACGCAATCCCTTCCCGGGCCGAACACCGGGAGAAGCGCGGAGGGCCCGGTGCAGTCAGGTGGAAGTGGAACCGAAGTGAACGTCGAGAACCCGGCCGGTCCCCGGTGCCCGGAGCCCGCCGGGCCGTTCGCGCGGCCCGCGCGGACGGTTGTGGACCAGGTGGCCGCCGGCGAACGCTGTGAGTGGCTGTTGCAGCGGACGCTGGACGCCGTCCGGCCGGCCCTGTCCTGGCGGTACGCCGCACCCTGTGCAGGTGCGCGGTTGCCGCCGCCCGGCTGCGGACCGGCCGACGGCGGTGTCCAGTGGTACGTCGGCCGCGGCCGGGACATCGTCACGATCATCTCGGGCGCCCGGCGGGGCGAGTTACCGGCCATGGTGGAGGCGGGGTGGCGGCGACGCGGCTGGACCATCACCTCGGTGAACGCCTGTCGCGAGCTGCCCGGAGTCGCGGCGGTCACGCCGGACGGCTACCGGCTGGCGCTGGAGTTCGGTGTCCTGGGCGAGGCCCGGCTGACCGCGACCTCGCCGGGGGTGGCCCGTTCGGAGCCGGTGCGGGGCGCGCCCGGCGGTCCCGAAGTCCCGTACGCGGTGGGCGGATCGGCGACACTGCCGGAGATCCGCTGTCCGTTCTGGAGCGCCCTGGGCTGACCTGGGCCGGTGGGTGTTGAGAAGGCGCGGAGCGAGTCCCCCCGGACTCGCTCCGCGCCTTCTCCGCACACGGCATCGGCGCGCCGTACCCCCCGACTCTCCGGTCCCCCGCCGCACCCCCCCTGGCAGCCACCCTCCGGCGAGGATGGTTCGCACAGACCCCGGCGAGGCCCCACCACCGGAGGCGTCGTTGATCTCCACGCTAACAAACCGAGTGGTTGGTTTGTCAATAGAGAGTTCCACGAAACATCCACATTCCGGCGGGCGTGTTCGGGTGGCCCGAGGGCGGCCCGAGGGCGGGCCGAGGGTGGGACGCAGGTGGGCGGTGCGCCGTCATCGGCCGGGTGCCGGGGCGTGCCGACTCCGGCGCGGGTGCTCCGGGTACGTAAGGAAACGGTGTCGGAGGAGGGTGGTCACGGGTCTCCGGCCTCACCCGTCCGGGCGAACGGCGGGTCGGGGCGTGGCTCCCGGGGCCCGGAATCCGACACTCGGGGGCGTGGCTCCCGGGGGCGCGGAATCCGACACTCCGGGGCGGGACGGGCACGCAGTGGCACCGGCCGGGCGCTCAGCGCAGCAACCGGCGCTCCTTGGCCACGGCCACCGCGCCGGCCCGGGTGTCCACGCCCAACTTGTCGTAGATCCGGCCCAGATGGGTCTTCACGGTGGCTTCGCTGATGAACAGCGCCCGCGCGATCTCCCGGTTGCCGAGTCCCTGTCCGAGCTGGGCCAGGATCTCCTGCTCGCGCTCGGTCAACTGCGGTAGGGGGGAACGCATCTGAGCCATCACCCGGGAGGCGACCGGCGGCGACAGCACGGTCCGCCCGCGCGCGGCCGCGTGCACCGCCGCGAACAGCTCCTCGGGCCGCTCGGCCTTCAGCAGGTAGCCGGTGGCGCCCGCCCCGATCGCCCGGGTGATGTCGGCGTCGGTGTCGTAGGTGGTGAGGACCAGGACGTGCGGCGCGCCCGGTGCGGCGGTGATCCGCCGGGTGGCCTCGACGCCGTCGATGCCCTCGCCGAGCTGGAGGTCCATCAGCACGACCTGCGGCGCCAGCGCACCGGCCAGGGCGACCGCCTCCTCGCCGGTGCTCGCCTCGCCGACCACCTCGATGTCACCGGCGCTGGCCAGCAGCGCCAGCAGGCCGGCCCGGACCACGGCGTGGTCGTCGCAGACCAGCAGCCGCACCGGCGGGGTCGAGGGGGCGGTGCTCATCGGGGCTCCAGGGGGGTTCGTCGGGGCTCCAGCGGGATCGCGGCGGAGACGACGGTGCCCTCGCCGGGGGTGCTCTCGACGGTCAGCGTGCCACCGAGCTGGCGCAGCCGCGCCCGCATCGCGGGCAGACCGTGCCCGCGCCCGCCGCTGCCGGGCTCCGGCGCGCCGGAGCCGCCGCCCGGCCGGGCGGGCCGGAACCCCCGGCCGTCGTCGGCGACGTCCAGGACGGCCTGGTCGCCGAGGAAGGACAGGGTCAGCGCGGCGGCCGAGGCCCCGGCGTGCTCCCGGACGTTGGCCAGCGCGCCCTGGGCGATCCGCAGCAGCGCGGACTGCGCGGCGGCGGGCAGCGGCACCGGGGCGCCGTCCAGGTGGAACCGGACCGGCAGCCCGCTCTCGGCGGACTCCCGCTCGGCGAGCGAGCGCAGCGCCTGGTCGAGGGTGCGCCCGTCGGCGAGTTCGGCGGGCGCGAGGTCGTGGACGAAGCGGCGGGCCTCCGCGAGGTTGCGGGCCGCCACCTCGGCGGCGGTCCGGACATGGGCGCGGGCGGTCGCCGGATCGGCCTCCCAGGTGCGGTCGGCGGCCTGCAGCAGCATCTGCTGGCTGGACAGCCCCTGCGCCAGGGTGTCGTGGATCTCCATGGCCAGCCGTTCGCGCTCGGCCAGAGTGCCCTCCCGGCGCTCGGTGGCGGCGAGTTCTCGCCGGGTGCGGACGAGGTCCGCGATCAGCGCCCGCTGCCGCTCGGCCTGCCGTTCCATGTACAGGAAGACGGCGGTGGCGAGCGCCGCCACGGCCGGCGGCAGCAGCACCAGGTTGGCGTCCACCCCGCCCGGCAGCCGGACCTCGCCGATCACCACCAGCAGGGTCAGCGCGGCCACCAGCGGGATCGCCGCCCGGGCGGGCAGCGTGCGCAGGGCGGTGTAGACCAGCGGGACGGCGCACCAGGCGAAGCTCGGCGCGACCAGCACCAGGACGACCCAGAGGGCGACCACCAGGGCCAGCGGCCAGAGCCTGCGCCGGCGCCCGGGGGCGGGCGGGCGGCGGTGGGCCAGCCAGGAGCCGACCGGCTGGGCGACGGCCAGGGCGAGGCCGAGGCCGATCACCCAGGGGATGCGGGGGTTGCCGGGGTGGTGGCTGAGGTAGCGGCTGAGCGAGGTGGCGAGCAGCAGCAGGAAGGCGGAGTCGAGCAGGACGGCCAGCCGGCCGTCGTCCGGATTGTCGGCCCCGGGGCCGGAAAGGTCCGCCGGGTCGGGCGGGTTCGCCGGGATCGCCGGGTCGGGGGCTGCCGCCGGGCCCGCGGTGGCCGGGGCGGTGGCACCGGTGGCCGGTTCGCCGCCGGCGGGACGGTCCTGCGGCACGGGGCGGCTCCTTCCACTCTGCGGTCGCCCCTCTGCGGGCGGCTCTCTGCGGTCGGCACTCCGGCCCACCGCGCTGACCTGGTCCGATCCCTCGATGGTGACCCGTCCGACCGGGCCGCGCATCAGCCGATCGGTTGACGGGACCGTCCTCCATCCTGCGCGCGAGCGGCCGCCGGACCGTCGATGCGCCCGGGGGCCCGGCGGCCGGAGGATCGGTACCGAAGCCGCCGAGCCCGACCTGGCCCCCAGATCCCGGCCGTGGCACCGACCGATCCGACGAGGAGCCCGACCATGAAGAAGACCTCCCTGCGTACCCGTGTGCTGACCGGTACCGTCGCCGCCGCCGCGCTGGCCGCCGCCACCGTCGGCGCCGTCTCGGCCAGTGCGGACACCACCGAGGCCCCGGCCGCCGCCGCTGCGGTGAAGGCCGACACCCAGAACAAGAACCTCACCCAGACCACCGGCCTGACCATCGAGGCCGCCACCAAGGCCGCCCAGGCCACCCTGGACGCGGCCACCAAGGCCGGTCAGCACGTCACGGTCGCGGTGGTGGACCGCGACGGCATCACCCGGGTGCTGCTCAAGGGTGACGGCGCCGGCCCGCAGTCGCCGGAGTCCGCCGAGCGCAAGGCGTTCACGGCGGTCTCCTGGAACGCGCCGACCTCCGAGCTGGCCAAGCGGCTGGCGCAGGCGCCGAACCTCAAGGACATCCCGGGCACGCTGTTCCTGGCCGGCGGCACCCCGGTGCAGGCCAAGGGCGCGCCGATCGCGGGCATCGGCGTCGCGGGCGCGCCCAGCGGCGACCTGGACGAGCAGTTCGCCCAGGCGGGCGTCGCGGCGCTCGGCAAGTAGCGCCCGGCGGGCGCGCGGGCGCCCGCCGGCGACGCGGTGCACCGGAGCGGACCCCCGACCGCTCCGGTGCGCCGGCATGCCCGCGCGCCGCCCGCCCGCCGCTGCGCCGCCGCCCGCCCGCGCCCGGCGCATCCGCCCCGGTCACCCCGGGAACCCGGGCACCCGGTCACCCCGGGAACCCGGTGCGCCGGAGCGCCGCAGCGGCCAGGATGGGCGCATGCCTCACATGACCGAGACCGAGTGGCGCGCCTTCCTCGCCGCCGGCACCCGTACCGCCAAGATCGCCACCACCCGGGCCGACGGCCGCCCGCACGTCGCGCCGGTCTGGTTCCTGCTGGACGGCGACGAGATCGTGTTCAACACCGGCGCCGGCACGGTGAAGGGCCGCACGCTGGCCCGCGACGGCCGGGTGATGCTCTGCGTGGACGACGACCGGCCGCCCTTCTCCTACGCCCTCGTCCAGGGCACCGCCCGGCTGAGCGACGATCTGCCCGAGGTGCGCGACTGGGCCACCCGGATCGCCGCCCGGTACATGGGCGAGGAACTCGCCGAGCAGTACGGCGCCCGTAACGGCGCCCCCGGCGAGCTGCTCGTACGGGTGAAGATCGAGAAGGTCACCGCAGAACACGGGGTGGCCCACTGAAAAGCCTGTGCCGCTGTCAGTGGGGCGTGGCAGGCTTCCCGCTATGACGGCGTGGACCCTCAACGACATCGAACGTGCGATCCGCTCCTCCTGGGGTGTCGACACCTGTGCGCCCGAGGACCTGGCCCACTGGCATCCCGACAATCCCGCCCGCGGCCAGTGCGGGGTCACCGCGATGGTCCTGCACGACCTGCTCGGCGGCGAGCTCATGATGGGCGAGGTGCACGTCGGCGGTGTCCGGACGGACCTGCACTGGTGGAACCGGTTCGCGACCGGCTTCGAGATCGACCTCACCCGCGAGCAGTTCGGCCCCGACGAGCGGGTCGGCCCCGGCCGGCCGGTCGCCCGCCCGCAGCGCCCGGGCCGGCTCCAGGCCCAGTACGAACTGCTGCGCCACCGGGTCGTCGCCGAACTGGAGTCGGGCCGGGCCCGGCTGCCGGAGCACGCGTGCGCCTGAGCACGGCCGGGGCGGCGGGCTGACGTACAGTCGGGGCGGCATGGATCGTGGTCCGACGGCTCCGTCGGACCGGCCCGCCGTACCGGTGGCTCCGGCCCGGCGGTCCGTGGCGCGGTCCGCCGGGCGGCGACGACGGGAGTGGGCGATGGCAGTGACGACGGTCGGCTTCGTGGGGCTCGGCGCGATGGGGCAGGGCATGGCTGCCAGCCTGCTGCGGGCCGGGTACCGGGTGCGGGTCTGGAACCGCTCGCCCGGGCCGGTGGCCGCGCTGGTCGACCGGGGCGCCGAGGCGGCCGACGGGCCGGCCGGTGCGTTCACCGCCGAGGCGGTGGTCTCCATGCTCGCCGACGACGCCGCGTTCGAGCGGCTGCTGCTCGATCCGGCCCTGCTGGCCGGCGCCCGGGCCACCCTGCACGTCAACATGGCCACGGTCTCGGTGGCGCTCGCGGAGCGGGCCGAGGCCCTGCACGCCGAGCACGGCATCGGCTACGTCGCCGCGCCGGTCCTCGGCCGGCCCCCGGTGGCGGCGGCCGGCGAGCTGAACATCCTGGCCGCCGGGGCCCCGGCGGCGCTCGCCCTGGCCGAACCGCTGCTCGCCGCGATGGGGCGGCGGACGTGGCACTTCGGCGAGCACCCGCGCCAGGCCAACACCGCCAAGATCAGCGCGAACTTCCTGCTGGCCTGCGCGATCGAGTCGATGGCCGAGGCGTGCAGCCTGGCCGAGGCCAACGGCGTCCGCCCGACCGATCTGGTCGAGATGCTCACCGCCACGCTCTTCCCCGGGCCGGTCTACTCCGGTTACGGGGCGATGGTCGCCGAGCGCCGGTACGAACCGGCCGGTTTCAAGCTGCCGCTGGGTCTCAAGGACGTCGATCTCGCGCTGACCGCCGGCGCCGCGGCGCACGTGCCGCTGCCCTTCGGCAGCGTGCTGCGGGACGCCTTCCTCGACGCCCTGGCGCACGGCGACGGCGAGAAGGACTGGGCGGCCGTCGCGGCCGTCGCCCGCCGCCGGGCGGGCCTGCCGGAGTAGTCGCCGCCGGGCCCGTCGGAGGGCTGTCGTACGCTCGGGCCTTCTGTCGCCATCCGCACGGGGGTCCTGATGTCCGAGCACACCGCCGGCGCCGCTGCGCCGCGTTCGTTCCTCTTCCTGAACGCCAGTTCGCGCCCGGACGGCAACTCCGAACAGCTGGCCCGGCTGGCCGCGGGGGCGAGTCTGCCGCCCGGTGCCGAGCAGCGGTGGCTGCGGCTGAGCGAGCACCCGCTGCCCCCCTTCGAGGACCGCCGGCACAGTGCGGACGGCGGCTTCCCCGAGCCGGTCGGCCACGAACGCACCCTGCTGGACGCCACCCTGGCCGCGACCGACCTGGTCTTCGTCGCCCCGGTGTACTGGTACTCGCTGCCGACCAGCGCCAAGCTCTACCTCGACCACTGGTCCGCCTGGTTGCGGGCACCCGGGGCGGACTTCCGCGCCCGGCTCTCCGGCGGCACCATCTGGGCCGTCACCGCCCTGGCCACCGAGCCGGACAAGGCGGATCCGCTGATCGCCACCCTGCGGCTCTGCGCCGACTACATGGGCATGCGCTGGGGCGGCGCGCTGCTCGGCAACGGCACCCGGCCGGGCGACGTGCTGAACGACGAGCGGGCGCTGGTCGCCGCCAAGTCCTTCTTCGCGGGCTGACGCCCACCCACCGGCCGGCCCTCTCCGACGAGGGCGGGGAGGCCCGGCCGGCCGGCCCCGGCGGCGGTCCGTGGGAGCATGGCCGCCCGACGGCGGTTTCCCGCCAGTGCGGCGTCGTCGGACGCGGCGTTCCGGACGTGTACCGGTCACCCTGCGGTCATCTGACGGTATGGAACAAAAGCCTTACCGAGTGACGGAGTTGGGCCAATCGGACAGTATCCGGTCAGGGTGGTGCACGAAGGGTGGCACCCGCCTTACGATCTGGCTGGATCTTTCGGTAGTCTCCGTCGGACTTTCAGCTTCGTGGGGGGACCACAGTTCGGACAACCCAGTCCTTCCGCGCTCCCGGGCCACGCCCGGACTCATCCGTGAGGTCTTCCTTGCCCATGTCCATACGTCGCAGCTTCGCCCTCGCCGGCGCCGCCGCCCTCGCCTCTTCGATGGTGCTGGCCGGTGCCCAGGGCGCCGTCGCCGTCGGCACCACCGGCTCCCCGTCCGCCACCGCGGCACCGCAGGCCGACAAGTCCTCGCGCCAGAGCCTGGACCTCTCCGTGCGCGGGGTGCCGGACACCTTCATCGCGGGCGGCGACGCCCGGGACTTCACCTTCCGGATCGACAACTCGACCCGGCACGACTTCGTGTTCTACCCGCTGCTCAAGTTCAAGAACCGCGCGGGCAGCCTGGAGGCCGGCGACCTCAAGGTCGAGTACCAGCTGCCCGGCGGCGCCTGGCTGCCCGGCTCGGTCGCCCCCGGTGGCGGGGACTCCGACGACGACGCGGTGCTCATCCTGCTCGGCGGGGCCGACTCCGACGACGCGATGCTCGCGGTGAACCGCGGCAAGGACGTCTCCATCAAGGTCCGCGCCTCGTTCACCAAGGACGCCCCGCTCGGCAAGGCCGGCGTGGTGCCGGTCGTCTTCTCCGAGCAGCTCGACGACCAGTCCCACGAGCCCGTCGGCAACGGCCACTTCAGCTGCGACGGCATCACCGGCGCCGGCTTCACCATCAAGGCCGGGGGCGGCAAGCCGAGCCCGACCGCCAGCCAGACCACCGGCAAGCCGACCGGCAGCCCGTCGCCCAGCCACTCGCCGAGCCACTCGCCCAGCCACTCGCCCTCGGCCACCGCCACCGCGACCGCCACCGCGACCGCCACGGCGACGCCCACGGCGACCGCCACGACCACGTCCACCGCGACCGCCACGGCCACGGCCACCCCCACCGCGACGCCCACCGCCACCACCTCGGCGTCGACCAGCCCGTCGGCGTCGGCCAGCCCGTCGTCCTCGGCGAGCGCGCAGCCGACCGGTGCGACCACCTCCGCCCCGTCCACCGGCGGCACCGGCGCCCAGGAGCCGATCGACTTCCCGGTGACCGTGCCGACCGTGACGCCGCCGAAGCTCACCCCGGCCGCCGTCGCCAAGGCCAAGAACGCGGCCGACAACGCCGACAAGGCACTGGCCCAGACCGGTGGCGGTGACGACACCACCGGCATCGCCATCGCCGGTGGCGCCGTCCTCGCGGTCGGCGCCGGCACCCTCGTGCTGCTCCGCCGCCGCAAGGCCGCCCAGCAGGGCTGACCCCGGCCCGGGCCGAGCCCGGGCATCCGGCCCGCCGGGCCCCGGCACCGCCGGGTCCGCCCGGCCCGGCCGACGACCGCGCCCCTCGGGTGTCCTGCCAGGGACACCCGAGGGGCGCGGTCGCTTCCGTCGGGTCACATAGGATGACCGGCCGAAGGGGGGCTCGGCGCGGGAGAGGTACAGGGGTGCGGGGAGCACGGTCGGCACGGTCCACCACCGACTACGAGGCCGCCACCGGCCGGATCGCCGGTCTGCCGGTGCGCAGACACCACGTCCTGCTGGTCGCCTGGACGGTCCTCTGGTTCCTGCTGGTCGAGCCCAGCGGCGGCTTCTCCTGGCACTACCTGCGTCAGGGCGAGGAGCTGCTCTTCAGCGGCCAGACCGACGGCGGGCTCGCGCTCTACGCCCACCACCCCGAACTGCAGATCGGTCCGGTCAGCCTGGCCGTCGCCCGGCTCTTCAGCCCGTTCCCCGCGCACACCGGCCAGCTGGTGGCCGAGGCCGCGATGTCCGGGCTCGGCCTGGTGATGCTCGTCCTGGTCGGCCGCACCGCCGCCTGGTACTACCTGGGCACCGGCACCAACCACCGCCGGCTGCAGCAGCGGCTGCTGGTCGCCGGGCTGGCGTTCATCCCGATGTGGGTGGAGGTCTCGGTCCGCTTCGCGCACCTGGACGACGTGCTGGCGCTCTTCTTCACCACCCTCGCCGCGCACGCGCTCAGCCGGGGCCGGGCCGTCCAGGTCGCCGTCTACCTGGCGCTGGCGGTGGACTCCAAGCCCTGGGCGCTGGCCTTCGCCCCGCTGATCCTGGCGCTGCCCCGGCCGGCCTGGCTGCGCACGGCGCTGTGGTTCGCCGGGCTGGTGGCCGTCGCCTGGCTGCCGTTCTACCTGGGCGACCTGGACACGGTGGCGGCCGCCAAGTTCACCATCCCCAACCAGCCGGCCTCGGCGCTGCGGTGGTTCGGGGTGACCGACCCGACCACGCCGTGGTGGGACCGGCCGCTGCAGTTCGGCCTGGGCCTCGCGCTGGGCAGCATCGCGGTGTGGCGTGGCCGGTGGCCGGCCGTCGTCCTGCTGGGCGCGGACGCCCGGATCCTGTTCGACCCCAGCGTCTACACCTACTACACGGCCTCGATCCTGCTCGGCACCCTGCTCTGGGACGCGGTCGGCCAGCAGCGTCTGGTGCCGTGGTGGAGCTGGATCGCGCTGGCCGCGCTGTACGGCGGCACGCTGCTGATCCCGTCCGACTCGGCGCGCGGCTTCGTCCGGCTGGCCTTCGTGGTGCTGTCGGCCGCGTACGTGCTGCTCTGGCCCACCCGGCGGGGCCGCCGGCCGCGCCCCGGGGGAGACACCCGGGGCAGGGCCGCCCGGCGCCGCGAGCGCGTGCCCGCGGGGGCCGCGGGCTGAACGGCGGTGGGTGCTCGGGTGCCGGCCGACGGTTCAGCCGGTCGCGGCGGACCGGCCCGCGACCAGCTCCCGCGCGTCGTCCGGCACGGACCGGCTCCGGACCGGTCCGGAGCGGGTGAACAGCACCGCGCCCAGTGCCAGCGCGGCCACCGCCCCGGCCAGTTGGGCGAGCAGGAAGCCGGGGACGGAGCCGGGCGCGATCCCGGTGTAGCTGTCGGTCAGCGCCCGCCCCAGGGTCACCGCCGGATTGGCGAACCCGCCGGAGGAGGTGGCCCAGCAGGCCGCCGCGACCCAGAGACCGACCGCCCCCGGCACCAGGCGGCCGCGTCCGCTGCCGCTCAGCCCGGCGACCACCAGCAGCAGCGTCCCGGTGGCCACCGCCTCGCCGAGCCAGAGCGCTCCGCCGTCCCGGCCGTGTCCGGAGGGCTCGACGAACGGCCGCCCGAACATCGCGTTGGCGAGGCCCGTCCCGGCGACCGCGCCGGCCAGCTGCGCGGCGGCGTACCCGCCGAGTTCGGGCAGCGTCGGCCCGCTGCCGTCGCGCCGGCCGGCCCACCACGCGCCGGCCGTCACCAGCGGGTTGAAGTGCCCGCCGGAGAGCGGGCCGAACAGCTCGATCAGGACGGCCAGGGCCAGCGCGGAGGCACCGACGTTGGCCAGGAACCGGACCCCGCCGTCCTGGCTCAGCGCGGCGGCCTGGATGCCCGAGCCGACCACGACGGCGGCCAGCGCGGCCGTGCCGACCGCCTCCGCGGCCAGCCGTCGTACGAGGGGCGCAGCGGTGGTGGTCATGGCGCCATGCTGGCGTCTGCCGTCCGGCCCGGCAATAGGCGGCTTCGTCCAAGCCGGGGCCCGTCCGGGGCCGTCCGCTCGGAGACTCGCACGGGGCCGACGGCCCCCGGGGCGGGGCGGGCGTGGCGCGACGTGACCGGACGGGCGTGGCAGGACGGGACGGACCGGGCGGGGCGGGCGTCGCGGCGCGGGCCGCCCCCGCGCCGCCGCGCCGGAAGACTGGGCTTGACCCTCACGCAACGGGAGGCGGGAGAGTCGTGGCCAACGAGAAGGGAGCGCCCGGATGAGCGGCGGCTACTCGGTCGGTGCCGTGGCGAAGATCGCCAAGGTCACCGTCCGCACCCTGCACCACTACGACGAGATCGGACTGCTCGCCCCGCAGGGGCGTACCCCGGCCGGCTACCGCCGGTACCAGGACACCGACCTCGACCGGCTGCAGCAGATCCTGTTCTACCGCGAACTCGGGTTCCCCCTGGAAGAGATCGCGGCCATCCTGGACGACCACTCGGTCAGCCCGAGCGAGCACCTGCGGCGCCAGCACCGACTGCTGACCGACCGCATCAGCCACCTCCAGGACCTGGCCGCGGCCGTCGAACACGCAATGGAGGCACAGAAGATGGGAATCCAGCTGACCCCGGAGGAGAAGTTCGAGGTCTTCGGCGAGTCCTACCGGGAGGAGTGGGAGGCCGAGGCCGAGCAGCGCTGGGGCGACACCGACGCCTGGGTGCAGTCCCAGCGCCGCACCGGTGGTTACGACAAGGGCGACTGGCAGCGGATCAAGGCCGAGACGGACGCGCTCAACGCCCGTCTGGTGGCGGCCTTCACCGCCGGCGAACCGGCCGACGGCGGTCCGGCCATGGACCTCGCCGAGGTCCACCGGCAGCACATCTGCGACAACTTCTACGACTGCACCTTCGAGATCCACCGCGGTATCGCCGGGATGTACGTCGCGGACCCGCGGTTCACCGCCACCTACGAGGAGCTCGCCCCGGGCCTCGCCCAGTGGCTGCACGACGCGATGCTCGCCAACGCGGCCTTCCGCACCGGAGAGCAGGCGTAGGGCCGCCGGCCCGGGCCACGCGCAGGCCCGGGCCGTGTCCTGGCCCGGGCCACGCCCGGCTTCAGGCCACGCCTCGTCCGAAACCGCGCCGGTAGGCGGTCGGGGAGGTGCGCATCACCCGGCCGAAGTGGTGCCGGAAGGTCGCGGCACTCTCGAAGCCGACGGCGGTGGCGATCTCCTCCACCGACCCGTCCGGCGATTCGAGCAGCGGCAGGCTGGCCGCGACGCGCTGGCTGATCACCCAGCGCATCGGGCTGGTGCCGTTGCGGGCGGTGAAGTGCCGCAGGTACGAGCGGTCGGACATCCGGGCGGCCCGGGCCAGCAGGGAGATCGTCAGCGGGGCGGACAGGTGGTCCAGCGCCCACTGCATGGAACGGGCGATCCCGTCGTCCTCCTCGTCGACCGGCCGGACCGCCGCCTCGATGAACTGGGCCTGCCCGCCGTCCCGGTGCGGCGGCACCACGAAGCGGCGGGCCACGCTGTTGGCCACCTTGGCACCGTGGTCCCGGCGGACCAGGTGGAGGCAGAGGTCGATCCCGGCGGCGCTGCCCGCGCTGGTCAGGACGGAGCCGCTGTCCACGTACAGCACGTCCGGATTGACCCGGACCGACGGGTGGCGGCGCTGGAGCAGTTCGGCGTACCGCCAGTGGGTGGTGGCCTCGCGGCCCTCCAGCAGACCGGCGGCGGCCAGCGCGAAGGCGCCGGAGCAGATCGAGACGATCCGCGCACCGCGCTCGTGCGCCGTGCGCAGCGCGGCGACCAGCCCGGGGGAGACCTCGCCGCTGAAGGCGTTCGGGACTCCGGGGACCACCACGGTGTCGGCGGCGGCGAGGTCGTCCAGGCCGTGGTGCGCCGTCAGCGAGAAGCCGCCGACCGACCGCAGCGCGGTGTCCGGCCGGTCGGCGCAGACCTTGAGCCCGTACCAGGGGGCGGCCAGCAGGCCGCTCAGCTCGGGCCGCGCCAGCCCGAACACCTCGACCACCACGCCGAGTTCGAACGGCGTCATGCCGTCGAAGGCGTACACCGCGACATCGTGCACCGGCTCCGGCCGCCGTCCGATCGCGACGGCCACCGGGCCGGTGGTCTGCTGGTCGGACATGAGGTCCCCTCGGACTGGGCGGCGGTGGCGGGATGCGGGTGAGTGTAGCCGTTCCGGCCAGGTCGAAGACTTCTGCGAAGTCACCTGCAACCTCCGCCCTCCTCGCACGTCCATCACCAGGGGGGGCGGGTTCTGCCGGCGGTCGAGGCGATGGCAGGATTCCCGCCGATCACGATCTTGATCATGTGTCATGACGGTCCGGTCCACGCCGGAAACCGTCCCTGGGGGAAAGCAGAACGCGGATGTCCATGGCCATCGGGCCGATCGTGGGAGGCGGGAGGAGCGGCGGCTTCCTCCGCGCCGGGCTGGTCGGACTGCTCTTCGGCGCGCGGGAGGCGGGCGGGGCGGCGGCTCCCCGGGACGCCTCGTCGGACGGCGCCCCGTCGAGCTCCGAGCAGGAGGCGGTGCGGCGCCGGTCGGGGCTGCGGCTGCTGCGCGGCGGGCGCAAGCAGGAGGCGGAGGAACGCCCCACCCTGACCGGCCTCTACCACGCGCACCGGCTGGGCCTGGTGCGGATGGCCGTCCTGCTGGTCGACCACCAGGACCTCGCCGAGGACGTCGTGCAGGAGGCCTTCACCCAGCTCTACCAGCGCCACGGCGAGCAGCTGGACGACCTGGACAACGCCCTCGGGTACCTGCGCACCAGCGTGGCCAACGGCGCCCGGTCGATGCTGCGCCGCCGCAAGACCGCCCGCGAGTACGTTCCCCCGCACGAGGCCGACGCGCCGTCGGCCGAGGAGCACGCGGTGCTCAACGACGAGCACCGCCGCGTCCTGGTCGCCCTGCGGGAGCTGACCTCCCGCCAGCGCGAGGTGCTGGTGCTGCGCTACTGGTCGGACATGTCCGAAGCACAGATAGCGGAAACCCTGGGGCTCTCCCGGGGCGCTGTGAAGTCCACCGCCAGCCGGGCCTTGGACGCCTTGGAAAAGCATCTGGAGAAGGTTCGATGACCGAGAAGCTTCCCCGCCGGACCGGCGGTGACGGTGACGGGCCGGACGACACCCCGATGGAACGGCTGCTCCGCGAGGCGATGAACGCCAGAGCGATGCGGATCACCGCACACGACCTGCGCCCGGCCGCGCCCCCGAGCCGGCGGCTGCGCCGGCTCAAGCCCGTCTACCTCGCCGCCGTGCCGCTGTTCGGCCTGGCCGCCGCGATGGCGTTCGGCGTGCTCGGCTTCCGCGGCGACACGGTGGCCGACCGGGACGATCCCGGCCCGGCGGCCACCGTCACGGCCTCCGCGAGCCCGAGCCCCAGCGCGGTCCCGACCGTGGAGCCGACCCCCGCCGACACTCCGACGGCGGCCGGCACCGAGACCTCCGCCCCGGCGGCCGACCCCACGGGCACCGGCGAGCCGGCCGCCCCGGGCGGCGCCGCCACCCCGCGCAGCACCCAGAGCAGCACCGCCCCACCCACGACGGCCGCGACCCCGTACACGTTCCGGGGCGTGAAGTTCAAGGTGCCGGCGGGTTGGCGGGTCGTGCCGCCGGACCCGGCGGGGACCAGTCTGTGCGTCCTGAGCCCGGGCGCGCCCACGGGTGCCCAGCCGGGTTGGACCCAGGAGGCCTGTGAGCCCTACGGCGTGCTGATCACCGCGTACAACACCGCCGACGAGGCCGAGCACGCGATCTGGCCGACGGCGTTCGACCTGGACGCCTCGTCCGGCTTCAGCCACCAGCCCAGCTGCCCGGTCTGGGGACACCCCTACGTCCCCACCGCGCCCTACACGAAGATCGGCGAGCCGGCCAAGAGCCGTGACATCGTGGCCGGGCGGGCGATCTCGAAGACGCAGTGGCAGGTGACCTGCAAGCCCGGGGAGGACTTCACGGCCCAGATGTGGGGCCTGAAGGACGATCAGGTGTTCATCACGGCGAACGGTCTCAAGCCGGACTACCAGCCGGGTCTGGTGTCGATCCTCGACACCATCGACCTCAGCGGCCGTCAGGCACCCTCGGCGGCGGGCCAGAACGACATCAGCGTCACCGTGGAGGGTCTCACCACGGGTCAGCAGCTCCCGAACGACGGCACTCCGGTGGAGTTCGTCGTGACCTTCAAGAACACCGGTCGGACCAGCTACGCCCAGGTGGTGCCCCAGCTGGTCGCGGAGTCCTACGCCGGGAGCAAGGGCGCCGTGACCGGAACGCTGGAGCGCGCGAACGGCGCGGGATCGTGGAAGGCCCTGACCATCGCCCCGCCGGTGGCGGGCAAGCCGGTCTTCGACGACGCCGGCCCGCTGGCGCCGGGGAACGCCTTCACCATCAGGTACCGGATGAAGCTGACGGCCCAGGACGGCGCCGGAGTCATGCCGGTGACCGTCAGCGCGCTGGTGACCCCCGAGCAGGGGCCGCCCACCGTCATCGGGACCCGCACCGTCCCGGTCCGGGTGGTCGCCAAGTAGCGCGCGCGCCACGGGCCCGGCCCCCACCGGGGAGCCGGGCCCGTGGCGCGCCGGTCGGGCTCAGGCCAGCGAGGCCATCCACGCCTCGACGTCCTCGGCGCGGCGGGGCAGGCCCGCCGAGAGGTTCTCGTTGCCGTCGGCGGTGACCAGGATGTCGTCCTCGATCCGGACGCCGATGCCCCGGTACTCCTCGGGCACGGTCAGGTCGTCCTGCTGGAAGTACAGGCCGGGCTCGACGGTGAGCACCATGCCGGGCACCAGCAGCGCGTCGACGTGCTCCTCGGTGCGGGAGTGCGCGCAGTCGTGGACGTCCAGGCCGAGCATGTGGCCGGTGCCGTGCAGGGTCCAGCGGCGCTGCAGGCCCAGCTCCAGCACCTTCTCCAGGTCGTACACCGAGGCGTCCAGCAGGCCCCAGGCGAGCAGGCGCTCGGCCAGCACGCGCTGCGAGGCGTCGTGGAAGTCACGGAACCGGGCGCCGGGCTTCACCGCCGCGATGCCGGCCTCCTGGGCGTCGTACACCGCCTGGTAGATCTTGCGCTGGAGCTCGTTGAACCGGCCGTCGATCGGCAGCGTGCGGGTCACGTCGGCGGTGTAGAGGCTGTGCGTCTCCACGCCGGCGTCCAGCAGCAGCAGCTCGCCCGGGCGGACCTCGCCGTCGTTGCGCACCCAGTGCAGGGTGGTCGCGTGCGGGCCGGCGGCGCAGATGGAGCCGTAGCCGACGTCGTTGCCCTCGACCCGGGCGCGGCGCCAGAAGGTGCCCTCGATCCAGCGCTCGGAGGTGGCGACGGCCTGGCCGAGCTCGCGCACCACGTCGGTGAAGCCGTTGACGGTGGCGGTGCAGGCGGCCCGCAGCTCGCCGATCTCCCACTCGTCCTTGACCAGTCGCAGGCCGCTCAGGAACTCCTTGAGCCCGGCGTCCTTGTCGGCGTCCAGCACCTCGGCGAGCGCGGACTCCAGACCGGCGTCGTAGCCGCGCACGATCCGGGTCGGCACGGCGTCGGCCTTGGCGCGCCCGGCCAGCTCCTCGGCGGCCTTGCGGACGTCGCGGACCGGCAGGCCGAGCAGCTGCTCCTGCTCGGTGAGGCTGTGGCGGCGGCCGACCCACAGCTCGCCGTAGCCGTCCAGCCAGAACTCGCCGTTCTCGCGGTCGGAGCGCGGCAGCAGGTAGAGGCCGAAGTCGTGGCCGGCCGCGCCGGTGGGCTCGGCGACCAGCACCGCGTCCTCGGTCTGGTCGCCGGTGAGGTGCACGTACTCGCTGGCGGCGCGGAAGTTGTAGTCGGTGTCGTTGGCCCGGACCCGCAGGGTGCCGGCCGGCACGACCAGGCGCTCGCCGGGGAAGGCGGCGGAGAGCCGGGCGCGGCGCTCGGCGGCGTACGGGGCCTGGGCGACCGGGGTGAGGCCGTGCAGCTCGGTGTCGGCCCAGCCGGACTTCATCGAGGCGGCGAGCTCGTCGGAGACCTCCGAGTACAGGCCGTTCTTGCGGCCCTTGAACTCCTGCGGCTCCTCGCCGCCGGCGGCCTCGGGGTTCTCGGCCACTGCCGGGGTGCGGTCCTCGGTCACGTACGTCGCCTCCTTGCGCGGGTGCCGCCCATGGGGGTCCCCCGGGCGAAGGGCCGGGGGGCGTCGGATCGCGACACACGTGGGCGGCCGTGCGTCCATGGTACGGACGCCCGGCCGCCCGGCCTCCGGCGGCCTCGGCCCGGGAAGCCCCGCCGCGGGGCCGCGGCCACGGGCGCCGTCGGCTACTCGAAGCGCGCGGCCAGCACCATCAGGTCGTCGGTGGCGGACCCGGCCTCGCGGGTCGCGCAGACGGCCAGCAGGTGGGCGCAGAGCCGGTCCGGGTCGATCCGCACGTCGCGCGGGGCGTCGGCGGCGGCCCGGCGCAGGTTGGCCTGTCCGGCGTGCAGGGTCGGGCCGCAGCGGCGGGCCAGGCCCTCGGTGTAGAGCACCAGGGTGTCGCCGCGCCCGGCGGTCAGCTCGACGCCCGGCGCCTCCCAGCAGGAGAGCATGCCGAGCGGCGCGGAGAGCGAGGTCTCCACGAACTCGGCGCCCTGCCGGGTGACCAGCACCGGCGGGCAGTGCCCGGCCCCGGCCAGGGTGATCCGGCGCTCGTCCGGCTCGATCCAGGCGTAGAGGGCGGTGGCGCTGCGGGCCGGCTCGGTGGTCTTGAGCAGCAGCTCCAGGTCCCCCAGGACGGAGACCGGGTCCTCGCCCTCCAGGACGGCGTACGCCCGCAGCGCGGCCCGGACCCGGCCCATCGCGGCGGCCGCGCCGGGGGCGGAGCAGGGGCCGGCGCCCGGACCGTCGCCGGAGACGCTGCCGACGGTCAGGCCGACGGTGCCGTCCGGCAGCGGGATGGCGTCGTACCAGTCGCTGCCGGCCGAGCGGTCCAGCCCGGCCGGGACGAGCCGGGCGGCCAGCCGCAGGCCGGCGGGCTGCGGGAGGCGGTCCGGGAGCAGGCCGCGGCAGAGCGCCTCGGTGGTGCGCCGGACCCGGTCCGCTGCGAGTTCCTTGGCCAGCAGCGGGGCGGCGACGTCGCAGTACCGGCGGACGAGCTCGCACTGGCGCTCGGTGGGCTCGGCGGGCTCGTCGTAGAACCAGAGGACGGCGGCCAGCGGGCCGTCCTCCGCGGTGGCGAGCGGCAGCCCGTGGCAGCCGCCGAGGCGGAGGTGGCCGGCGAGCTCGCGCAGCCGGGCGCCGATCGCGGGGTCGGTGGCGAGGTCGCGCGACTGCAGCCGGTCGGGCCGGTCGTGCTCGCGCAGCAGCCGGGCGAGCGGGCTCTGCTCGGTGGGCACCGTCTCCAGCGCGCCGAGGCTGGCGCGGTCGAGCCCGTACCCGACCGGCTGGCTGGGGCCGCCGCCGGGCAGCGCGGTGACCAGCAGGGCGCGGTCGGCGCCGAGCAGCGCGGCGCCGGAGGCCAGCACGGCCTCCAGGGTGGCCGTCAGGCCGCGGGCGCGGGCCAGCCGCTCGGAGTGCTCGTGGAGGCTGGTGAAATCGGACAGCCGTCCGGCCAAACGGTCCTGCAGCCCGGCCGGGGGTGCCGGGCGGGCCTCCGGGGCGCCGGGCGGTTCGGTACCGCCGGCCGGTTCGGTACGGGCCGGCGGCTCGTCGGCCGCGCAGCCCGGCTGCCCGGCCGGTCCGGCGGGGGGCGTGGGGAAGCCCGGATGGTCGAGCACCGAGAGCCCGCGGGGGCGACGGGGATCGCCCGGCTCGGAGGCTGTCGACGACGGGTGGGACTCAGTCATGCCGCCACTCCTGACGCGGTGGTACGTGTCATGCGGATCCCCCAGGTACGGCCGATGGGAGCGAGCACGGCCAAAGGGCGTGATTCGCCTCGATTCGCTACTACTCGTCATTGATCGACAGCAATGCCACCACTTCTACACAGGCCATTCGGGGCATGTCCAGATCCATGACGACGCGGGTGGCCGGTTCTCCGTCCCGCCGGGCCCGGCCGGGGCCCGCTCCGTTCGTGCGCGCCCCTGCCGGGCCCGCGGGCATGGAGCGCCGGAGAACGGGCAGAACCGTCAGGACGGCTCTCGCGGCCGTCCGGATCGTATGCTTTCGCCGCCCGTCGGCCGGGTCGGCCGGAAGTCACTCACTCGTACGGTGGAACCAACCGCGCCCGGGCGGCGTCCATCCGGTCGCATACGGGATTCTCGTTCCAAGGGCTGTTCGCATCGCGGCTCTTTCATGTCGTGCTCCACACCGTGCTCCATCCCCGCCACGCCGTTCGCCAAGCCCACCGGCCCGGTACGGGCCCGTGCGGCGTTTCCCCGGCCGCCGGCCGGCGGGGCCGGAGCGACCCGAGCGGTCACGGAAAGGAACGAGCGCCATGCGCGAGAACTCAAGGAGCCGGTCGACAGTCCGTTCCGTCCGGTTGGCCGCGGCCCTGGCCGCCGCGGTCGACCACCGCTGGCCGGTGGTGCCCGGCACGCTGCTGGTCGGCGGCCACTGTTCGTGCGGGGACGCGGACTGCTCCGTCCCCGGAGCCCACCCGCACGACCCGTCGCTGCTGGCGGCCACCACCGACGCCCGGATGGTGCGGTGGTGGTGGGAGCGGCAGAGTCCGGACGCGCCGGTGCTCGCGGCGACCGGCGGGACGGTCTCGGCGGTCAGCCTGCCCGCGGCGGCCGGTGCCCGGGCGCTCGCCTACCTGGCGGCGCTGCGGCTGCCGCTCGGCCCGGTCCTGTCGATGCCCGGCCGCTACGCGATGCTCGTCGCCCCCTACTCGCTGGAGGCGCTCGGCGAGATGCTCGCCCAACTTCCTTGGGTTCCGGGGTCGTTGCGCTACCACGGCTCGGGCGGCTTCCTGGCGCTGCCGCCGGGCGGCGGCTCGGGCGGCGGGGTGCGCTGGGTGCTGCCGCCGCGTCCGGCGGCCGACGGCGGTGTGTGGCTGCCCGAGGTCGGGCCGCTGCTGGGGGAGTTGGTCGAGGCGACGGTCCAGCTGGACAGCGGGCGCTCGGCGTACTGACGGGGCTTCCGCGCCTCGTCCGGCCCCTGTCGTTCGGCCCCCGTGGCCGGTGCGGCGGGGGTCGGTGCGTCGGTCGCGGCCGGGCCGGCGGGCCGATCGGCCGGGGTACTGATCGGGCACGGTCCACCCGTCGGAGCGGGCCGGGGCCGGAAAACAAAAGATCCGGCCGCTGGCGACGGGGGATGCACCAGCGACCGGACTCTTTAGACAGTAACAAGGATCCGCGCCCGCGCCAATTTCCAAGAGCCCCTGCCCGCCCGGAAATTGCCGTACCGGCGGCCAATGTGACGCGTATCACCCGGATCCGAGTCCCCTTTAGTTCAAAGTGACCTGACGGTTCACCAGGTTGGCGCGGGCCCGCCGCTCCTCGCCGGTCAGCGGCGCCGGGTCGGCCAGCGTCGCGGCGAGCCGCTCGGCGAACTCCGCGGCCGGCTTCTCGCAGTCGGTGGCGGTCATGGCGAGCGGCAGGTCCCAGACCGGGACGGTCAGGCCGTGCGCACGGAAGGAGCCGACCAGCCGGGTGTCGGGGCCGAGCGAGGACAGGTCGGCGGCGGTGAGCCGGGCCAGCGCGTCCAGCAGCTCCTCCTCCGGCACGGTCATCACCCAGCGCAGGTGGTTCTTGTCCGGGGTGCCGCACCAGTACGCGGAGTCCACGCCGGTGAGCTTCTCGGTCGGGATCGCCGAGGCGTTGGCGCGCTCCAGGGAGGCGGCCACCTCGCCGGTGGCGGTCTCGGCGTCCTCCAGCCAGAACTCGAAGCCGGTGTGCACGGCGGGCGTGAACTCGGCCGTGGTGTCCAGCAGGTCCTGCAGGCGGCGGCCGCCCGGCACGGTCCGGCGGGCCGGGACGGGCGAGCCGGGCTCGGCGGCCAGCGCCAGCTCCAGGGCGTCCGCCAGGTCACGGCTCAGGTCGCCGGAGGCGGACTGGGTCTGCAGGCCGAGCAGGATCGAACCGTCCTGGCGGCGCAGCGCCGGCCAGGCCAGCGGCAGCACGGTGGCCAGGGTCACGGACGGCACGTCGCCGTTGGCGGCCTCGGCCACCCCGGCGGCCAGCGTCAGCGGCACGGTCGCGGCCGGGACCAGCTCGCGCAGCGCCACCCAGTCGGCCTCGCCGGACAGCCCCTCGAACGGCCGGTGCACCAGCTCCTGCACGGCGTGCGAGGCCTCCCGGCCGTGGCAGGCCTTGTACCGGCGGCCCGAACCGCAGGGGCAGTTCTCGCGGGCCCCGACCACGGGGATCTCGCCCGTGACGGCGGTGGTGGACTGGCTGCGCTGCGGCGCCTTCTTGGCGGCCTTCTTGCCCATGGTGCGGCTCTCCCGGTGGCGGTTTCGGTGTGCTCCGGGCAGCCTACTGACGTTCCCCCGGCCCGTGGGCACGCGCCGGGGCGGGGAGTACCCCGTGGGGGCGACGCCCGGACCGCCGTGGGCGGCGCCCCGCGGAGGCCCCACCGGGCCCCGCTCCGACGGCCGCGGGCGGCGCTCAGGCGCTGCGGGCGTCACCGCCGGTGCGTCGGGCGTGCCGGGCCCGGGCGGGCAGGGCGGCCCAGACCGTGACCTCGCCGGGCGCGTCGCGCACGCCCCAGTCGCTGGCCAGCTGGTCGACGATGCTCAGCCCGCGGCCGCCGCGCGAGGTCAGCGACGGACTGGCGGGGGACGGCCGGGTCTGCGCGCCGCCGTCCGTCACCTCCAGGGTGAGGACCCCGTCCGCGTGCAGCTGCCAGCGGACCAGCACCCCGCCGTTGCCCTCGCCCTCGTCCGGGTGGGCCTGCGGCCGGGCCTGTCCCGCGTCCCGGCTCCTGGCGTGGACGGCCGGGCCGCCCGTCGCGGGAGCGCCGGCCGGTCCGGTCGGCTCGGCCGGACCGGAGGGAACGCCGACGAGGATCTGGTCGACGATCTCGGCCCGGGCGCTGCGTCCGAGCACGGGCAGCGGGCCGAGCGGCCGTGCGTAACGACATGCATTGCTCAGCAGTTCGGAAAGGATCAGAACAACATCATCGATGACCGGTTCCGGTATCTCCCGGTCACGTAGATCTCGACGCAGTCGGCGCCGTGCGACCCCGACACTCGATGGGCCGTGCGGCACTGCCATGGTCGATGAAGTCGGCACTTCACGCGCCACCATCAACGCCACCCCCGGACCTCCTTCAGCGTATGCCGAGGGATGGATGCCCCTTGGTAATGGGTCGGAAACGACCGTACGGCGATCCCGCGCGGACATTTCAAGCCGGGCGACGCACGGTGCGCTGCAGGTGGTTCCCCGCTCACCCTCTGTCGTGAGAACGCATGATTTCCGTCAGAAAACGGCGGATGAAGGTTTGAGCCCTACCCAAGCGATCGCGGTCCGCCGGGACGGAAGTGCCGGGTGATTCCGGAGCGGGGTGCGTGGCCACCGGGTCTCGGGAGCCGGAAATAACCGGAGAAACCCGTGGGGCGCGAGGGACGGCGTTCCGCGGCGGACCGGTTCAGCGGCCGAGCTGGGCCAGGACCTCCGCCGGGCGGTTGGTGATGATCCCCGAGACCCCGAGCTCCAGGCAGAGCTCGACGTCGGCCGGCTCGTCCACGGTCCAGACGTGCACCTGGTGGCCGAGCTCCCGCAGCCGGGTCACCAGCCGGGGCCGGGCCCGCACCAGGTCGATGCCCGGGCCGGCGATCCGGGCCCCGCCGGGCAGCGAGGCGCCCGGGCGCAGCCGGCCCTGCAGGGGCAGCGTCCGCTCGAACAGGAAGACCCGCGGGTACTCCGGCGCGGCGGCGGCCACCCTGGTCAGCGCCAGCGAGGAGAAGCTCATGATCCGGGCCTGCGGGCGGTCGCCCTCCGGCGCCCCGCCGATCTTGAACCGGTCGAGCATCCGCAGCAGCTCGGACTCCACCCGGCCCCGGAAACGGACCGGGTGCTTGGTCTCGATCGCCAGGTCCACCGGGCGCCCGCAGTCGGTGACCAGCTCCAGCAGGCTCTCCAGCCGCAGGACGCCGCGCAGGTCCGGGTCCGCGCTCGGCTCCCCCGTCTTCCAGGCGCCGAAGTCGTGCGCCTCCAGCTCGGCCAGCGTCATCGAGGAGACCGTGCCGCGGCCGTCCGAGACCCGGCCGATCCGGCGGTCGTGCACGCAGACCAGATGCCCGTCGGTCGTCACCCGGACGTCGCACTCGACCGCGTCCGCGCCCTCGTCGAGCGCCCGGCGGTAGGCCGCGAGCGTGTGCTCGGGCAGGGCGTGCGAGGAACCGCGGTGGGCGATCACCTGGACGGGCCGCGCGGTGCGCGCCGCCGCCGGGGAGAGGTCAGGGCTGGTCACGCCGTCCACGATAGGCGGCGGAAGTGACACCCGGGCGAAGACGGCCCCAACCTGCGGGGCCGTCTTCGCCCGCGCGCCTCGTCGTCCGCCCTTCCCGGCGGGCGGTCGCGGGCCCGGCCGGGCCCGCGGGCGTCAGGCGGCAGGGGTCCGGCGGGTGAGCGGGGTGAGCGCCCAGGTGACCAGGGCCGGCACCAGGAAGCCGAACAGGGACGCCGAGGTCCACTCCTGGGGCGTGAAGTGCAGGGCCTCCTGCACGGAGCTCCAGAAGTCCGTCCACCAGCCGGCGATCGCGGTCGGCGCGATCAGCTGGTAGACGGCGAAGCCGAGCGCCCAGGGCAGCAGCATCAGCCAGCGGGACGGGGCGTCGGCGGCGAGGTTCCAGCCGCGCCGGCCGGCGCCGAGGAAGTAGTCGACCGCCAGCACCGCGAACATCGGCACGAACACCGAGCCGATCAGACCGAGGAAGGCGTAGTAGGAGTCGGTGAACTCGGTGATCTGCAGCGCCAGCACGGTGATCAGCAGGCCGGTCGCGCCGGTCAGCACCCGGCGGTCCACCTTCGGCAGCAGGTTGTGGACCGACATCGCGGTCGAGTACACGTTGGCGAAGGACTGGTCGGTCTCGCGCAGCACCAGCACCAGCAGGAAGAACCAGCCGGCCCAGACGCCCAGGAACGAGTCGAAGATCCGGGAGGCGTCGCCGTCGGCCTGCAGCAGCGCGAACAGGCCGAGCACGTAGCACCAGACCTGGGCTACGGTGTAGCCGGAGAAGCTGCCCCAGAACGCGGAGCGGGCGGTGCGGGAGTGCCGGGTGTAGTCGGCGGCCAGCGGGACGAAGGAGATCGACACCGCGATCATCGCGTCGGTGGCCCGGAGGAAGCCGTGCCAGTTGCCCGCGCCCGGGTCGGACACGCCGCCCCGGCCCAGCTGGACGGTGAAGTAGACCATCGCCACCGCGACCGCCGCGGCGACGAAGCGGCGCAGCACCGCGATCGCGCCGAGCGGCCAGATGGTCAGCGCGGTGGTCACCGCGCCCGCCAGGACGACGAAGAGCCAGCGGTAGCCGTCGGTGTGCGCCACCGTCTGCGCGCCCATCGCGATGACCAGCAGCTCGTACACCCCCCAGCCGATGCACTGGACGATGTTCAGCACCGTCGGCACGTAGGAGAGCTTCGTCCCGAACAGTCCGCGCAGGTTGGCCATCGCCGGCGCGCCGGTCCGGGCCCCGATCAGCGCGGCCACGCCGAGCATCGCGGTGCCGACCACGGTGCCGACCACGATCGCGGTGACCGCGGCGGCCAGCGACAGCTCGCTGCCGGGTGCGCCGAGCACGGTGGCGGCGGTGGTGAAGCCGATCAGGCTGACGCCGAGGTTCATCCAGAGCGCGAAGTGGTCCCGGAAGCGGAGCGTGCGCGGCGGCTCGGTGTCGAGGACGAACGGGGCCTCGACCCGGTCCGGACGGTCCGGACGGTCCAGGACGGCGGTGCCCGCTCCGGTGGAACCGGCCGCCCCGCCGGTGGCGTCGCAGGGATCGGTCGCGGACGATTCGGGGAAACCCTTGGACGCGGGCGCGCCCGAAGAAGAGGATGGCGAAGCAGGCGGCATGGCCGATACTCCCTACGCCGGCATTACCCGGACAGGTTCCGGCGGTCTGCGCCCCCTCGACGGTCCGTCCACGGAGCTCGTGGCGTACGGTCGACCGGCGCACTCTCAGCCTGGTGGGTCCAAGCTCCCGCGTGTCAGTTTGGAGCGACAGGCTAACCGGCCCGGGGGTGAACGCCAAGGCCAGGCGTCCGGCGGTCCGCATCGCGGGACGCCGCGGGGCGGCCTCGCACGGGTCCCGGGGGGCCGTCGCGGGGGCCTGCGTGGGGGCCGTTGTCGGGCCGGGCTAAGGATTCTTATGACTTCTTCAGAGGGGTCCTTACGGCAATCGAATCGAGTGTGCGAAAAACTATGGTTGTTGGTCCTGTCAGCTATGGAGGTCGTCCGTGAGCACCGAGCGCGAGGTTGGGTCCACCGGGCCACAGGGGGAGCAGCCCTCCGACGGCCAGGGGGTAGTGGGTCCCGCTCCTGACGGTCGGGCGCAGGTGGCGCCCGGTCCCGTCCAGGCGGCGCCCGAGGCGGACCGGACCGTGACGGACACCGTCGCCGGAGCGCCCGCCGCTCCGGCCGCGCCCCCGTCCGGCGGGTTCACGCCGACGCTGGCGTTCAGCAAGGTCGGCGCCCCGGACCCGGCGCCCGCCGTGCCCGCCGAGCCGGTGGCGGCTCCGGCCGCCGAGGCCGGGTACATCGACGCGCCTCCGCCCGTCCTGCCGCCGGCCCCGGCCGCGCCGGCCGCCCCGGTGGCCGCGCCGGTCACCAACCCGTACGCCACACCGGGCGCCCCGGTCGCGGCGGCGTCCCACGACCCGTACGGCGCTCCGGCCGCGCCGGCGCCGCACCACCCCTTCGGCGCCGGCCAGCCGCTCGGCGGCTGGGGCGGCCACGAGGCCCCGCCCGGTGGCCCCGCCGCCCCCGGCGGCCCGGGCTACCCCGGTGGACCGCTCGGCTACCCGGCCGAGTACCCCGGCACCCCCGGGCCCGGCGGCCCGCGCAAGAAGCGCGGCGGCCTGATCGCGCTGATCGCCGCCGTCGCCCTGGTCGCCGGTGTGGCGGGCGGGGCGCTCGGCGTCGCCGTCGCGGACCGCAACGACAACGGCATCAGCGCCGCGGACGACCACCGGAGCACCACCGTCCAGGCCAGCACCCAGAAGAACGAGCCCGCCCCCGGCTCGGTGGCCGGCATCGCGCAGAAGGCGCTGCCCAGCGTCGTCACCATCAAGGCGCAGGGCAACGGCGAGTCCGGCACCGGTACCGGTTTCGTCTTCGACACCGAGGGCCACATCCTCACCAACAACCACGTCGTCGCGCCCGCCTCCAACGGCGGCAAACTGACCGTCAAGTTCGCCGACGGCACCTCCTACAGCGCCTCGGTGCTCGGCCGCGCCGAGGGCTACGACGTCGCCGTGGTGAAGCTCGACAACCCGCCCAAGGACAAGCTGACGCCGCTTCCGCTGGCCGACTCCGACAAGGTCAACGTCGGTGACTCCACGATCGCCATCGGCGCGCCGTACGGCCTGGAGTCCACCGTCACCACCGGCATCATCAGCGCCAAGGACCGCCCGGTCGCCTCCGGCGACGAGACCGGCGCGCAGTCCTCGTACATGAACGCGCTGCAGACCGACGCCTCCATCAACCCCGGCAACTCCGGCGGCCCGCTGCTGGACGCCGGGGGCGCGGTGATGGGCATCAACTCGGCGATCCAGTCCAACGCCTCGGCCAACGGCCGGGCCGGCAGCATCGGCCTGGGCTTCGCCATCCCGATCAACCAGGCCAAGTGGGTCGCCGAGACGCTGATCAAGACCGGCAAGCCGGTCTACGCCAAGCTGGACGTCCTGCGCAACGACGACTACAAGGGCGACGGCGCGCAGATCCAGACCCGCGACATCCAGGGCACCCCGGCCGTCACCCCCGGCGGCGCCGCCGACAAGGCCGGCCTCAAGCCCGGCGACGTCATCACCAAGCTCGGCGGCAGCCCGATCGAGAACGGCCCGGCCCTGGTCAGCAAGATCTGGACGCACAAGCCCGGCGAGACCGTCGACGTCGAGTACACCCGCAACGGCCAGACCAGCACCACCAAGGTCACCCTCGCCGAGCGCGTGGGCGACTGACCCCCACCCCGAAACCGGTGCACCGAACCCCGCCGGACCCGTTAGGCTGACCTCCGCCTGGAGAGCTGCCCGAGCGGCCTAAGGGAACAGTCTTGAAAACTGTCGTGCGGTGACCCCGCACCGTGGGTTCGAATCCCACGCTCTCCGCTGGTAGGAGAACGCCCTGATCAGAGCGGGTATCGGCTACATGCCGATACCCGCTCTCTTCGATTCTGTCCCGGGGTGTCCCACCCGGATGCCCCTCCGGACCACCCTGTGTGGAACACCGGTGGAACGGATCGGGGCCCTACGCGGCCGGCTCCTCGCCGTCGAGGAACCGCTCGATCAGGGTATTCGCGCGCTCCTGACGGCCGTTGATGATCTTCGCGTAGAATCGGAGCAGGACGGCCACGCTGTGCCCCGCCCGCCGGGCCACCTCGGTCTGGTCCACGCCGGCCGCCAGCCACCCGGAGACGGCGGTGTGACGGCACGAGTACGGCACCTCGGCGAGCTTGGTCTTCACCTCCTTCGGCGTGAGGGCGACCGCCCGGGCCCGCTTCCAGACGGCCGCGGTCTCCTTGGTCAGCAGCCGCCCGCCCTGCGCGGCCCGGAACAGCCGGCCGTCCGGCGCCACCCCGAACGTGTCGACGTGCTCGCGGAGCAACTCGACCAGCACGGGCGGGATCGGAACCTCCCGGGTGGCGTTCCGGGCCCGCCGCTTCAGGCCCCGCTCCTCGTGGGACTGGCCGTCGTTGGTCCACCGGGACCCGACCCGGGGCGAGCTGCTGCCGAGCACCAGCTCGCCCCATCCGGTCTCCGGCAGGGTGCAGTCGACGAGACGCAGGTTCGTCGCCTCGGCCGGCCGCGTGGCGGCGTACAGGACGCACCCGTAGAAGGCGCGCAGGTGTCGCCCTCGAACCGAGACCTGCTCAGCGGCCTCCAGTAGCGCCCGGCCCTGCTGCGGGCTCGGCACCCACCGGAAGTCGATCTCGTCGCTCGTGGCCGGTGGCGTCCAGTCGACGAACTGGAGCGGGTTGGTGGGCAACCGCCGGCGCTCCACCGCGTACCGCAGGGCGTTGTTGAACACCATCCGCTTCCGGGTGAGCGTGGTGTCCGCCGCGACGCTCCCGTCCAGCAGGCGGGCGATCGCCTCCAGACCGAGGCGGACGTTCTCGGAGTCCTCCAACTGGTCCAGAGGGATGGACTTCTTGGTGACCCAGGCCAGGGCGGAGCTGATCTCCTCCGGCGGTTCGGGCAGGTGCTCGGAGAAGTTGAACGCCCAGCAGGAGAGGGCGCGGCGAAGAAGCCTCCGGTCCGGCCTGCCCCGGTTGTCCGTCACCAGCGCCTCGGTGAGGGTGGCCAGGGCATCGGCACGGGTGGCGCGGTTCTTCGCGGACGACCGCAGCCACTTCGCCTCGGCGTACTGCTTGGCGTGGGCAAACCACGTCACCTGGTTCAACTTCCGGAACTCGGAAGCGGGCAGGCCGGTCTCGGTCTCGAACTGCTCGCCCTTGCGCATCGCGCTCAGCAGCTCGGCCCGCCGGCCGTCGGCGAGCGGGAAGGTGGTGAACGTGGCGGAGTGCGCGTTCTTCCCGACGCGCCAACGGAGTTGATGCGGACGCCGGCCGCGTCCGAGGTCGCGGATGGCGTGGATCTGGACGTCGTAGGTGAGCATGCAGGCTCCAGAAGAGGAAGCAGCCCCGGCCGGTTGGCCGGGGCTGCGAGAGATTGGCGAACGGGGGCGAGCGTCAGGCGGCGGCGTCCTGCTCCTGCGCGGCCCACCAGGCGTCGAGGGCGCTCCGGCGGACGCGAAGCTGGCCGTTGGGGAGCTTCAGGAGGCGCGGTCCCGTCCCCCGGGCGACCATCCGGTAGAAGGCGGAGCGGGACATGTCGAGCTCTTCGAGAACGGCGGCGAGCTTCAGCTTCTGGTCCTGCGTGGCCATGGTGGCGCCTCCAATGGCAGTCACTGATGGTGGTTGCGGAGCGGTGCGTTGCCCTCCCGTGGGCGGAGACGGAAGGGCGAGAACGTCAGGGATGTCAGGGCAACTTGCTGACCTGCGCGTCTCGGGCCTGGCAGGGCGTCAGGGATTGTCAGGGAGGGGTATCAGGGGAACTCGACTTTCCCCGGACACCCCTGACGGTCCCTGACAGGAAGTCCGGCGATGTCTCGGCTGGTCAGAGCTTTGTCCTGACACCCCTGACGGCTACCGGGCCTCGACCCCGTCCGTGGGGCTGCTCAGTGTCGGGTGGACACGGTAGGTAGTCGCCGGCGGCCGACCACGCTGGCCGCCGGAAGAGGGCTGGTCGGTGCGGAGCCAGCCGTGCTGTTCGAGCAGGTTCAGGGCGGGTTCGACGTCGGCGACCTTCTTGAAGCGGCGGCTGCTGGCGACGGCGTCGTGGGCCTTGATGTGGGTGCGGTGGGTGCCGTCCTTCTTCGGCCGCTGGAGCCACTGGAGGAGCGCGTGGGCGTCCTCGGTGGCGGGGTCGGCGGCGATGAGGTCGAACACGGCGAGGGTGTGGGCGGTGTAGTACTCGGCGATCTCGGCGGCGCGGTCGACGGTGGCCGGCTCGACGGGCGCGCGCCAGTCACCGGCGACATGGTCGGCGAGGTGGAGCAGGACGGCGATGCGGGCGATGTGGCCGACCAGCTTTCCGGCCCAGTCCTTGATGTGGGCGAGCGGCTCGTCCGGGCGGAGCTGGACCTCGAACTTCTCCTGGAGCTTCTCGACGGCGAGGTCGGCGGCCTCGGTCATCGTTACGGTGACCGGCTCGTCCAGGGCGGTCAGGGTGTGCAGCAGCGCGGTGAGGCGGACGTCGTAGGTGGTGGCGACCGGCGCGGGGATGGGTGCGGTGCGGATCTTGCGGTATCCGAGGTTGGAGGGCGGCAGGGAGTAGAGGAAGCGGGCGAGTAGGCCGCGGTCGCGGGCGCCGGGGGCGGCGCCGAGTTCCTGGAGGACGGCGGGCTGGGGGGTGACGCCGATGGTGAGCGCGGGCTTGTCGACGGTGGGCTGCTCGCGGGTAGTGCGGTCGGCCTGGAGGCGTTCGCCCTTGTGGGCCTGGAGGAAGACCCCCAGGTTGGGCTTGCTGCTGTAGCGGCCGGCGATGCTGTCGAACAGGTCGCCCTCGGGGGAGAGCGCGGCCAGGCAGCGGTGCACGGCGAGCTGGCCGTTGACGGCCTCCGGGGTGATATCCCCGGACAGGGTCAGCCGGGGGGTGGGCGGGACAGTGATGTCGTCGGCGAGCATCCGGGCGGCGGAGATCTCGGCGACCAGGTGCGCGCGGTCGAGGTCGGGGTTCTTGCGGGCCTTGGCCATGAGAGCCTCGACCTCGGCCAGCGCGGTCTCCTTGGCGGTCTCGGCCTCGATGATCCGAGCCCGGGCCTCGGCCTTCAGCTCGTCCTCGACCCGGTAGACCGGGCCGGTCATGAACGCGAACACGTCGGACTTTCGGCTGGCCGGCGGCATCGCGCACACCAGGTAGAGGTTCGACTGCTCGCGCCAGCCGGGCCGGATCTCCACCCCCACCCGCCCGCCGGCGGCCGTCGACAGCGCGGCGAGAGCCATGGTGGCGGCCATGTCGGGCGGCGTCTGGGTGAACTCCGCCACCGCCTCCACGTACGCGCCGACCCACCCCGGGAGGGCGTGGACGGGGAAGGTCGGCAGGGCGCCGTGGGAGCCGAGCGGGACCGGGTCGAGCCAGGACTCACCGGAGGCGAGGTCCGCGAGCGCGGCCAGCGCGGCCGTGCGCACGTCGTCCAGGTCGGCCTGGTCGTCGCCGGCGAGGTGGGCGAGTCGGCTGGTGGCGGTGTTGATGCGGCGGCGCTCGGCGGCCACGCGCACGATCTCCGCGTAGTAGTCGCCGTTCGCCGCCGTGGGCGTGGCCTCGACGCAGGTGTGCAGGTAGCCGGGCCCGCCGACCCGTGCCAGGTCGCCCTGGGCGCGCAGGACACCGGTCAGCAGCAGCGGATCCACCGGCCGGCCGCCGTCGGCCATACGGGTGATGGTGCGCCAGATCGTCTCGTGCGCGGGGTGGTAGAACGCGCCGGGGTCGCCGAGCTGGGCGGCGAGCGCGGGGATCTGGACGGGGTCGAGCAGGGCGGCGCCGATGACGGCCTGTTCGGCGGCCTTGACCTCGGCAGGCTCGGGCCGGAACGGGATCACGTTCGGGTGCGCGGGCTCGGTGCTCAACGAAGCTCCTTTCGTGCGGAGCAGGGCGGCCCGAGCCACGGAAGACGTCGGGCGCGGACCGCCCAACGGTTGTGGGAGGTCAGATGTCGAGCGGGACCTGGTCGTCGTCCTCGGTGGACCGGGCCGCGGCAGCCAGGTCCTCCACCGCCGGGTAGGCGGTCGCCGAGGCGTCCTCGCCGTGCAGGGGAAGCTCGGTGGCCCGATCGGTCAGGAGGGCGTGGACGGCGGCGGCGATGCTGGCGGGGGTGGCGATCAGGGCGAGGACCAGGGGCTGTTCGTTGGAGAGACGGCCGTCGCTGGTGCCGCGCATCCACAGCCAGCCGGTGACCTGGTTCCAGAACAAGCCCAGGCCGTGCGGGTGGCCGGCGGCCTTGGCGCGGTCGTTGTCGAGCTGGATGAAGATCTCGGCGCGCATCTGCTTGCCGTCGTCGTTGCAGTACTGGGCGAACGACTCGGTGCGGTCGGCGTTGGCGCCGAGCGCGGTCAGGACGTCCTGGAAGTACAGGGCGTGAGGGTCGGCCATGTGCTTTTCCCTTCAGGGAGGTTCGGATCCGGTCTGTCCGGTCCCCGCGCCGCCCGCGCCCCCGGGCCGTCGGGTGCGGCGGGGGTGCGGACGGCACGGCCGGCCGGGCGGGCCGGGTCAGTCCTGGTCGGTCTCGCAGGTGCCGTCGCAGTCGTAGAAGCCACAGCCGCCGCACTCGGGGCAGCGGTCGTGGTCGACGGTGACGAGGTCGTAGGCGTCGTCGTCCCAGACCTCGTCCTCGTAGCCGCCTCCGGTGCCGTGGCAGCCCTCGCACGTCTCGGTGTGACCCCGGGCTGCGGGCCGGCGGCCCGCTCCTCCTCGGCTCGGCGCTGTTCGTCGGCGACGTCGAGGGCGATCTCGAACGCCTTCTCCTCGGAGCGGGTCGGCCCGTCGATGTCGCTGCAGTCGTCCCAGGTGTCGTACGGGTCGTTGTGCTTGGTGGTCATTCGGGTCTCTTTCAGGCGGTGCCGGCCCGGTCGGCCTCCCGCTCGGCGCGGGCGCCGCGCTGCTGGACCAGGCCGGTGGTTCAGGCGGCGGTGGTGCGGCCGACGATGATCGTCCGCGCCGGGTTGTCGGGGTCGGTCTGCATGACGAACCCCTCTCGGGTGAACCACTCCCGGGCGCTGTTGGCGTTGGTGTTGGCACTCTGACCTGGGCCAACGTTGGCAACAACGGGGATCTCGGGAGGGGAGGGGAGCGGGGGCACGTCCTGGTGGTGGACGCCGGGCCCGTTGCCGTCCGGGGTGCGGACCCCCTCGCGGACCGGGACGCGGGCCTGCGAGAGGAGCGCGCGGACGGCCTTGGTGGAGCCCGTCCAGGAGGGGTGGGCGGCGCCCAGATCGGCGGCCAGCCGGGTCAGCAGAACGGAGCTGCCGGAGGCCGTCAGGGAGGCGGTCAGGGAGTGGGCCTCGACGGGGGTCGGGACGGTCGCCCGGGGAGCCTCGATGAGGTCCTCCTCGGCGGGCTCCTCCTCGACCACGGGCACCGGCTGCTCCTGGTCCTCCTGGCCCTCGGCCGCGACGGCCTCACTGCGGGCGGGAGCGTGGATCAGGGCGGCGATCCACCAGACCCCGAGGAGAACGCCGATCCCGGGCTGGATCCAGGGGCGGGCGAGGGACCAGACCAGCGGTCCGCCGACGATCAGCAGCAGGGCCGCCGCGCCGGCGGCATCGCCGAGCTTGCTGCGGGTCTCCTTGCGGGCGGCCTTGGCCTGCTCCAGCTCGACTTGGCGCGCCGTTACCTGCGCGACCTCCCGGGCCTGGAGCATCGCGGCGCGCTTGACCGGGTCCGCCTCCGAGAGGAGCTTGCGGGTGAAGGCGGCCTCGGCGGCTTCGGCGGCCTGAGCGGTGATCTCGTCGCGCTTGGCCTTGAGTGCGGCGGCCTCGGCCCGGCGCTCGCGCTGGGGGGCCGTCAGCTTGCGGACGAGGACAGGCGTGCCTGCGGCGAGGCCGGTGACCGGGTAGAGCAGGGTGGCGCTCAGCTTCTCGGTGGGGAAGATCCTCTCGGTCATGGCGGTCAGCCGATGAACGAGGTGATCAGGCCGCTGAGGATGCTGGCCGGGAGGGCCCAGAGTCCGCCGGCGGCGGCGAACAGGGACGGGGCGACGGCACCGCACAGCGCGTCCTTCCACGGCTTCGGCTTGAGCCCGAACACGGCGATCGTCAGGACGGCCGCGGTGGCGCCGGTCTGCCACTCCCCCAGGGCGGCGTTCCCCTGGAAAGAGCTGCTCAGCTGCTGGCCGATGCCCGCCAGCTGCTGGAACGCGGTGCCCGCGTTGGCCGACAGCAGACCGATCCCGAACGCCCAGTAGGGGACGTGCTCGTCCGCGACGTTGATCTTGTTCTTGCCGCGCACGCCGACGTACAGGTACATCGTGGTGACGGTGGCGGCGCCGCCCGTGCCGAGTGCGATGAGGCTGCTCATGGTGTGTCTCCTTGCTCAGTGGAGGGGGAGGGCGGCGAAGACGCGGTCGATGCCGGCGGCCACGGCCAGCCCGGAGGCGACGGGCACGCGCAGGGCGACGAGGGTCACCAGCGGCCAGGGGCCGCGGACCTCGGAGACGCGCTGGCGGCCCCGGTCGCGGACCTGAAGGTCCAGGGCCCAGCCGAAGGCGGCGACCAGCAGGCCGACGAAGGGCCCGCCCGGGGCGATCAGCGACACCAGACCGGTCGTGTAGCCGCCGGTCGCGCTGATCGCGGTGAGCACGCACCAGCGGCGGAAGCGGCGGGTGCGGTCGGACGGGCCGGCGGTGCGGGCGGCGCGGCGGCGCTGGCGGCGGGCCCGGGTGCGGGCCTCGCGCTGGTCGGCGAGCCGCTGCTGACGGTGGCGGCGGGTGCGCTGCTCGGGGGTCTCCCCGGCGGCGGCCCGGGCGGCGTCCTCCCGGGCGCGGGCCCGCTGCCGGTCCAGCTCGTGTTCGGCCTGACGGCGGGCGGTCCGCTCGTCGGGGGTCTCGGTGATCCGCTCGGCGAGCAGGTCGACCATGCCGACGAGGTCGTCACGGTGCCGGCCGGGCGCGAGCAGCTGCTCGACGCGGTGGCGCTCGGCCCGCTGCTCGGCGCTCTCGCCAGCGGCGGCGAAGAGGGCGTCGCGCTCGGCGCGCTGCTCGGCGATCAGGGTCTCGTACTGGACCTGCTCGCGGGCCGCGCGCTGGGCCTCGGTCTCGGTCAGGAGCAAGTTGACCTGCTGCCCGACCTGCGAGGCGATCGTCGGGACCTGCTCGGACAGGATCCGGCCGACCGGGGCCCAGAACGCCTGCGCGGCGTCCTCGAAGGAGGGCCGTCCGGCGGGCTGGTCGCCGCCGAGCGGGACCGGGGTGTGCACGACGGGGCCCGACTTGCGCCACCACTCGTCGACCACCGGCCCGGTGCCGGCCGCGGCGGGCGGAGCCTGGGGCGGAACCGGCGGCGGCGTCGACGGCATCGGCGGAACGGGCGGTGCCGACGGGGCGGAGGTATGAGGGGCGAGGGTGACGAGCCTCTGCAGGATGTCGGCCAGGTCGTCGTCCCAGTCGCCGTTGTGCGGGGTGGTCATCGGTTCGACCCCCGGCGGATCAGCTCGCGGACGGCGACGCCAGCGATCGCGGCGTCGAGGAGGATGAGAAACAGGCTCAGCAAGTAGCCCACGGAAACTCCCAGGTCGGAGAGGATGCGCGCCCCGCACACCGAGGGGGGTGCGGGGCGCGCATCGGGGAGCGGGTCAGGAGGAGCGCCACCAGGCGCGGGGGGACTCGGCGCGGTGCCAGGCAGTGGTCGACCGGCTAGTGCGGTAGGAGTCGATCTGGCGCTGCCCGGCGCGGTCCGCCTCGCGGACGGCCTTCGCTCGGCGCTGCTGGCCGGACTTGGGCGGCTTCGGGTCGCGGCCGAACATCAGCGCTGCCTGATGCGGCCGACGAGGACGAACGGCTCGCCGTCGACCACGCACATCGCGGTGAACTCGCCGGGGCAGGCGCCGCCGCTCCTGGCGTCAGTGACGACCAGGCGCGAGCACCACGGCTCGCGGATCAGGCCGCTGACCACGTCCAGCGGCACGGGGTCGGCGACGCGGTAGGCGATGCCGTCACGGCGGACGGTCCCGACCAGCGGCAGGGAAGTGATCGCCTTCACTTCTGCTCGCCCTCCCAAACGGCCTTCTCGGTGAGGAAGGCGCGGTGGATCGGGTCGCCAGTCGGGCACGGCTGCCCGTCCTGGCACGGCTCGCAGGTGGCGGTGTGCTCCGTGGCGGCCCGGAAGGCGGCCATGTAGGTGATGAACTGCGGGTCGGACACGGACTTGTTCACGATGCCTGCTCCTCAGCGGTCGTGGTGGGGACGGCGTGCAGGGCGGGCCGGACGGCGGGGTGTTCCTTGTAGCGGGCGGCGATCCAGCCGACGGACCAGCCGGTCAGCTCCACCGCCTGGCGCTGCGGCAGCCCGGCTTCGACGGCGGCCTTGACCACCTCACGGGCCCGCTCCTCCGGCAGCCGCTCGGCGGCTGGGCCGCCGGACAGCAGCTCGGCGCGGGTGCGCTCGGCGGCTTCCCGCTCACGGCGTTCACGGTCGGCCCGGGCGGCGTGCTCACGGCGCTCACGCTCGCTCGCCTCGCGCTCACGGCGCTCGCGGTCGGCCCGCTCGGCGGCCTCCTGCCGTGTCTGCTCCTCGCGTGCCGCGGTCTCGCGGCGGGCGGTCTCCTCGCGTTGGTCGCGGGCCATGCTCGCGTCGTGCTCACGCTGCTCACGGGCGAGCCGGGCTTCGTGCTCACGGCGCTCGCGCTCGCCTCGCTCGGCGGCTTCGAAGCGCTCGATGCGGTCGGCCCGCTCCTCCTGCCGCCGGGCCTCGGTCCGCTGTTCGCGCTGTTCGCGCTCGGCCCGCTCAGCGGCCTCATGGGCGGCCAGCGCGGCGCCGATCGCCCGCCGGTAGGCGAGGGACGTCTCGGCCGTGACGATCAGCAGCAGCGGCGCCACCGCGTGGACCGCCACCCCGACCGGATCCCGGTCCAGGGCGGACAGACCCACGTTGAGCAGCACTGTCATGAGGCCGGTCATCCAGCGCAGGACCACCGGCCAGCGCCCGCCGTCGCCGTTCAGGCGGGCGAGCGTGGCGTCCATGCGCACCACGATCACCACCGCCGCGTCGACGACGAGCGGCAGGATCGGCGCTGTCCACTCCCAGCCCTTCGGGGTGTGGCCGGCCATGAGCGGGGTCACCGTGAGCACGCTGTAGAGGACCGCGCCGAACGTGATCGCCCACGTCCCGACACTCAACGCCCGCTCGGCCGAACGGACCTGAGCGGGACTCATCGCCGCCTTCATCGCGGCCCCCGATCCGTCCACGGTGAGCGGCCGGTGAGCGCGCTCATGGTGACCGTGAAAGCGGTGAACATGTTCTCGTTCACGCCGCCGCCCGGTAGGTGCTCGCGGTGCGGCGGATGACGGCCGGGCGCCGCAACGGAACCGGCGCCGACCGCAGGAGGCGCTCGGCGAAGGCGGCCAGCTCCGGGTCCTCCCGGCGCAGGTCCGCCAGCATCGCGTGCGCCGCGTCCAGCCGGGCCGCGCGCTCGATCTCGTCCTCGCCGGCGACCCCGGCGAACAGCTGCTCCTCCACGCCGAGCGCCAACTCGGCGAACTCGTCCTCGTCCGCGGCCGTCTGGCCCGCGATAATCAGCCTCATGGGCCTACCTCTTCTCTGGGGTGTGGGCCCGTGAGGGGCTGCCGCGCTCCGGCCAAGGAAGGCGCGGCGGCCCCGTTCTCACAGGCCCGGCCAACGTGCGATCAACAGCACTGGCCGCCCCAGTTGCCCAGGACAGCCAGCAGGTCTGCGCCCTTGCAGGCGGGCGCGGCCTTTTGATCTAGGTCTCCGATCTGACAAGGCGCCGGGATGCCTCGGCCCGATCTGTCCCGGGCCCCTTCGCCCTGGGCACGGCGGGAGGCCGGCCATCTACGGGCGCATTCGTGCAGGTCAGAGCAGCCCAAAGAAGGCCCCTCTGTGTCACCCCTGTCTCACTCGGTGCGACACTCACAACATAGAGAACCTGCTTAGGCAGGTCAAGAGAGTTGGGTTTCTCGCCTGTGTTGGGTGGCTGCCCTAGCATTAGCGCATGGCCCTAGACCCGGACGACTCGCGTCCCCCGTATCAGCAGGTCGGCAGCTATCTGCGGGCCTCGATCCTCACCAAGAAGCCCGGCTACGAGACGGGCGACAAGCTCCCGTCCGGCCCTGAGCTGGCCAAGTTCTTCGGCGTGGCGCGGGGGACGGTCGACAAGGCCCTCGACCTGCTCCGCACCGAGGGCCTGATCGTGACGCGGCAGGGGAGCGGGTCCTTCGTCCGAGAGCGCACGTCCCGCCCGGTCGGCCTGCGGCCGCACCTGGAGACGGCGTTCGAGCAGAAGCAGGTGACCCTCGACTTCGCCGGCTTCTCCAGCGAGACCCTGCACAACGCACTGCAGGAGCCGCTCGACAAGGTCCGCTCCGGCCGGCTCACCCCGGAGTCCATCGCCGTGCGGCTGTTGCTGCCGGACACCACGGAGCCCATGGCAGTGCCTGTGCTGGTCGATGGCCTCAAGGACGAGGAGGCACTCCGCGAGCGCGCCCGGAACATCGCGCTCACCAACGCCGGCGGCATCGCGCACTCTGTGGAGATGCTGGCCGAGCTGGGACTCGTCCAGTCGGCCACCGTCGAGGTGAAGGTGCATCGAGCGTCCAGCCTGTTCAAGCTCTACATCTTGAACCGGGCAGAGGCGTTCTTCGGCTTCTATCCCTTGCGCGAGCGCACGGTGCCGATTGATGGCACGGCGCGCACCTTCTACGACGTGACTGGCAAAGACACGACGCTGTTCCACCACGCCGCCGGCCCGGATGACGCATCGCTCGGCTCGCAGTACGTCCAGCAGGCCCAGAGGTGGTTCGACAGCGTGTGGGCCACCATCGCCTACGAGCGTCAGCCATGAACGCCGCCCGGCAGTTGCTCGCTGAGGTGCTCCGGCCAGTGAAACACGTCCTTCTCGACTTCGACGGCCCGGTGTGCTCGGTTTTTGCTGGCCTGCCCGCCCCGGAGGTAGCGCACAGACTCCGCGTGGGCCTAGGTGAGCAGGCGCCGGCCGGAGCCGCGACCGAGACGGACCCGCTTGCGCTGCTTCGCCTGATCTCAGAGGCCCGTCCAGACCTCACCGTAAGCGTTGACGCGGCACTGGCGACGTTGGAGGTGGAGGCTGTTCAGATCGGCAAGCCGAGCCCTGGTGGCGAATCGGTTCTGCTGGCCTGCATGCGTTCTGGCCGCTCCGTCTCGGTGGTGAGCAACAACGCGGGCGTGGCGATCGAGACGTATCTTTCGGCCCACGGGTTGAGAGGCCACGTGACCGGGGTCTTTGGGCGCACTCCCGGGGACCCGTCATCCATGAAGCCGAACCCGCAGCTTCTGAAGGAGGCCATGGAGGCTGTGGGTGCCAAGCCGACGGACTGCGTGTTCATTGGAGACGCCGCCCGGGATGTGGAGGCTGGGGATGCTGCAGGCGTGCCGACGATCGGGTATGCCAACAAGCCTGGAAAGGCGGTCAGGCTGGCCACGGCAGGAGCGATCGTGGTGGTCGACTCGATGCAGCTCATCGCCGACGCGATGGACAGCCAGAGCTGACGCCACCTTGTTACCCAAAGTGTGTGCGGGGACGTTGCGCGGTGGTGCAGTCTAGGCTCAAGCTTGGAGAGTGGCCATGCCCGCCGGGGTCACCACCACAGCCACCAGTGAACATGACAATTCGGGTGGTGCGCATTGGAAATTGCGACTGCGAGCGTCGTCGGAGCAGTTGGCCGGGTGGCCGCTGCTGCCGTCCAGAGATCTTCGAAGGGCGTGCGGGAGATTCGCCCCGTCTGGTCTGAGGAGATAGACCAGAGTGGCGGACTCGAACTAAAGGGCGCCACTGGTGAAACCCTCACGATTCTGACTCAAGATCAGGTTCAGCAAATCAGCGCCTTCGTTGAGAGGCCTGAAACGACTGCGCTCGTCCAGTTTATGCTAATCACTAGATTTGGCCTGAGAGATGAAGAGTCATTCGTCGACATTGCCGATGAGTACAGTGAGGCATTCTGCGCCCAGGCAGAGATATTTTGCCTGGAGCAAGGATTCAATTGGCAAGACCTGGCTGGCGAAATCTGGAACCTGGTAGTCGCGTACGCTCAAAGCGCGTTCCCGGTGCAGGAAATCTCTGCGTTGATGAGTAGAGAAGACTACGAGGCGATCTCCGCATACATTGGAAGCTCTCGAAAGATATCCGGGCGATCAAGGCCCGCAAACGCCGCATTCAGGGACATCGTCAGCATTCTCGGAGATTCCGATCGGTTTGCTCGGATGAGAGATCTCCTTCATGATGTCAGGGATCTCTCGCGAGATTACTATTCAGAGCTGAACCTGATGCACACTCTCCAGACGGTTGACAATTTCCGATTCGACCATGGCGCGCTATATGTATCGCGCAATATGCGAGTGCAGAATACTGATGATGTGCTCAGCGATGGTTTTCTCGCGAAACCTACAGGGCGCCCGCGATGTGTCGTAATTGGTAATCCCGGCGTCGGTAAGAGTACTATGACCAGGCACCTGGTTCATGGCCTCTCTGAGTCTAGTATCGATGAAGAGCCCTCGTGCTTTGCAGCCCTTATAGTAAGTTGCAAGGATGCCGCTGGACAAGAAGGCGCCTTCATCCTTGAGGCGATAGCAAAGAATCTACGGGATAAGCTTCAACTGGACGCATCCCATGACATCTTGAGTGACCTCATTACTGCCGGTCGCGCCTTCGTCATATTCGATGGAATCGATGAGATCATCGACATTGCGGCTCGGCAAAATTTCGTCAAGGCGATTGAGTCGTTTGCTAGCCGGTATCCGATTGCCCCAATCCTGATCACCGCCCGTCGGGTCGGATATGAAAAGGCGCCATTCAAGCCCAGAGAATTTCGAGTCCTTGAGCTTGATGACTTCTCGGAAGAGCAGGTTGCCGAGTATGCCAAGAAGTGGTTTCTGGCAGTAGATCGAGGCTTGGAGGAAGTTGACACCTTCATCAGGGAGACTGAGACAGTTCCCGATGTGCGTGTTAACCCCTTGATGCTTTCTCTCCTCTGCGCCCTCTATAAGGCGCGCGGGCATATTCCAAGAAACCGTTTGGGTGTCTACCGTGAATGTGCCGAGATGCTATTCCAGCGCTGGGACTCTATGCGCCATATCGAGCAACCCACCGATCATCGAAGCCACGGCACGCGACTGATGCAGGATCTGGCCCACTTCTTCTACAAGAGCCAGAAAGCTCAGAGTGGGGTTCAGGAGATTCAGCTTGTCAAAATCATAGCCGAGTTCTTTACGAGTACATCATCTGTAGAGTCAGTAGAGGCCAACCGGCGCGCGCAGAACTTCCTAGACTTCTGCGCCGGCAGAGCATGGCTCCTTTCGTACCAGGGTACCGACGATCGCGGTGAGCGGCTCTTCAGCTTTACGCACAGAACATTTATGGAATATTTTGCCGCAGAGGCTATTGTTCGACGGGCTCGTTCCATAGACGAGATCGTGGATGAAGTTGCTAAGGCTTACGAAAGGGACACGAGTTCAGTACTTGCCGACGTGATATACCAGTCGGCCGACGAGAAGTGGGATAATGGTGCACGGGATGTAATTGATGGCCTCATGTACCGCGCCCAAGGGCTGGGGAGAGTCAATGCAGATAGGCATCTCTCGCTCTGTTTGAGAATTCTGAATGCCGCTCCGGTTCCAAGCTTTACGACCGAGAAGGTAATAGCGCCCCTATTCTCCCATTGGGCCGATAAGTCTGCCGATCTGACTCGTGAAACCTCGACTGCGCTCTTCGACCTATATCGAGACCCGCGACAGTATGTATTGAGACGACTGCTGTCAGAGCCCGCCTGGGCTCTCCTGGCACTGGAGAGATGGGCTAGGTTCTACCTTCGTGGTGAGACCCTCATGTTTGACCCAGTGTGGGCGATTGAAGCTCCTGCTCTGGCGCGAACTGTGGAGATCACGGGTCGATCTGACAAGGCCCTACTTTCCTTTGCTATTGATTCTGGAATCATTGAGATCCCTTCATTTAGAGGGAACTTGAATTGGCTGTTCCACGTCATCGCCTTCGACAAGGTCGCTGCCGGCCCGGCTCTTCTGGAGCTTGAGCGCAGACTCTGGCCTGTATCAGGTGAGCAGCCCGGAAGCTTGCTGACTCGACTGGTCGCTGATGGCGCCTTGAAGGGGATTCTGCCTCATGGGAGGTCTCTGTCGAAGGCGCTGTCTGAAATAGCGCAAAGAAATACTAGAATATCCGCCGAAGAAATTGCCAGAAGGTCAGACTTTAGCGAGATTTCAGAAGTCCTCCTCTGGGTCAGTTGTGCTCTTTTCGAGTCATCATTTCCCAGCCTTCATGAATTTCACGAGTCGATCGATGGAGTATTTGGAATCGAATGGTTTAGGCGGGCTATCGCCACGAATGTGAATGGTCCTGGGATGCCTGCCACGGAGTACGATCCAGGCTCGTTTACTAGAGCGGAACTGGCTCTGATGTCTGAATCAGGATCAGTTCCCCGCTGGTTCCCCCGTTGGTGTCAGGGAAGAGTCAGGCTGCTTCAGCCTGAGACGGACTAGGTACATGGGGCTCCGGGCCACGCCGTTGGTGGAACATGTGTGGAACGAGTCGCCTGGCCGACCGCCTGGCCGGTACCCCGGGGCCAGGTAGCTAGTGCTAGGCCGTCACCGGCCTGCGTGCTCTTGAAAACTGTCGTGCGGTGACCCCGCACCGTGGGTTCGAATCCCACGCTCTCCGCTGGTTGGAGAACCACCTGCTCAGGGCGGGTGCCGACGTCGAGTCGGCACCCGCCTTCTGCGTTTCCGGGGGTGGAATTCACCTGAACGGGGGGTTTGGGGTGGGGGTGTGCTCGTGAGGGGGTGAGGGGTTCGTGTGTCGGGCGTAAGGGGCGGACTGCCCTGGGCCCGGCGAGGAGAGACTGATGGCCTGGTACCCCGGCGCTGAGAAGCTGGAGCTTCAGCCCGAGTCGGACGACCAGCCGGCGATCGTGCCGACGCAGGTGATCTTCCACAGCATCGCGGCGCCGTGGGCGCCGCGCCGAATCTACGAGTACTGGCGGGACTCGACCAATCTGGAGTCGCACTTCGGGGTCGGATACGACGGCAGTGTGGGCCAGTTCATCGGGACGGAGACCCGGGCGGACGCCAACATGGGGGCGAACCGCAGGGCGGACGGCACGGGGGCGGTGAGCGTCGAGTCGGCCAGCAACGACCAGAACACCGATCCGTGGACGGACGCGCAGGTCGCCGCCCTCGTCGCGCTCGGCGTCTGGCTGCACGGGCGGCACGGGATCCCGGTGCGGGCCTGCCGGAGCGCGAACGACCCGGGCTTCGGCTTCCACCGGCTCTTCCCGGAGTGGTCGGACGGCGGTACGTCGTGCCCCGGGGACGCCCGGGTACGGCAGTTCTACGACGTCGTGCTGCCCGGCATCGCCGCCGCCACGGGCGGCGGTCCGTTGCCGCCGCCCCGGTCCGACACCGCGCCGGTCCGCCGGCGGGTGACGATCAACGGCGTGGAGTACGGCTACGGCGCGCACGGGCCGCAGGTCCGCGAGGTGGGCGAGGCGCTGGTGGCGGCCGGGCACGGTGCGCACTACACGGCCGGTCCGGACGAGGACTGGCGGGACGCCGACACCCTCAACTACCAGGACTACCAGCGCAGTCTGGGGTACTCGGGCAGTGACGCGGACGGCGTCCCGGGCGAGCAGTCGCTGCGCCGGCTGCTCGGCCGGCTGCCCTCGCCGCGCCGCGTCTCGCTGGCCCACGTCGTCGCGGCGGCCCGGACCGACCCGGGCGCCGAGCAGGGCCACCAGACCTACGGCGGCGAGGTCCGGATCGTCGAACAGGCGCTGGTCGACGAGGGGTTCCTGGAGCAGCGCTGGGTGGACGGCTCGCTGGGCAGTACGACGGTGCAGGCGTACGCGGCCTTCCAGCGCAGCCTCGGCTACGCGGGCTCGGACGCCAACGGCATCCCCGGTCAGCGGAGTCTGCGGGAGCTGGGGCAGCGGCGGGGGTTCGACGTGACGGACTGACGGGCGGACGGACGGAAGCGCGGACGGACGGACGGCCGGGTCGGGGCGCCCGACCCGGCCGTGAGCGCCGGTGCTTGACCATGACACGGTGTGAGGCTCTGCACTGGAGGCATCATGTTCAACATCGGAGACTTCGCCAAGCACGGCCGGGTGTCGGTCCGGATGCTGCGCCACTACGACGCGATCGGGCTGCTGCACCCGGCCCGGGTCGACCCGGTCAGCGGCTACCGCTCCTACGAGGCCGCCCAGCTCGCCCGGCTCAACCGCGTCATCGCCCTCAAGGACCTCGGCTTCACCCTGCAGCAGGTGCGGGCCGTCCTGGACGAGCGGGTGGACGCGGCCGAGCTGCGCGGGATGCTGCGGCTGCGGCAGGCCGAACTGGCCGCCGCGATGGCGGCGGACGCCCAGCGGCTGGCCCGGGTCGAGGCGAGGCTCCGGACGATCGAGAGCGAGGGAACCATGCCTGCACAGGATGTCGTGGTGAAGCGGGTGCCGTCGGTCCGGGTGGCGGAGCTGACCGCCGTCGCGGCCGGCTACGAGCCGGAGGACATCGGACCGGTGATCGGGCCGCTGTTCCAGGAGCTCTGCCGACGGCTGGCGGAGGCCGGGGTGGCGGAGGCCGGGCCGTCCGTGGCCCGCTACGAGGACATCCCGGAGGGGGACGGCGCGGTGCTGATCCGGGTGGCGGTGCCGGTCGGGGCGACGGTCTCCGGCGCTGCGGAGCACGGCTTCGAGGTGGTCGACCTGCCGGAGATCCCGGAGGCGGCGACCATCGTGCACCGGGGGTCGATGGACGACGCGCTGGGCGCCTTCCAGACGCTGGCCCGGTTCATCGACGAGAACGGCTACCGCTCCACGGGCTACGCGCGGGAGCTGTACCTGGAGTGTCCGGACGCGCCGGCGGACTGGGTGACGGAGTTCCAGGAGCCGGTCGTCCGCCTGTAGTCAGGCGAGGAGGAAAGGGGAGGGGACGGGAGGGGAGGGGAGCAGGCGCGGGAGCGGGCGCGGCGGGGCCGTCGGCGGCCTTGCCCTCGACCTGGTCGAGGCCTCTACGGTCGGCGGCCACTGCCACCGACACCGGCACCACGCCCGCCGACCCACCCGCGACGTACACCGGCACCAGGCCCGCCGGCCCTCCCGCGACGTACACCGGCACCAGGCCCGCCGGCCCTCCCGCCCGGGCCGCGCTCCCGGGCCCGTACCTGCTCTGGCTGGTCGGCACCCAGGCCGGTCTGCTCGGCGACGCCGCGCTGTACCTCGCCCTGGGCTGGGCGGCCTCCGCGCACGGCGGGGGCGCGGCAGGTCTGGTGCTGACCGCGATCACGCTGCCCCGCACCGTCCTGGTCCTGCTGGGCGGCGCGGTGGCGGACCGGTTCGGTGCCCGCCGGGTGATGCTCGCCGGGGACGCGGTGATGCTGGTCGCCGCCCTGGCCCTCGCGGCCGCCGCGGCTGTCTGGGGCACGCCGCTCCGGCTGCTGCTCCTGGCGGCTGCCGTGATCGGCACCGTCGACGCGTTCTACCTCCCGGCGAGCGGATCGATGCCCTGCCGTCTGGTGGGCGCGGCGCAGCTGCCGCGGGCCCTCGCGCTGCGGCAGGCCGGCGGGCAGACCGCCGCCCTGCTGGGCGCACCGCTCGGCGGTGTCCTGGTCGCGGCGGGCGGCCTGCCGGGGGCGGCCCTGGTGGACGCGGCGAGTTTCGGGGTGCTCCTCCTGGTGCTGCTGAGGATCCGGCCGGTGGAGCCGGCGGCGGCGCGGCCGACCGACCGGGAGGCGGCGGGGCGCGGACCGTCCGAGCCGGGGCTGCTGCGCGAGGCGGCGGCCGGGGTCCGGCTGGCCCTGGCGGATCCGCTGCTGCGCGCCGCGCTGCTGCTCACCGGCGCCGCGGCCGGGGCGCTGCTGCCGGTGGTCCCGCTCCTCGCGCCGCTGCTCGCCCGGGCCCACGGCTGGGGCGCCTGGTCGGCCGGGCTGTCCGCCGGTGGACAGGGGGCCGGCGTGCTCGCGGTGGCGGGGCTGGTCTCCTGGCGGGGCGGCCTGCGCAGGGCAGGAGCCGGGGCGGCGGCCGGGCTCTGCGTGGCCTCGGTGGGGACCGCGGTGCTGGCCTGGGCGTCCGCACCGGCCACGGCGGTGGCGGGCAGCGTGCTGGCCGGGGCGGGGTCGGGGCTGTTCGCCTGCCACCTCGGACCGCTGGTGCTCCGCGGTGCCCCGGTCGGCCATCTCGGTCGGGTCCAGGCCCTGTTGACGCTGGTCCAGAGTGCGGCGCTGGTGCTGTCCACCGGACTGCTCGGTCTCCTCGCCGAGGTGGCCGGCGCCAGGTGGCCGACGACGCTCTGCGCGCTCGCCGCCGGCGGGGCGGGGCTGGCGGCCTGGGCGTCCCCCGCACTGCGCCGGGTCTGAGCCGCGGCCCGCGCCGTCGCTTCGTGGACCGAGGGCCGAGAACCGGACAGGGGAGGGCCGGAGCGGCGTACTTGCCGGTCGTGCGGTGGCGGGGCAGAGTGCGGGCAGAGGCGATGGGCGGCGTACGGCTCGATCTCCCACGACTCGGCGGCGTGCGGCGCGACCGCGTACGACCGGCGGCGTGAGGCCGGGGCAGCGTGTGCCGGACGGCGATCGGAGGCGGCGATGAGTGATCTGACGGACCGACTGGCGACGGGACTCCCGGGTGGGGCCCTGGTGGTGGACCCGGACGTGATGGCCGCCTACAGCCACGACATGGCGGGCTTCTGCGCGGCCGGCAACCCCGCCGTGGTGGTCTTCCCGGAGACGGTCGAGCAGGTGCAGCACGTCCTGCGGACCGCCACCGAGCTGCGCGTACCGGTGGTGCCGCAGGGCGCCCGGACCGGGCTCTCCGGCGCGGCCAACGCGGTGGACGGCTGCATCGTGCTGTCGATGGTGAAGATGAACCGCATCCTGGAGGTCGATCCGGTGAACCGGATCGCGGTGGTGGAGCCGGGCGTGGTGAACGCGGAACTGTCCAGGGCGGCCGGAGAGGTGGGGCTGGCCTACCCGCCGGACCCGTCCAGCTGGGAGTCCTGCACCATCGGGGGCAACATCGGCACCGGCGCGGGCGGGCTCTGCTGCGTCAAGTACGGCGTCACCAGTGAGTACGTGCTGGGCCTCGACGTGGTGCTGGCGGACGGGCGGCTGCTGTCCACCGGTCGTCGGACGGCCAAGGGGGTGGCGGGCTACGACCTGACCAGGCTGCTGGTCGGTTCGGAGGGCACGCTGGGCGTGGTGGTGGGCGCCGTGGTGGCGTTGCGGCCCGCTCCGGCACCGCAGTTGGCGCTGGCCGCGGAGTTCCCGAACGCGGACACGGCGGGCGCGGCGGTCTGCGAGGTGATGGCGCGCGGTCTCACGCCGTCGCTGATGGAGCTGATGGACACGGTCTCCGTGCGGGCGGTCAACGAGCTGGGGCAGATGGGGCTGCCGGAGTCGACCCAGGCCCTGCTGCTGGTGGCCTTCGACGGGCCGGACCCGGCGGCCGAGCTCGCGGTGGTGGGCGGGATCTGCCGGGCGGCGGGCGCGACAGAGGTGGTGCCGGCCGAGGACCAGGCGGAGTCCGAACTGCTGCTGCAGGCACGCCGGCTGGCCCTGCCCGCGATGGACCGGCTGGGGACCACGATGATCGACGACGTGGCGGTGCCGCGCTCGCGGCTGGCCGAGATGCTGAACGGCGTCGCCGCGATCGCCGAGCGGCACGCGCTGACCATCGGGGTGGTCAGCCACGCGGGCGACGGCAACACCCATCCGATCGTCATCTTCGACGCGGACGATCCGGAGGAGTCGGCCCGGGCGCAGCGTTCCTTCGACGAGATCATGGCGCTGGGGCTGGAGTTGGGCGGCACGATCACCGGGGAGCACGGGGTCGGGCTGCTGAAGCGGGAGTGGCTGGCACGCGAGCTGGGGCCGGTGGCGCTGGAACTGCAGCAGCAGCTGAAGGCGGTCTTCGATCCGCTGGGCATCCTCAACCCCGGCAAGGCGGTCTGATAATCAACCCTGAGCGTCTTTCCAGGGCCCTCGGCCGCCGCATTCCCCTGGGCTAAGTAGGATGGTGGAATAGTCGCAGGATGGCTGGATGTATCGACAAGGTCGAGTGGCTCTCCGCAAAGGGGGCGCGTTCGCCTATGTCGTGCGCCAGGGTGGTGCGCCTGGTTCTTCGTGTGCTCCCCGCGCGCCGCTCCCAAACGTCGCGCCAGGCGCCACCGTTCGGGCGAAATACCAGGTGAGTGCCGGTGTGTCGGCGCACTGTCCGCTGGAGCGCTCGTTATTCACCGTCGCCCTGGATATCACGCTAACGGGCGAAAACGGGGGCGCTAGGTGGTGCTTTGTCGATTTGTTGCGGAAGTCTGTCTCTCGGCGTCGCAGTCCGCAGGAGTTCGTCTGGCCGACGAACTCCCGCACACAATGCACGATTTACAGCTTTCTTGGAGGCTCTCATGGTTCGCACTCGCCACCGCCGGCTGGCCGGTCTTCTGGTCGCGGCCCCGCTCGCGGCCGGTCTGCTGTTGGCGGGCGCCGGCGCCGCCGCCGCCGACAACGGCGCGCTGGCCAACGACGGTTCCAACAGTGGGGTGGTGTCCAACGTCGGCACGGGCAACGTCTTCGGCTCCGTCGACGGCAATTACGTGTCCACCCAGCAGACGGCCACCGGGTCCGGTGCCTCGAACCAGGCCAACACCCTCGCGGTGAAGGACAACTCGGGCACCATCCTGGCCGGTCAGTCCAACAAGAACTTCAACATCGTCTTTGCACCGGTCTTCAACTGACGGGAACGGGTGCCACCGCCGGCGGGGGCGCCGGAGGTGGGTGACCGCGAGTGGGTCGAGCGCTCGCGGTGGGGCTCGAAGTGAGACACCTCGATGCAGGGAACCGGGTAGCGGAAAGGGTCACCGCAAACCGGCCTCGTGGGCGGTGCCGTCGATCGGCACCGCCCACGAGTGCGTTCACGCACCCAGCCCGGAAGGCGCGGCCCCGGAAGGCGCGGCCCCGGAGCGCCGCGCCCCGGAGCGCCGTGCCCGGAGCGCCGCGCCCCGGAGCCGCGGACGGAGCGCGGCCGCCACCCACGCGCGCCGGAAGCCGCCCGCGGCCGGCTCGCGCCGGTCCCTACGCCCGCTCCCGACGAGGGCGCGCACCGAGCGGTCACCCGTCGGCGGTACGGTTGCGCTCCGACAGCGCACCTCGCGCCCGGGGCCCCGACGGCCCCGCCGGCGAGGGGCTGCGTCCGCGGCAACCGGAAGGAAGGGCGCGATGGCAGCGGAGGAGGAGGGCCTGAGCGGCCCGGGCGAGGCCAGGCCTGCCCCGGGATCGGAATCGAGGCCCGAGTCGAGGCCCGCGCCCAGGTCCGTACCCGAGCTGTTGCTCGGCCGCCCGCCGATGGCCCGCCCGCTGCCGTCCTTCGACGCCGAGTCGGCACCGGCCGAGCCCGGCCTGCTCTTCGCCGAGTGGCTGGCGACCGCGCTCGCGGCCGGTGTGCTGGACCCGCAGGTGGCCACGCTCTCCACGGTGGACGCCGACGGTCTGCCGGACGCCCGGGTGCTGGTGCTGCGCGATGTCGACGCCTCCGGCACCGGCTGGGTCTTCTCGGCCGCCGCGGACAGCCCCAAGGGCCGCCAGCTCGCCGATCACCCGGCCGCCGCGCTCACCCTCTACTGGCCGCCGCTGGGCCGTCAGGTCCGGGTCCGCGGCACGGTCGAGCGGGCCGCCGACCAGGTCGCGGCCGCCGAGTTCGCCACCCGCTCCCCGGCCGCCCGGGTCGGTGCGCTGGTCGGCCGGCAGAGTGAGCCGCTGGCCTCGCTGGCCGAGTATGACGAGGCGGAGGCGGTCGCCCGCCGCCGGCTGGAGACGACTCCTGACACCGTCGCGGCCGGGCACGCCGTCTACACGCTCTGGGCGCACGAGGTGGAGTTCTGGCAGGGCGACGCCAACCGCCGCCACGTCCGGCTGCGCTACACCCGGACGGGCCCGGTCCGCACCCCGGAGTGGTCGCGGACCCTGCTCTGGCCGTAACGGCTGCCCGACGGGGCCCCTCCGTGCAGGAGGCTGCCCCGTCACTCCGCCCCCGTCACTCCGCCCCGTCATCGCCGCCCGGTGAGCGTGGCCCCCACGCTGGCGGCCACAACGCAGCCGATACCGGCCAGCTGCACCGCGCCGAGCAGCTGGCCCAGCACCACCAGGCCGACCAGCGCGCTGACCGCCGGCTCCAGGCTGACCAGGACGCTGAACACCCGCTGCGGCATCCGTCGCAGCGCGGTCATCTCCAGCGCGTACGGGATCACCGGCAGCAGCAGCGAGACCCCGGCCACCGCGAGCAGCAGGGTCAGCGGCGAGGCGCCGGGCGCGGTCAGCCCGTCCCAGGCCTGGCCGAGCCCGAACGGCGCCAGGGTCAGGGCGCCGACCGTCATCGACACCGCCAGCCCCTGGAACCCCTGGAACGCGGCGCCGACCTTGTCCGTGAACAGGATGTACGCCGCGTAGCAGGCGGCCGCGCCGAAGGCATAGGCCAGGCCGACCGGGTCGAGCGACGATCCGCCGCCGCCCTCGCCGAGCAGCGTCAGCAGGGCCACTCCGCCGGCCGCGAGCAGCGCCCAGACCAGATGGCTGGCCCGGCGGGCGAAGATCAGCGCGACCGCGAGCGGGCCGAGGAACTCGATCGTCGCGGCGGTGCCCATCGGCAGCCGGTCGATCGCTCCGGCGAAGAGCAGCGTCATCCCGGCGGACGCCACCCCGAGCAGACCGGCGGCGGCGAGGTCGCGCGGCCGCCGGCCCCGCAGCCCGGGGCGGGTGACGGCGAGCAGGATCACTGCCGCGAACCCGAGCCGCAGGAAGGTCGTGCCGCTCACCCCGAGCGGGTCGAAGAGCGGCTTGGACAGCGCGATGCCGAGCTGCACCAGGAACATCGCGGCCAGACACAGGAACGGCGCCGGGATTCGCTCCGGGCGCCGCACGAGCTTCGAGTACCGCCGGCCGGACGGCTCGGCGGGTCGCCTGCCCGGTGACAGCCCTTGGCCCGGGGCCCCGCCTCGTCGCCAACCACCGCGCTCGCCGGCGGGCTCGCCCTTGGGGGCGGGCGGCATGGCAAGGGCCTCGGCGACGGCGGCGGCCGGCGTCGGGGAGGTGGTTTGGCCGGTGTGGGACGTGGGCATAGTGGCGAGTTTGCCGTAAGGAGTGACTTGGGGGCAAGCTCGTTACCAAAATGCGGACGGATGCGGACGGGTGCGTCCGAAAGGGTGAGCTTCGCCGGAGCGTGCGGCGCGGTTGCCGTATTCGTCCGATGGCCCGTCAGTATCAAGGCGGGGTGCGCTATCTCCGCCCCGCGGCCCTGGCCGCCGCCTCCCTCGTGCTCCTGCTCGCGATCGACGGGGCAGGCGTGAGCGCCGGGGCGACCGCTCCGGTGGCCGCCGCGGCACCCCGCATCCGGGCCACCGTCCTGCCCGACCGGTCCGGCCCGCCCGCCCAGCGGGTCCGCGACCTCTACAGCGGCGCGGCCTTCGACGCCTGCACCGCACCCCCGCTCGACACCCTCCGGGCCTGGCACGGCACCTCCCCCTACGGCGCGGTCGGCATCTACACCAGCGGGTCCCAGCGCGGCTGCGCCCAGCCGGGGCTCACCGCCGACTGGGTTCGCCAGGCGCGGGCGATGGGCTGGCGCTTCCTCCCCGTCCACGTCGGGCTGCAGGCGCCGTGCAGCGAGCTCAAGGGCAAGCCGCAGCGGATCGACCCGGCCCGCGCGGCCCAGCAGGGGCGGGCCGAAGCGGCCGAGGCGGTCCGCGGCCTCACGGCCGTCGGGCTCGGCAAGGGCAGCCCGGTGTTCCTGGACATCGAGGCGTACCCGATGCAGGACCCGGCCTGTGGCCAGGCCGTCGTCGACTTCGCGCTCGGCTGGACCCAGGGGCTGCACGCGGTCGGCTACCGGTCCGGCTTCTACTCCAGCCTCGACTCCGGCGTCGCCGACCTCGCCGCGGCCGCCCGCGCGGGCAGCTCCCCGCTGCCCGACACGCTCTGGTACGCCCGCTGGGACGACCACGCGGACACCGCCGACAGTGGCGCCCTCACCTCCGACCTCTGGGCCGGCCGTCAGCGCGTCCACCAGTACCGGGGCAACGTGACGGAGACGTACGGCGGCGCCACGCTCACCGTCGACCGCAACCAGGTGGACGCGCCGCTGGCGGGCTGACGGGCCGGGCACCCGGGCCGGATAGGGTGTCCCGTCGATCGGCCGCGCGGAGGGGGACGGGCATGTCGGAGGGTCAGGGGCACTACGCCGGAGCGGGTGGGCAGGGCGCGATCCCACCGCCCGGGCCGTACCCGCAGAGCGGCCCGTACACCGGCCCGAACCCGTACGCCCAGCCGCAGCCGTACCCGCAGCCGCAGCCGTACAGCCCGGGCGCCAGTCCGTACGGGCAGCCCCAGCCGTACCCCCAGCCCCAGCCGTACGCCGGGCCGAACCCGTACGCCCAGCCGCTCCCACCGCAACCAGCGCCCGCCGGGCTCGCCGCACCCGCCGCCGCGTCCTTCGACGGCGGCTTCCCCGGCCCCCGGCCGCGCCGCAGCCGGATCTCCGTGCTGCTGCAGTTCACCCTCCAGTGGATCTACGCACCGGTCTGGATCGCCGCCCTGGTCGCCCTGTTCGCGATCCTGCTCTGGACCGGTGCCAGCGGCCCGTCCGGCCCCGAGTCCGACTCCTGGCTGAAGGTCAACCGAACCTTCGTCCCACCGCGCCGCCTCAAGGCCGAGCTCACCGGCCGCCCGGAGGACTGGGAGCGGTACGTCGGCCCGATCCTGGAGCGCCGGATCCGGCTCGCCGAGGCGGGGTACGCCGCCGGTGACGGCGACGTCGGGGCCGACCTCGGCCGCACCGTCGGGGTCAAGCTGGCGGTCCGCCTCTACCGGGGCCTGGGCGCGGCCGGGGTGGTCCGGCTCGCGGAGCGCTACGGCTGGCAGGGCGTGCCCGCCGGCGGCGACCTGGCGCGTGTCCGGCTGAGCCGCCGGTACCCCGCCCCGCCCCGGGTGTCCGCACCCGGCCCGCAGGATCCGCCGGCCGCCCCGGGCACGCCGTGGGGCGCCCGGCCGGGCCGGTCCGCGTTCCTGCTGCCGTTCATGCTCGTGCTGCAGATCGCCTACGTCCCCGTCTGCGGGGTGCTCAGCCTGCTGGCCTTCTGGGTGAAGCACCCCGAGCCCGACTACTGGGACCGCTGGGGCGCCCGCTGGGCGGTCGGGCCGCGCGCCTTCCGGGCGGAGTTCACCGGCAGCGCCGCCGCCTGGGACCGCCACGTCCGCCGCATCGTCGCGCGCGAGGTCCGCCCGGGCAACGGCAAGGGCGCCGAGGCGCCCCGGCGGATCCGGGTCAACCTCGCGACCTATCGCGGCGCGGGCGCCCAGCACGTCCTGCGGGTCGCCGCCGAGCAGGGGTACGTCCTGGACCCGGCCTACCTGCCGGACCCCGGGGTCTGCGTCCGCCTGTACCGCCCCGACCGGCAGGTCTGACCGGTCGCCGCCCTCGCCCGCCCGCGCGGGTGCGGCTCAACCGCCGGCCCCGCCCGGCCACCCGGTGCGGTTCGGCGGCTCGGGCCGGCGGGCGCGCCTCAGTCCCGGAGGCCGAGGGAGAGCCAGCCGCGCCCGTCGCAGTCCCGGCAGGTCTCCGGGATGTGCCCGGTACCCGAGCGGTCGGCCCGGACGCCCAGCCGCGCCCGCGTCCGCACCCCGTCGGAACAGCACGGGCACGGCACGCGGAACCCGGCCGGCTCGGACTGTACCCGGCGATCGTCATGACTGTCGCTCATGCCGCCCAGTATCGCGTGCCGCTGTCGGTGCGACCGGCCGCGGCAGTGTCAGTGCGGCCCGCTACAACAGGGCTGACCGATCGACCCGATCACGGAGGACTCATGGGCACCTGGGGCAGCGGCAACTTCGACAGCGACGCGGCCGCCGATCACCTCGGCGAGTTCACGGCCCGGCTGATCGGCGAGGTCGAGCAGGCGATGGCCGGTGACCGGGTCGAGCTGGAGGCGGACGAGTACTGGGGCACGGCCGTCCCGTGCAACCTCGAACTGCTCCACCTGATCGCCTCCCGCCACTACGTCGGCGCCGGTCTGCCCGCCGCGGCCACGATCGAGGGCTGGAAGGCGGACTTCATGGCGGTCTGGGAGCAGAGCATCGACGGGCTGGAGCCCGCCCCCGGGCACAAGGAGGAGCGGCGGGCCGTCCTGCTGCGGACCTTCGACGACCTGGCGGCCCTGGCCCGCGAGCTCGAGCGGGACGGACTGGCCCCGTAGCGTCACGGGCGGCGGGCACGGCCCGAGGAACCCGCCACGGCGGGCACGGCCCGAGGACCCCGCCCACGGCGGGCACGGCCCGAGGACCTCGCCCACGGCCGAGCCGCCCAAGGACGCTGCCCCCGGCCGACGCGGCGAATCCGTGACCCGTGCAACGGCGCCGGAATGCTGACAGCGGGCAGGTGGAGAGGCACAATCGGGCTCGACTGCCGCTATTACCGCCCAGTAGCCGCCCGGTGACCGTCGCAGTCGCCGCCGCAGTGCCGCCCGGTCAAGGAGGACCCGTGTTCAGCACGATGCAGGACGTCCCGCTCACCGTCGCCAGGATCCTGGAGCACGGGTCGACCATCCACGGACGGTCGACCGTCACGACCTGGGACGGCACCGGCCCGGTCGTCCGGACGTACGCGGAGGTCGGCGCGCGCGCCGCGCGGCTCGCCCACGCGCTGCGGGACGAGCTCGGGGTGACCGGGGACGACCGGGTGGCCACGCTGATGTGGAACAACGCCGAGCACCTGGAGGCGTACCTCGCGGCGCCGTCCATGGGAGCGGTGCTGCACACGCTCAACCTGCGGCTCCCGCCGGGCCAGCTGTCGTTCATCGTCAACCACGCCGCCGACCGCGTGATCATCGTCAACGGCACCGTGCTCCCGCTGTTGGCGGCCGTCCTGCCGGAACTCGCCCCCACCCTCAAGCACATCGTGGTCAGCGGCCCCGGCGACCGGTCCGTGCTGGCCGGCTTCACCGGCGCCGTGCACGACTACGAGGACCTGATCGCCGGACGGCCCACCACGTTCCCGTGGCGGACCGACATCGACGAGCGCCAGGCAGCCGTGCTCTGCTACACCTCCGGCACCACCGGTGACCCGAAGGGCGTGCTCTACAGTCACCGCTCGGTCTACCTGCACGCCCTCCAGGTCAACACCGGCGACAACTTCGCCTTCACCCCGCGCGACATCGCGCTGCCGGTCGTCCCGATGTTCCACGTCAACGCCTGGGGCATCCCGCACGGCGCCTTCATGTCCGGTGCCGGCATGCTGATGCCGGACCGCTTCCTCCAGCCGAAGCCGCTGGCCGAGATGATCGCCCGGGTGCGGCCCACCGTCAGCGCCGCGGTGCCGACGATCTGGAGCGGTCTGCTCGACGAGCTGGACGCGGGCGACTACGACACCTCCAGCCTGCGCATGGTGGTCATCGGCGGCTCCGCCTGCCCGCCCGCCCTGATGAAGGCCTTCGACGAGCGGCACGGCATCCGGGTCGTGCACGCCTGGGGGATGACCGAGACCTCGCCGCTCGGCGCCTTCGCCCAGGCCCCCGGCGGCCTCACCCCCGAGGAGGAGTGGCCGTACCGGGTCACCCAGGGCGTCTTCCCGGCCTCCGTCGAGGCCCGGCTGACCGGTCCGGGCGGCGAGCGGATGCCGCACGACGGCGTCTCGGCGGGCGAGTTGGAGGTGCGCGGGCCGTGGATCGCCGGCGCGTACTACGGCGGCGCCGGCCACGACCCGGAGCGCCCCGACGACAAGTTCTCCGAGGACGGCTGGCTGCGCACCGGCGATGTCGGCACCATCACCCCGGACGGCTACCTGACCCTGACCGACCGCGCCAAGGACGTCATCAAGTCCGGCGGCGAGTGGATCTCCTCGGTGGACCTGGAGAACCACCTGATGGCCCACCCGGAAGTGGCCGAGGCCGCCGTGGTCGCCGTCCCGGACGAGAAGTGGGGCGAGCGCCCGCTGGCCACCGTGGTGCTGCGGCCGGGCGCCACGGCCGGACTGCGGGAGCTGCGCGCGTTCCTGGCCGAGCGGATCGCCTCCTGGCAGCTGCCGGAGCGCTGGGCGATCGTCGACGCGGTGCCGAAGACCTCGGTCGGCAAGTTCGACAAGAAGGTCATCCGGGCCGGCTACGCGGCCGACGAGCTGGACGTCACGGTGCTCGGCAAGGAGTAGCGGACAGCGGCGGGAACAGCCGGGCCCGGGGGCCGGCCACCACGGGTGGCCGGCCCCCGGTCGTGTCAGCCGGCGGCCGCGACGCCCGCCTCGCCCATCGCGCCGATCCGCCCGAGCAGGTCGACGATCCGGGACTGGACGTCGGCACTGGTGGAGCGCTCGGCGAGGAACAGCACCGTCTCGCCGGTGCGCAGCCGGGGCAGTTCGCGCGGGTCGAGGTCGACCGAGGTGTAGACGACCAGCGGGGTGCGGTGCAGCCGGTCGTTGGTGCGCAGCCAGTCCAGCAGGCCGACCCGGCGGCGGCGGATCTGGAAGAGGTCCATCACCACCAGGTTCGGCTGCACGCTGCTGGCGCGGGCGACGGCGTCGGTCTCGTCCACCGCGTGCTCGACGTGCATGCCGCGCCGCTCCAGGCTGCTGATCATGGCGGCGGCGATGTCCGGATCGCCCTCGACCAGCAGCACCCGGGGGGCGTGGTTCTCGCCGTCCCGGGGGGCGAGGGCGCGCAGCAGCACGGCGGGGTCGGCGCCGTACGCGGCGTCCCGGGTGGCCTGGCCGAGGCCCGCGGTGACCAGGACCGGGACCCTGCTGTTGAGGGCGGCGGTGCGCAGCGACTGCAGGGCGGTCCGGGTGATCGGGCCGGTCAGCGGGTCGACGAAGAGCGCGGCGGGGAAGCCGGCGATCTGGGCGTCCACCTCCTCGCGGGAGCGGACGATCACCGGCCGGTAGCCGCGGTCCTGGAGGGCCTGCCGGGTGGCCGGGTCAGGCTCTGGCCAGACCAGCAGCCGGCGCGGGCCGCCGTCCCCGGCCGGGACGGGGCGTGCGGGGTGCTCGACGGGGTCGTCGTGACCGGCGGCGGGCAGTTCGGCCATCGGGCGCGGCGCCGTCCTGGCCTCGGGCGAGGCGGGCAGCTGCGGTGCGGCGGCCTGGAAGGCCTCGGCCGGTCCGGCCGGAACGCCCGTACCGGAGCCGCCCGGAGCACCGGGGGCGCCGAGCGGGCGCGGCGGAGCGAGCTCGGCCAGGCCGGTGCCGACCGGCTGCGGGCCGTCCGGGCCGGTCGTGGCCGGTCCGTCCGAGCCGGCGGCGGGCAGCGCGGGCCGGGCGAGCTCCAGGGCGCCGGGAGCGCCCTCGGCCGATCCGTGCGCCGACGGCGGCTGCGCGGCGGCCTCCCGGGCCTCGGTGTCGGGGCCGGGCGGAACGGCCAGCCGGCGGCGCCGGCCGGTGGGCGGGGCGGCGGGCGGCTGGGGCGGGGCCGGCGCGGGACCGGCGGGCAGCGCGTGCTCCAGCCCGGGGTAGACCGGGGCGGACTCGGGCATGCCGGGCAGCGCGAACCCGCCCGACGAGTCCTCGTTGGCCGGCAGCGCGCGGCGCCGCCGGGACGGCTTCGGCGCCTCCGCGCCGTCGCCCTCCGCGCCTGGCCGGCCGAAGGCCTCGGCTCCGGCCGGAACGCCCTCGGCCGGAACGCCCTCTGCCGGGCCGACCGGTACGCCGGTCGCCGGGGTGCCGCCGGCCGGCGTACCGGCGGCGGGGGTGTCGGCCGGAGCCGGTGGGGCGGGGTCGGCGGGTGCGGTGCCGGGCCCGAGCGCGAACGGGCCGCGCGGCGCCGCCGGAGCGGCCGCGGCGGGCTCCTCCGGGAGGCCGTCGACCGGCACCGCGTACGCCGTGCCGGACCGCCCGTCGTCCTTGCCCCACGGGTCGCTCGGTTGGGCGGTGGTGGCGCCCACGCCCTGGCGCCCGTAGGCGGGGTCGTTGCCGGTGCCGTTCCACTGCTCGGGGACGGCCCGCTCGACCCGTGCCGGGGCGTTCGGCCAACGGTCGGCGGCGGCCGCCGCGTCGGCCTCGGGCACGGCCTCGGGTTCGGCCGCCGGCCGGCCCCGGCGCCCGCGCCGCTCGGCCACCGGCGGCTGCGCCGGCTCCTCGTTCACGGCCTGCTCCGGTCCGGGGGCCGGGTCGGAGGCCCCGGCGGGTGCCGGGCCGTCGGCCGCTGCCTTCTCGGTGTCGTCCTCGGGGCGCCGGGCCGCGGGCAGCTGCGGGATGCCCGGCAGGTCGGGCAGCACCGCGCTGTCGCCCTCCTTGGGCCGGTCCGACCGGCCCTCGGCCGAGGCGCGTTCGGCGGCGGCCTTCGCCGCGACCGGGTCCAGCGGCAGCTCGACGACGTACGTGGTGCCGGCCTTGCCGGGCAGCTCGTGCGGCTGGAGCACGCCGCCGTGGCGCTCGACCACCGTGCGGGCTATCGGCAGGTGGACGGGGCTGCCGCCGCGTCCGGGGCCGCGGATCTCCACCCGGGCGACGTCGCCGCGCTGGGCGGCCGCGAGCACCACCATCGGGGCGTCGCCCTCGGCCGGGGCCGGCGCGGCCGTCCCGGCGGGGTTCAGTCCGGGGGAGCCGACGGCGGGCGGGGCGTCGAGCGAGAGCGCCACCCCGCTGACGTCGGCGACCAGGTGGGCCAGCGCCTGGGCGAGCCGCTCCCGGTCGGCGATCACCTCGACGGCGGCGGCGTGCACGGAGAACCGCACCCGACCCGCGCCGACCAGCTCGCCCGCGTGCTCGACGGCCTTGCGGATCACCTTGTCCAGGCCGACCGGCACCCGGTCGGCGGCGGGCTTCGCGCCGTCCTTGTCGTCGGCCGGGCCGCCGGCCGCGTTCTCGGCCTCGGAGCGCTGGTGGGCCAGGACGCCGTCGATCAGCTTGCCGAACCGCCGGCACTCGTCGGCCAGCCGTCGCAGCGTCCAGTTGGCCTCCGGCCAGAGCTGGCCGGCCGGGTCGGCGGCGAGCGCGTCGATCCGCCGGTGCAGCGCGGTCAGGGCGCCGCCCAGCTCGCTCTCCAGGACGGCGGTGAGGTGTTCGTTGCGGGCGACGAGGGCCAGCTCGCGGCTGCGGTCGGTGAAGGTCATCACCGCGCCGACGAGCTGGTCGCCGTCGCGCACCGGGGCGGTGGTGAGGTCGACGGTGACCGGACGGCCGTCCTTGCGCCAGAGCACGGTGCCGCGCACCCGGTGCTTGCGCCCGGAGGTCAGGGTGTCCAGCAGCGCGGACTCCTCCAGCGCCAGCGGGGTGCCGTCGGCCCGGGAGTGCTGGATCAGCGGGTGCAGCTCACGCCCGCCCAGCTCGCTCGCCCGGTACTCCAGGATGTGCGCGGCAGCCGGGTTGACCAGCACGCAGCGGCCTTCGAGGTCCACGCCCAGCACGCCCTCGGCGGCGGCCCGCAGGATCATCTCGGTCTGCTTGTGCTGACGGCGCAGCTCCGCCTCGACGCCGAGCCGGCTGGAGAGGTCGCGGACCAGCAGCAGGAGCAGGTCGCTGCCGGAGGGCCGGGAGCCCTCGCGGTACGGGTCGTAGGGGACGAGCGGGGAGAGCGCGTAGCCCCGCCCCTCGCTCGCGCCGTCGTCGGCGAAGTCGTTGCCCGAGACCTCGACCGGGAACGTGCTGCCGTCGGTACGGCGGGCGGTCATCCGGACCGGGCGGTCGAGGGCGTCGTCCTCGCGCGGTTTCGGCCGCATCGAGCCGGGGATCCGGCTCGGGTCGAACTCCGGCAGCAGGTCCAGTACGCCCATGCCGACCAGTGAGGTGCCGGGTGTCTGGAGCGCCTGGACCGCTGCGCTGTTGGCATCGACGACCGTGCCGTTGCTGTTCACCAGCAACAACGCGTCGGGCAGGGCGTCGAGTATGGCGGCGAGGCGAGCAGCGCCTCGGATCGGCCTGCTGCTCACGTCGACAGGTCTCCTCGGCTCAGGGCAGCTCCTCCGGAGAAGGCAGTATCTCATTCTTCTTTGCGGTGGGGACGACCCGCCTAGTAACGTTGGCGGTGGTTGGTGCCGGGCCCTCGGGTTGTGGCATCATCACTGGCACACGGAGCGAGTCCGCCACGCGGGCGCGATCCATGTGGGGAGGCTTCGCCTAGTCCGGTCTATGGCGCCGCACTGCTAATGCGGTTTGGGTCTTAAAGCCCATCGAGGGTTCAAATCCCTCAGCCTCCGCCAGTCGGGAGCCCCGTCGACGATCACGTCGGCGGGGCTTCTCGCATGTCCGGGGCCCGGTCGGGGCCGGGCCGGACGCCGAGCGCGCCCGGTCGCGGAGGGCCGGGGGATCGGGCCGCCGCCCGGTCGTTCCGGGGCCCGGATCAATCGATTTCGCCCCGCGTCGCAGGTCATGTAATGTTGTCCCCGCAACGCCCCGCTGGCACGTTCACCAGGGCGAGCGCTCATAGCTCAACGGATAGAGCACTTGACTACGGATCAAGAGGTTGCAGGTTCGAATCCTGCTGAGCGCACCAAACCTTCGCAAGACCGGGTTCCGCCCGGCACTTGCGCTCATAGCTCAACGGATAGAGCACTTGACTACGGATCAAGAGGTTGCAGGTTCGAATCCTGCTGAGCGCACCAGCGAGAAGCCCCCGGCCACCGGCCGGGGGCTTCTCCGTTTTCCGGGCGCGTGTCGGCCGTCGGTCCCCGCGCGGCCCGGGCGCTCGGCCCGGCTCCGAACCGCCCGGCCGTCCGCCGCGGCCGGACTGCGGGCTCCGGGTTCCGGCTTCCGGGCGGCCGGGCCGAGGGCGCCACGGCCGGGCTCGGACGGCTGCCGGTGGAGCCCCTCGGCGAAGCCGGCCCCGTGGTCGAACGGTCGCGAAGTCGCTGGCGGCGTGGATAGGTGCGGGCGCCGGCTCCGCCGGGCGCACCGATCGTCCGCTCCGCTGGTGCGCACCGGTGGTGCGCAACGGGAGCGCTCGACGCACGGTCAGGTACCGGTCCGCGGCGCCCGATCGGAATCCCCCGGATTCCCCGCGATACGCCGCTAATGGATGAAATCCATTCCCTTCGGGTACATCCTTTCCTGTCGGTCGGATGACCGCCGAACGGGTGGGACCCGGCCGATAGCGCAGGTGTCGCAGTATGACCGGCCCAGGATCGTGATTCCGTTTTGTCAGATCTTGTGCCCAGACTGCCCGGCCACCCCGGCAGCCGATACCGAAGGAGAGCCGGATGAGCCGACAGTTCCCCCGCGATGCCGCCCTGTCCGCCCCGGCCCCGGCCCGGCCCGCGTACCGGACGGGAGGAATGCGGCGGCCGCGTCTGGTGGCGGCCGGTGCCTCGGCGGCTCTGGCGGCCGCGCTGCTGATCGGCTGGAACCCGCCCACCTCCGCCGCCCAGCAGTCCCCCGACACCTGGTCGGGGGACCGGAGTGCCGTCCTTCCCTCCGGCCTCACCGTCCACATCGATTTCTCCGCAGCCCCGGGATTCGACGTCGCGGCCGAGCCGGGGGAATTGGCAGAGCGGTTCGGCGGCGGTCGGGCGGCCGCCCTCTATACGGACGGACTGCGGCCCGGAGATCCCGCGCAGACCTTCCGGATCACCGACAACCGTCCGCAGACGGACGGTTCCTGGCGCACGGTCGGAACACTCGGCATCGCCTTTTCCCGGCCGGTCCGCAATCCCCGCCTGCACGTCAGTGGACTCTCCGCCGTCGCCACCGGAAAGGGCGGGGCCACCAGCACCGTCTCGCGTCTGTCGCTCACCGGCGGCTCACCGGGCGCACCCGCCCTGGTCAACCGGACCGACTGGCCGGGCTGGACGGTCGACGGCAACAGCCTGGCCCCCGCCGGGGCGGGCGCCGCCGCCGAGGCCGAGGCCGGATCCGCCGCCGAGGGCAGCCTGGAGCTGGCCGGGACGTTCCGCACCGCCGTCTTCCGGGTCGAGCAGCGCTCCACCGCCCGGGCCGGCTCCACCGCCGCGCCCGCGCCGGCGCCGCTCCTCCAGGCCTACACCGTCACCCTGGACGAGGGCGTCGGCACCGCCCCGCAGGGCTACGACAACGCCTCCCACCTGCTCTCCGACCTCTTCCTCGGAGCGGACGCCGGCAGCGCCGCCCGGCTCGGCCGGCGGGCCGCCACCACCGGCACGACCCCGCTGGTGCCGCCCGCCACCCCGGCCGGGAGCACGGACGCGGCAGGCGAGCCGGTGGTCCAGCTCGACCACGGCGCCGGCCGGCGCAGCGTCTTCTCCAGCCCGGCACCGCCCCGGCTCCAGCCCGGGCGCGGCGAGTACCAGGGCGGCGACCCGGCCGTCGGCTACCCGGCCGAGGCCGCGATCGGCCGGTACTACCGCGTCACCGTCCCGGTCGCGGTGGGCGGCGCCCCCGCCACCCTGGCCGGCTGGATCGACTTCGACCGCAACGGCCGGTTCGACCCCGCCGAGCGGGTGCAGACCGAGGTCCCGGCCACGGCGGACAGCGCGACCCTGGAGTGGACCGTCCCCGCCAACGCGTCGTCGGGGGAGACCTGGGCCCGGCTGCGGATCGGCCGCGACGCGGCCCAGTTGGTGTCGGCCGGCGGCTTCGCCGACTCAGGGCAGGTCTCGGACCAGCGGATCAGGTTGACGGTCGGCGCCGCCCGGCCGGAGATCGCCACCCCGGTCGACGGCACCGTCGTCGCCGACGCCCGCCCGCAGGTGCGCGGTGAGGGGGCGGTGGCCGGAGCGACGGTCGAGGTGCGCGACGGGGACGCGGTGGTCTGCAAGACCCGGGTCGAGAAGGGCGGTGACTGGTCCTGCCGGCCGAGCGGGCCGCTGACCGCGGGCGCGCACACCCTCACCCCGGTCGAGACCACCAGTGGCGGGCTGGTGCTCCGCGGCGATCCGGTCCGGGTCACCGTGAAGACCGCCCCGCCCACGGCTCCCGTGCTCACCCTCCCCGAGTACACCAACGACCCCGGCCTCCAGCTGACCGGCACGGGGGAGCCGGGCAGCACCGTCTCGGTCACCGACCGGCCGGCCGGGGCACGAGGCGGCGCCGGCGGCGGTGCGGGCGGCGAGCTGTGCAGCACGGCGGTGCGGTCCGACGGCGGGTGGTCCTGCCTGCCCGTGGAGAACCTGCCGGACGGGCGCCACCAGCTGACGCCGAACGCCGTCGACGCCGCCGGGAACCGGACGCCGGGCCAGGTCTTCACGCTGGTCGTCGACACCGTGCCGCCGGACCGGCCGGTGCTGACCACGCCGGCGGCGGGCGAGACGGTCCGGGTGGCGCGCCCGAAGCTGGGCGGCCGGGCCGAGCCCGGGGCCCGGGTGATCGTCACCGCCCGGGCCGGCAGCTCGGCCTCGGCGGAGCGGATCGTGGCCTGCGCTGCCACCGCCGCCGTCGACGGCAGCTGGACCTGCGCGGCCAACCGTGACCTGACGGACGGCGAGCAGTGGCTGGTCGTCACGGCGACCGACCTGGCGGGCAACGGGACGGCGGCGGACGCGGTCACCGTCCGGGTCGCGGCGGCCGTCCCGCCCGCGCCGGGGACGCCGTCCCCTTCGGTGGCCTCGCCGTCGCCCTCGGCACCGGCGTCCACTCCTGCGGCGGCGTCGACCGCCCCGGCGGTTCCGGGGGCCGGCGCGCCGTCACCGTCCGCTCCCTCGCCATCTGTTCCCTCGCCGTCCGTTCCCTCGCCGTCCGTTCCCTTGGCGTCGGGGCCGGCGGTCGCGGTGCCGTCGCCGGTGGTGCCGTCCTCCGCGCCCGCCGTGGTGGCGCCGTCCGCGTCCGCGGCGGCTCCGGCTGCGGCGGCGGCTCCCACACCGCCCGGGCCCGCCGTCTCGCCGTCGGCCGACCGGCCTGCGGCGACGGCCCCCGCCGTGCCCGTGCCGACGGTCTCGCCGTCGGTGCCCGCCCCGCCGAGCCCGTCCGTCCCCGCTGCCCTGTCCGTCTCCGCTGCCCCGGCCGCCCCCGCCGCCGAGGCCGTCCCGGAGCCGGTCCTGCCCGGGTTGCTGCCGATCGTCGTCCCGCCCGCCGCCGGGACGGTGCCCCCGGCCAGTGCGAGTGCGAGCCCGAGCGCCGGACCGGCCCCGAGCCCGGGTGCCGGGGCGTCCGCCTCCGGTGCGACCGGCACGGCCATCCCGGCAGCCCCGGCGACGCCGACCTCACCGGCCGCTTCGGCAACTCCAGCCACTTCGGCCGCCCCGTCGACCGCCCCCACCGCGGCCGTCCCCACAGCCGCCGCCACCGCCACCCCGACCGCCGGGGTCGCGCCGGCGGTGCCCGCCGGGCAGGTCTCGCCCGAGACCTCCCGGGCCCTGGCCGCACCCCCGGCCGAGCAGTCCGCGGAGCCCTCCCCGGAGAGCGGGGCGACGCAGGCGCAGCCCGCGTCCGACCACTCCCGGTCGGAGGGCTGGCGCGCTGGGCTCGCAGGTCTCCTGCTGCTGCTCACCGGGGTCGGCCTGATCACCCGCCGGGTCTTCGCCCGAGGCCCCGGCGCCCGACGACGCTGAACCGCTCCGACCATCCGCTCATGTGCCTGCGCGTCAGATCGGCTACGGATGATTCGTCAGTAAATGTCGACACGCTCTATCGCAAATGTCGCATTTGATGACGTATGAACTTAGCCTGACTCTGGCACTGCCCGTCAGATCCGGGCCGCCCGTTGCGCGACACACCGAACCCGAGGATCCGTGCATGGACGTCACCCGCGATTCTTCGCAGCGACCCGACAATCTGCCCAAGGCGTTGCCGCCGACCCTGCGGGAACGTTCCGCCTCCGGCTCCAGCCCGATGGCGAGGGCGCCCAAGACGGGCAAACCCGTCGACAACGGGCCGGCGACCACGCCGCTGGCGGTCGTCCCCGGTCCGGCGGTCACGCCGGTCGACCTGCGCGACCCGCTGGAGACGGCGGTCCTGGAGGCGGTGGAGCTGCCGGAGGCCACCCCGGCCGGCGCGGTCACCGCGACCACCTCCCGCCGGCCCCCGCGCGCCGACCAGGCGCTGCGCGAGCACGGAGCCGCGGTGCTGCCCGGCTGGATCGCGCTGCTGGCGCTGCTGGCGGGGGTGACCGCCGTCGTGCTGGTCCTGCTGAACGACGGCGTCATCCCGTCCTGGGAGGCGCTGCCCGATCTGCGCGGTGCCGCCGCGCGAGCCAGCGGCGGGGCGGAGGTGACGGTGCGGTCCGGCATCGCGGTCAGCGCGGCCGGTCTGCTGATCGTCCTCGCGCTGGCCGGGCTGCTGGCCAACGCGGGCGGTGAGACCCGGGTGCTCAGCCGCTGGGGCCGCTACCGCGGCACCGTCCGGCGCACCGGTCTGGTCTGGGTCAACCCGCTGCTGCGCCGGCGCCGGGTGGACGTGCGGCTGCGGCACTGGCGCAGCGAGCCGGTCAAGGTGGTCGACCGGACCGGCACGCCGATCGTCGTGCGGCTGCTGATCGTCTGGCGGGTCAAGGACACCGCCCGGGCGCTGCTGGCGATCGAGGACCACGAGCACTACCTGCGCGAGCAGGTGCAGGCGGTGCTGACCCGGACGGCGTCCATGCTGCCGTGCGACAGCAACGCGGCCCCCGGCCCGGCGCTGCGCGACGGCCAGTGGTTCGCCGACGAGCTGACCAGGGCGCTGGCCGCCGAGGTCGCCCCGGCCGGGCTGGAGGTCTACTCGGCACAGCCGCTCGCGCTGGACTACGCGCCCGAGGTCGCCGAGTCGATGCGCCGGCGCCGGCTGGCCGACCTGGACGCGGGCCTGCGCACGGTGCTGGTGGACGACGCGGTCGAGGCGGCGGCGCTCGCCGTCCGCCGGCTGGAGCGCGCGACCGCGCACGAGCTGGACGAGGCCGCCCGCAGCGCTCTGATGGAGCAGTTGCTGGTCGCCTTCGTCGCCCCGGCCGGAGTGGCCGCTTCGGTACCGTCCCCGGCCGCCCGGGCCGGGCGGAAGGAAGGACGACCGGCATGAGGATAGCCATCGGCACGGAGAGCGGTTTCGAGACCGACGTCGAGGCCGAGTTCGAAGCCGAGTTCGAGGCGGAGTCCGCCGGTGCCGGCGCCGCGCTGATCGGTTTCGAGGAGACGCTCGGCAGCATCCCCGCCGTGGCGGGCTGCGGCTGCCCGAACTGCACGGCCCGGCCGCGCACCGCCCGCCCGGCGGCCAGGACGTCCGGTGGCGGGCGAATACACCGCGCCGTGCGGACCACCTGCCTGGCCACCACCGTGCTGGCGGGAGCCGGCGTGGTCGGTCTGACGGCCGGTGCCGGGTCCGCGCACGCCGCGCCCGGCAAGCAGGGCTGGGACGGCTCGAAGTACTGGTTCAAGGCCGCGAACGGCGCCTGGCGCTGGACCGGCCACTACGACGTCTACGCCGCCCGTACCGGCGCGACCGGCGCGTCCGGGGGATCCGGTAAGGCGGCCGTCTCCAACGGCGCCGCGTCCACGCCGGCGCCCACCTCGTCGAGCGGGTCGTCGAGCGGGTCGTCCTCGGGTCTGCGGCAGGGCTGGGACGGCTCGAAGTACTGGTTCAAGAACGGCAGCGGCGAGTGGCGGTACACCAGCCACTACGACATCTACCTCAGCCGCACCGGCGGGACCGGCGGCGGGTCGGACCCGGCGCCCGACCGGCCGGCCGCCGGGAGCGGGCCGTCCTCCCGCAGCACGCAGTCGGCGATCGACTACGCACTCGCCCAGCTCGGCAAGCCCTACGTCTGGGGCGGTGACGGCCCGTCGGGCTTCGACTGCTCGGGGCTGGTCCAGCAGGCCTACCGGCGCAGCGGCATCAGCCTGCCGCGGGTGGCGGACGACCAGTACGCGGCGACCACCCCGATCACCGCCGGACAGCTTCACCGCGGTGACCTGCTGTTCTGGTCGGACAGCGGCCGAGCCTCCGGGATCCACCACGTGGGGATCTACCTCGGCGGCGGGAAGTTCGTCGAGGCTCCCCGGCCGGGGAAGACGGTGCGGGTCTCCACCCTCAGCAGCGGCTTCTACCCGACCCATTTCGGGCGCCCGTAACGGCGCGTCCGGCGCGGCGGCCCCCGAGCGGATCGATTCCGCCGGGGGCCGCCGCGCGCCGGGGTCAGGCGGAGGCGGCGTCCAGCAGGGCGAGCTGCTCCGGGGTGAGGCGCAGCGAGGCGGCGGCCAGCAGCGGCGGCAGCTGCTCGACCCGGCGGGCGCTGGCGATCGGCGCGGCGACCGTCGGGCGGGTGGTCAGCCAGGCCAGGGCCACCGTGGCGATTTCCGCCTCGTGCTCGGCGGCGACGGTGTCCAGCGCCTCCAGCACCTTGGTGCCGCGCGGGTCGGCCAGGTAGCGGGAGGCGCCCTCGGAGCGGGCGCTGGCCACCTCGCCGCCGCCGAGGCGGTACTTGCCGGTCAGGAAGCCGGAGGCGAGGGCGTAGTAGGGCACCGTGGCCAGGCCGTGCGCGGCGACCACGTCGGCGAGCGGGCCCTCGAAGGTGGCGCGGGAGACCAGGTTGTAGTGCGGCTGGACGGCGACGTACGCGGCCAGGCCCTCGCGCTCGGAGAAGGCCAGCGCCTCGGCGAGCCGCTCGGCGCCGATGTTGGAGGCGGCGATCTCGCGGACCTTGCCCTCCTTCACCAGGTCGTCCAGCGCGGTGATGAACTCCTCCACCGGGGTGTCGTCGTCCTGGTGGGTGTAGTAGAGGTCGATGTGCTCGATGCCGAGCCGGCGCAGTGAGCCCTCGACCGAGGACTTGATGGTGGCCGCGCTCAGGCCGCGCGCCTCGGGGTGGAGGCCGACCTTGGTGGCGATCACCAGGTCGTCGCGGTTGCCGCGGCTGCGCAGCCAGTCGCCGATGATGCTCTCGGACTCGCCGCCGGTGTTGCCGGGCACCCAGGAGGAGTAGGTGTCGGCGGTGTCGACGAAGTTGCCGCCGGCGGCGGTGTAGGCGTCCAGGACGGCGAACGACTGCTGTTCGTCGGCCGTCCAGCCGAAGACGTTGCCGCCCAGGGAGAGGGGGTGGACGGCGAGGTCGGAGGTGCCGAGCCGGACCCGGCCGGGGGCGTCACTGTGGATTTCGGTCATGACCCGAGTCAACCGGATCGCCCGGACCGGCATTCCGTGGTCGCGGCAGAGTTCACGTGCCTGTCGTACTCGCCCCGCCCCGCCCCGCCCCGCCCGGGCCGGCGGGCGGGGCGGGGCGCCGGAGGAGGGTCCGGGGTGTCGGCGGGGTCGGCGGATTCGTTAGAGTCCGTGCCATGGCTGACAACGACTACGACCCCGCCGGCAACACCCAGATGTTCCGGGCGTTCGTCGACGAGACCCCCGCACCCCAGGCTCCGGGCTCCGTCTCCACCTATGGCAGCAGCAGCGGCGGCAACCGGACCGGTCTGATCGCCGTGATCGCCGTCGTCGCGCTGGTCGTGGTGGGCGCCGTCATCTGGCTGGCTGTCAAGTAATCCGTCCGACGGAGTGCCTGGCGGGCCGGTACGCCCTGCTGCCCCGACGGGGCCTCAGCAGGGCTTCCGCCAGGCGTCCAGCTCCAACTTCTTCTGCATAGAGCTGAGGCCCAGCGACTTGGTCCGGGCACAGAACTTCTCCGTGCCGAGCTTGTACTCGACGTGGAAGACCGCCTTGCCCGCCTGGATGAAGGGCGAGAGCCGGGCGCACTCGTCGAACTGCGCGCACTCCTCGTTCACGGCGAAGTCGAAGTCGGGCAGCAGGGCGGGGATCTGGTCCAGGTCGTTCTTCAGGCCGATCGCCATGCCGCGCTCATGGGCGAGCGAGGCCAGCATGCGGTTGTACCGCAGCTGGTCCTCGGCGGTCAGCGGGAAGCCGCTGTTCTGGTTGTAGGCCTCGATGGTGTCCGGTTCGACGGCGTCGAAGCCCTTGCTCCGGCACATGTCGAATCGGGCCGCCATCAGCGGCTTCAGCTGGTCCAGCTTGCGGATGTCGAACCACTTCTCGCCCTTCCAGCCGTTGCCGGAGCCCTGGAGGGCCTTGGTGAAGGCGGCGGCGTCGGGGCGGAAGTCCTCCCAGGAGCCGGCGTTGATGTAGCAGATCACCTTCCGGCCCTTGGCGTGCAGGGCGGCGACCACGGCGGCGTCGGTCTCGAAGCCGTCCACGTCGTAGACCGGGACGTCCACCGACTGGTCGACCCCGCCGCCGAGTTGCCACTGCCAGGCGAGGCCGGGGGTGGGCTGCCAGCGGGCGCCGGCGGGCTGCGCCGGCGTGCCCGGGGTGCCGGGCACCGAGGGGGTGCCCGGGGCCGGCGGCGTGCCCGGTGTTCCCGGGTCGCTCGGCGTGCCCGGGGTGGTCGCGGGCGCCGGGGCGCCGGGTGTGCCGGGGGCGCTCGGTGTCCCGGGGTCGGTCGTCGCGGGTGCGGACGGGGTGCCCGGGACGGGTGCGGCGGTGGCCGCGGGCGGCTGGGAGCCGGTGGCGTCGGCCGAGGTGTCGTCCTCGTCCTCCTGGCCAGAGCTGCTGCACGAGGTCAGCACCAGGGCGGTGGTCAGGGCGAGGGCGGCCAGCAGGGGCCGGGTGGGACGGGTCACGGTACTCGAACTCCGGTTGGGGTCAGGTCGGTTCGGTGACGGCCAGGGCGTGCGGCAGGGTGCTCCAGGGGTTCTCCCCGGCGCCCGGGACCGCGCAGCCGACGCCGGCCCGGCGGGCGGTGATCAGCGCGGCGGCCTCCCCGGCCTCCTCGGCGGGGACGTCGTACACCAGGTGGCAGAACCGGGCCGCGGCGTGCCGGCCGGTCCAGACCGGCAGGGTCATCGCGCGGTACGCCTCCCAGTCCCCCTCGAAGGTGACGAGCAGGTCGGCGAGTCCGACCTCGGCGTAGCCGGGATCGGGGTGGTCGCCGTGGCCGAACACCACGGTCGCGCAACCGGCGGCGCGGGCCGCGGTGGCGAGCCGCCGGTAGTGCGCCAGCGCACCCGGGTGGGTGGCGACCTGGTCGAGGTAGACGCCGGTGATGCCGTGTCGCTGACGGTACGTCAGAATGTCGTCGACGACGGCGGCGTGGGGTCGTCGGCCGTAGTCGGTGTCGGCGTAGCCGAGCAGCGGGAGGCCCGCCTTGCGCAGCTCGTCGGCGGCCTCGGCGAAGACGTTGTCGGGGACGGCGCCGGGGCCGTCGGCCAGGTTCAGCACGACGGCGGCGATCCGGCCCGGGTCGGCGGCGGCGACCGCCTGCCAGGCCGCCGGGTCCACCGCGGGGTGGACGTACAGCGGCACCAGCAGGCGGCCGTCGACAGGGCTCGCGCCGGTCATCCGGTGACCAGGGGATCGGTGCTGAGCCAGAGGTCGCGCAGGGTGTCGGCGAGGTCCGTCTCCGGGTGCCAGCCGAGCTCCCGGGCGGCGGCCGAGACCTCGGCCTGCTGCCAGGAGACGGCGGCCGAGCGCTCGGAGCCGGCGCCGCTCTCGTCGATCCGGCCGGTGAACCCGGCCGCGGCGGCCAGGCCGTCCGCGATCGCCCGGACCGGCTTCGCCCGCCCGGAGGCGAGGTTGAGCACCCGGGGCAGCGGGTGCTCGGCGGCGACGGCCAGGCCGACCGCGCGGGCGACGTCCCGGGCGTCGACGAAGTCGCGGTGGGCCGAGAGGTCCCCGACCTGCACCACGCCGTCGGCGCCCTGCGGCGCGGCCCGGCGCAGCTCGGCGGCGAGCCGGCCGGGCAGCGAGCCGGCCGGTGCGCCCGGTCCGACCGGGTTGAACACCCGCAGCACCACGGCGTCCAGCGGCGATCCGGCCACCGCGAGGGAGCCGGCCAGCTTGGTCGCGCCGTAGACGCCGACCGGGCGGGCGTCGGCGTCCTCGGCGAGGGAGCTGCCGGGCTCGCAGACGCCGTACTCGCCGGCCGAGCCGATGTGCACCAGCCGGGCCTTCGGCGCGCCCTGGGCCAGGGCCTCGCAGAGCACGGCCGGGCCGCGCGCGTTGACTTCGGCGAGCGTGACCGCGCTGCCGGACACCGCGCCGGCGAAGTTCACCACCGCGTCCGGGGCGAGCGCGGCCAGCTCCTCGCCGAGCGGACCGGCCTGCGCGGTGGCGAGGTCCAGGCACAGGTCGTGGTCGGGCCGCCGCCCGGCGGTCAGCACGGTGGCTCCGGGCAGTGACCGCAGGACGGTGGCGGCGTGCCGGCCGAGGAAGCCGTCCACGCCGAGCAGCAGGATTCTCACGCGGCCCGTCCGTCGTTCTCGGGGCCCGTCGCGGCGGAGGCCGTCGGCTGCCCGTCGGCGGCGTCCGCCGCGGTGCGGGCGGCCGGGACCGCCGCTCCCGGGCTGTTCGGCACGGCGTACAGGCCCTCGGGCTCGCCCGGGAGCAGCACCGAGCGGTTGAGCGCGAACTCGGCGTTGGCCCGGTCGTAGTCGTCCGGGCGGCCGATGTCGAGCCAGTAGCCGCCGAACTCGTAGGCGGCCGGCGGGGTCTGCGCGGCGAGCAGGTCGAGCACCAGCTCGTCGAAGCCCAGCGGCAGGCCCGGGGTGTAGGCGGCGAGCGCCGAGCGCGACACGCCGTAGACACCCATCGAGACCCGGTAGTCGATGGTCGGCTTCTCCTGGAAGCCGGTGATCGAGCCGGACTCGGTGGTCAGCACACCGAAGTCGATCTTGACCTGGCGGGCGTAGGTGGCGATGGTGAGCGGCGCCCCGGAGGACTCGTGGTGCTTGAGCACCCCGGCGAAGTCCAGGTCGGTGAGGATGTCGCCGTTCATCACCAGGAAGTGCTCGGGCAGCCGGTCCTGCATGGTGAGCAGCGGGCCCATGGTGCCGAGCGGGCTGTCCTCGACGGCGTAGCCGACCCGGAGCCCCCACTGGGAGCCGTTGCCGACGTAGGCGCGGATGATGTGGCCGAGGTGGCCGATGGCCAGGGTGACGGAGGTGAAGCCCGCCGCGGCGAGCTGGCGCATCACGATCTCCAGGATCGCGTGCTGGTCGCCGATCGGGACGAGCGGCTTGGGGAGGGCGGTGGTGTAGGGACGAAGGCGAACGCCCTTGCCACCGGCCAGGATCACTGCGTGCATGGTGTTTCCCCCACGGAAGTATGGTGCGACAGGAGCCTTGTGGTTGCCGGTGCTGCCAGTGAGGTGCGGCAGGTCAGACGTTGTAGATGTCGGTCTTGTAGCGCGCCAGGTTGGCGGGGTCACGGAAGAACTCGATGGTCTGCTCAAGGCCCTGCTCCAGGGAGAACTCCGGGGCCCAGCCGGTGGCCGTGCGCAGCCGGGTCGCGTCGGCGACCAGGCGCATCACCTCGGAGTTGGCCGGACGGATGCGCTGCTCGTCCTCCTTCACCGTGAGGTCGGCGCCCATCAGCTTGCCGATCAGGACGACCAGGTCGCCGACCGAGATCTCGCCGCCGGTGCCGGCGTTGAAGGTCCTGCCGACCACGGTCTCGGCCGGGGCGGTGCCGACCGTGCGGAAGGCGTTGGCGGTGTCCTTCACGAAGGTGAAGTCACGGGTCGGGCGCAGGTCGCCCAGGGTGATCTCGCGCTCGCCGGCGGCCACCTGGGCGATCACGGTGGGGATGACGGCGCGCATCGACTGGCGCGGGCCGAAGGTGTTGAACGGGCGCAGCGTGACGACCGGGGTCTCGAAGCTCGCGTAGTAGCTGTCGGCGAGCCGGTCCCCGCCGGCCTTGGAGGCGGCGTACGGGGACTGGGTGTTGATCGGGTGGTCCTCGGTGATCGGCACGGTCTGCGCGGTCCCGTAGGTCTCGCTGGTGGAGGTGTGCACCAGGCGCGGCACGTCGAGGTGGCGCACCGCCTCCAGCACGTTGAGGGTGCCGGTGACGTTGGTGTCGACGTAGGAGTGCGGAGCCCGGTAGGAGTACGGGATCGCGATCAGGGCGGCCAGGTGGTAGACCGCCTCGGTGCCCTTGACCAAGCCGGTGACGGAGCCCGGGTCCCGGACGTCGCCGAGGACGATCTCGACGGAGTCCAGCACCTCCTTGGGGAGGGTCTCCAGCCATCCGAAGGAGGAGAAGGAGTTGTACTGCACCATGGCGCGGACCTGATGGCCGTCCGCGACCAGGGTCTCGACGAGGTGGGAGCCGATGAAGCCCTCGGCTCCGGTAACGGCGACGTTGCTCATCCGGTAGATCGCTTTCTGCTCTGGTACGGGTGGGGACGGCTGGGCGCGGAACGGTGGTGACCCAGCACTGGGGTGGTTCAGCGGTGCCTGGTGGTGCGGCCGAGCACGGGCCCGGCGATGGCGGTGAGGACCGCGGCCGCGGCCCCGCAGCCGATCAGCTGCAGGACGGTCGGGTCGACACCGGTCAGCAGTCCGGCGCACTCGGCGCCCGCGGCTGCCAGACAGATCAGGGCGGTGCTCCAGCTGAACCCGAAGGCGTTCAGCAGCAGCGCCAGCCAGAGGGAGCCGCCGAGCAGCAGCAGCGCACCGAGCTCCGGGACCCCGAGCGCCGGGGCGCCGGGCCAGAGCACGGTGGCGGCGGCGTCCAGCGCGGCCACGGTGGTGAGGTAGATGAACAGGCAGCCGAGCAGCACGCCGGCGGTGCGGCGGGCGAACGCGGCCGGGGTGTGGCTGGTCCGCAGCCCGGCCACGGCCATCGCCCGGTAGCGGAACAGCAGCCACTCGGCGAGCCCGAGGCTGAGCGTCAGCGCGATCATGGCCGGCCCCGTCGGGCTGGCGGACGCGCCTTCCGCGGCCCCGGTGCGGACCGCCTGGTGGACGGTCGTGCCGAGGCCGGCGATCATGGTGAGGGTGCCGACGGCCAGGCCGAACAGCAGGTGCGGCACCTCCTTGCGGAGCGGGAGCCCGAGCACCGTGGTGTCCTGCTCGCTGCGCAGACAGCGGACGATCTCCCGGCCGGCCAGGCCCACCGCGAGCGTGAGCGAGGCCAGCAGCACGACCGTCCGGACGAGTTGCGGCACGTCCACGGCCAGCACCACGCCGGCCCCGATCGCCGACGGTGCCAGTGCCACCAGCAGGAACTTCTCCCGCCCGAGCACCAGCAGGACGGTGGCCGCCGCCAGGTAGCCGGACTGCCCGGCGGCGAAGCAGAGCGCACCGAGCGGACCGCCGATCACGTACCCGGCGACGGCGGCGACCAGTGCGCCCAGCGGTGCGCCGACCGCCAGGCAGACGCCGGCCGCACGCCGCCGGCCGCGGCCCAGCCAGGCGTACGAGCGGTGCGCCAGCGCCTGGTTCCACGACCAGCTGACCAGGGTGGCGACGGAGAGCGCGAGCATCCCCGAGGGGAGGCCGAAGCGCATCCGGGTGGCCGCGAACAGGTTGGCGCCGAGCAGGTAGCCGAGGCCGGGCAGGGCGAACACCAGGCCGCGCACGACGCACCGCCAGGGGTCGGCCCGCCAGGGGTTGGCGAACTCGGAGCTCGGGCCCGGGTAGCGGCGCTCGACCTTCTCGAACAGCTCCTCGGCGACGGTGAACGCGTCGGGGCGGCCGTACAGCAGCCCGGCCTGCTCGTCGGAGAGGCCGTCGGACTCCAGGAAGGCCGCGATCTCGTAGGGGTGGACGGCGTCGGCGCAGACGTCGGCGAGCCGCTCGGCGAGCTCGTCCAGTGGGTCCGGGGAGAGTTCCAGCTGCTCCTCGGGCTCGGGGACGGGCCGCTGCGCGGGCAGTACGGGCCGGCGGCGCCCCCTCGGGAGGGTGCGCAGTTGTACGGTCTGCTCGGCCCAGTCGGGGCCGGCCTCGTCGGGCACCAGGCGGAGCGGGCCGCTCATGCGCCCACCTCGCTTCGCTCGGCAGCCGCTTCGCGGGACGCGCAGCTTGTGATGGTTCGCTCCCTGCGGTCGTTCACGCGCCCACCTCGCTTCGCTCGGCAGCCGCTTCGCGGGACGCGCAGCTTGTGATGGTTCGCTCCCTGCGGTCGTTCACGCGCCCACCTCGCTTCGCT
>NZ_JBVHHE010000002.1:0-21280 GCF_055561235.1 Kitasatospora sp. NPDC022856 | reverse complement strand
GCTCGGCAGCCGCTTCGCGGGGCACCGGATCGTCCCAGTCCGCGTCGGACGCGCCGTCGGTGACGGCGACGACGCCGTTCGGCAGCCAGCGGGAGGTGCCCAGCAGCTCGGTGTAGATGCCGCGGAAGCCGTCGATGTTCTGGCGGAGCGTGAACTGCTCGATCACCCGCAGCCGGGCCTGCTCGCCGAGCCGGGCCCGGCGCTCCGGGTCGCGCAGCAGCTCGACGGCGGCGGCCGCCATCGGTTCGGGTTCGCGCGGCGGGACGACCAGACCGGTGTCGCCGACGGCCTCGCGCACGCCGCCCACGTCGGTCGAGACCGTGGAGCGGCCGCAGGACATCGCTTCGATCAGGGTGAACGGGAAGCCCTCGCTGATGCTGGAGAGCATCACCACGTTCCCCGCCGCGTACGCGTCGGTGATGTCCGCGACGCGGCCTTCGAAGGCCACCGAGTCGGCGACGCCGAGCTCGGCGGCCAGGGCTATGCAGCGGTCGCGGTAGGCCTCGCCGCCCTTGGGCGTGCCGCCGAACAGCCGCAGCCGCGCGTCGGGTATCTCGTCGCGGACGATCGCGAAGGCGCGGATCAGCGTCTCCAGGTCCTTGATCGGGTCGACCCGGCCGGCCCAGCTGAGGGTGGGCGTCTCGGGCTCCGGCCCGGCGGGCGGGAAGGCCGCCGGGTCCACGCCGTTGTAGACGGTCCGGATGTGCGCGGACGGCGTGCCGCCGCGCTCCTCCCAGCGCCGGTTGTACCGGTTGCCGGGGGTGACCAGCGCGGCCCGCCGGTAGCTCTCCTCGGCGAGCATCCGGTAGAAGCCCAGCAGCAGCGCCTTGACCGGCCAGCGGTAGGGGCCGGTGCGGTAGCCGAGGTAGCGCTCGCGCAGGTAGATGCCGTGCTCGGTGAGGAGAAACGGTACGCCGTACTGCTGCGAGGCGATCAGCCCGGGCAGGGTGGCGAGGCCGCCGCTCGCCGCGTGCGCGACGCCGTCCTGGGGCGGCTCGACCGACAGCGGGCGCAGCGCGTGCTCCAGCAGGTCGGTGGCGTTGAGCGCGTCGTGCAGGGTGGGCCGGGAGACGCCGGTGGAGAGGTAGTCGCGGGTCCAGACGTGCTGGAGGGTGCGCAGGGCGCGCTCGCTGCGCAGCGCCGGGCTGAGCAGCCCGCGCCGGGCGAGGTCGGCGAAGCCGTACAGCTCGGTGCCGAAGTGGGTGGTGTAGACGGGGTCCAGGATGGAGTGCAGGAAGCGCTCGTACGCGTTGAGGAAGCGGCGCATCTCGCGGCCGCGGGGTGCTCTGCCGTCGGCGGCAGGGCCCCAGAGCGGTGCGGTCGTGACGGACCGCACGTTGGCGGGCAGCTCCCAGGCCAGCGGTTCGTGGCCGGTCCCGGTGACGGCGATGACGTCGAAGTCGACGTCCGGCATGCCCTGGACGAGCTGGTCGCACCAGACGCTCACGCCGCCGTGCTGGTGCGGGTACGTCCCCTCGGTGAGCAGGGTGACGCGCATTCCTGTCCCCCCTCCTGTCCTTGCGTCAAGCGGCCGGCCTCGACGGCCGGGCCCGGTGGCCGGTGGTGGGGCGGGCCGTCGCCCGTCCCACCACCGGTGTCACCTGTTAGCGGGTGCCGGACTGGCCGGCGGTCTTCTTGGTCGGGTCGGCCTTCCCCCCGGAGGCCTTGCCGGTCTGGGCGCCGCCCTTGGCGTTGCCCTTGGTGCTGCTCTTGCCGGCCGTGACGCCCTTGCCCGGCACCGGGACCCCGCTACCGGGGACCAGCGTCGGGGCGTCGGTCCGGGCGGTGTCGCCCGGACCGGCCGGGACGGCGTCGGCGGTGCCCTGGGGCACGACCTTCTTGTCGGCCGGCGCCGGAGCGGTCAGCGTCTTGGCGGTGTTCGGCGCGGCGGCCGGAGCCGCCGGGGTGACCGCCGCGGCCAGCTTGAGCTGGACGCTGCTCTGGAGCGCTCCGGGCTTCACCCAGCCGGACAGCGTACCGGCGTAGGCGGTGCCGAACGCACCCGAGCCGATCGCGAGCTTCTGGGTGGTGCCGGTCGGCATGGTGGCCTGCACCTGGACGCCGGCCGGAGCGCTCACCGTGACGGTGTCGCCGACCCGGTAGGCGGTGACCTGGCCGGCGGTGAGCGCCGCGTTCCAGGCCGCGCGGCGCTGGAACTCGGCGCCGAGGTCCTTCTGCGCCAGGTTCACGATCGGCGCGTTGTCGGCGTGCAGTGCGCGGTAGGTGGAGAGGACCTTCTCCAGCACCGGGTAGACGATCCGGTCCTCGGACAGGTTCGACTGGTGGATGAAGTGCGGTCGCGGGTCGTTGCTCAGCACGTGGCCGAGGTCGATCCGGGCCTCCAGCGGCACGATGTACGACTGGTAGCCGGTGTTCACGTCCAGCGGCGTCGGCAGGCAGGTGGAGTTGGCGTTGTTCTCGCAGACCCCGCTGCCGCCGTTGGCCACGCTGGTGTAGATCCAGTTGTACTCGTCCGTCTCCTCCTTCGCCGTGGCGGCGTTGTAGAAGACGTTCATCGGGTACCGCGGCACGGTCAGCACCGACGAGCCGACGGCCCGCTGGCCGGTCTCGCGGGAGGCGTCGCTGGCCGTCCACTTCACGCCGTTGGCGACCAGCGAGGGAGCCAGGTACGGGTTGTCGCTGGTCTCCTGCGGAGCGGTCAGCAGGCCCGAGTGCTCACCGGTGACCAGCTCGGTCTTGTCGATGTGCAGGTTGCGCGCCGCGGCCCAGTCGATGTTGTTCTTGATCTGGGACGTGATGGTGGCCTGGTCGACCCAGACGGTGTTGCCGGCGGTGTCCTTGGTGCACTTCCACGGCACCACCGAGACGTCCTGGAGGCAGCCCAGGTACGGGTGGGTGTAGGTGTGGTTGACCCACCGGTAGCTGGTCTGGTCGGCGACCATCTGGTCCACCACCGGGTCGGTGGTGACGGAGTGGTCGGCCTTCCAGTCCTCGCTGCCGCCGCCGTTGAACACCATGTCCATGGTGAAGTTGTTGGCGGTCTGCCACTGCTTGGCGTACTGCGCGTCGGCGACCGTCATCCGGATCGGGTCGGCCGTCTCCGGGGTGCCGGGCGGGCAGGTGACGTCACCGGGGGTGCACTTCAGCACGGTGTCCCAGCGGTCGTCCGCCAGGAAGACGTCGTCCACGTGGGCCGCGAAGTAGTTGCGGTCGTAGCCGAGGTGGACGCCCTGGGTTATCCAGTCGACTATGCCGCGCGCCAGCAGGCGGTACTGCTGCTGGTACTGGTTGTAGACGAAGGTGACGACCAGCTCCTTGCGGCCGTCGTGGCTGTACTCGCCGACCAGCGAGCCCTTGGTGGTGGTGCCCGGGATGGTCGTCTCGACCAGCGGGGTGAAGCTCGCACCGGCCGGCAGGGTGGTCAGCGGGGTGGCGAGGAAGCCGTAGCTCTCGCCGACCGCCGGGTCGTTGTCCTCGAACGGGACACTGCCCTTGAGGTAGCCGAAAGGACCCGCGAGACCGGCCGTGGAGACCTGGCCCTGGAAGCCGTCGAGGCTGCCCATGTAACCCGGGTCGGCGGCGTAGTTCAGGCCGACCTCCGGCCTGGCGTAGGTGTACGCGTCGACCTGGCGCACGCCGAACGCCGCCTCGTAGGCGGCGATCGCGGCCATCTCGGCGGAGCCGGCCGCGAACGGGTTGTCGTTGGGCAGCACGATGCCCTGGAACTTGCCGCGCGGCTGGCCGTTGAGGCTGTCGCTGAGGAAGGCCGCATTGATCACCGGGCGTCCGGCGTCGTTGAGGTCGACCAACTTGTACGGGGTGCCCTGGCTTTTCAGCTCGGCCGCGATGGCCGCCGAGGCGGGGCCGCCGTCGCTGATCACCAGGACCGTGAGGTCGATCCTGGGTGCTGCGGTGGCACCGTGTGCGAGGGATGACTGCAGGCCGCCGGCCAGCAGGACTGCTGCCGCGCAGGCGGCAACTCTTCGGGTCGCTCGACCCATGTGTGTTCCTCCCCTGGGCAGGGCGCTTTCGCTGCTCGACGCTCGCCTGCCCGGTCGCTGTTCGCGGGCAGCAGGCTGCCCGGCGCCCATCCTGGTGGAGACTCCGCACCGATTGGGACCAAATGGGCAGGAGTGCAGCGAATCTGTTACCAACGTTCATGGCGATGCCATGAAGGCGCTGATTGTGACCGGAAGAGCACCTGTTGCGCAAATAATGAATTGAGAATTAAAAACGGCGCCGGAGCGTTACCGCTGGTCACCGACCGTGCGGTGATGACATGTATGCCGCGCCCTACACTGGCGGCGTTGCGCATGACACTCTTGCACATCCCCCTGTTCCGTCGGGCAGGTTCATGCAATATCGCGTCGGGTTGTGCCACGGCACCGCTCGAATATCCAATGGAGGCCGCCGCGTGACCGAGCAGCAGACCGAGACCGCCGCAATCGAGGCCCTGCGGAATGCCGTGGGGACGTCGGTGGAGGGCGACCGGGACGGTGCCCGGGAAGAGGCCCTGGAGCCCGCTCCGCAAGCCGCCCAGCAGGCCCGGAGCCTCGGCCTGCGGGGCGCCGTCAACGCCCGCGATCTCGGTGGCTACCGGACGGCCGACGGACGGGTGCTGAAGCACGGCGCCGTGCTGCGCAGCGACGGCCTCAACCGCCTCACCGACGAGGACCTCGACCTGCTCGCGGCGCTCGGCCTGCGCCAGGTCGTCGACCTGCGCAGCCTCGACGAGGTCCGCGAGGCCGGCCCCGACCGGGTCCGCGGCCTGCCGGTGGCCGTGATCGCGGCCGCCGAGCTGTCCGCCGCGCCCATCACCGTCGAGCGCACCGCCCCGGACGGCGTGACCCTGCACCACCTGCCGGTCTTCGCCGCGGATTTCGACATCTACGTCGCGCTGCGCGACGCCCTGGCCGACCGCAGCCCGGAGAAGCAGCGCGCCCTGCTCGGTGACGGCCGGGCCGCCGCGATGATGACCGGCCTCTACCGGTGGTTCGTGAACGACGCGGTGGCCCGCGAGCGGTTCGCCACCGTGCTGCGCCTGCTGGCCGCGCCGGACGGCGCGCCGCTGCTGTTCCACTGTTCGGCCGGCAAGGACCGCACCGGGTGGACGGCGGCCGTCCTGCTCACCGCCCTCGGGGTGGACCGCGAGACGGTCTTCGCCGACTACCTGCTCACCAACGAGCGCTCCGCCGCGATCGTCGAGACCATCGTGGACAGCTTCGGCACCCGCGGCCTGATGCAGGAGCCGGAGCTGCTGCTCCCGGTGTTCCGGGCGGAGCGTGACTACCTGGAGGCGGCCTTCGAGGAGGTCGAGGCCGGCTGGCCCGACTTCGCGTCGTTCTGGCGGGACGGCCTGGGCCTGGACGACGCCGTGCTGGCGGGCCTGCGGGCCAACCTGCTCGTACCCTGAGTCGCCCCGGCCCGGCCCGGGCCCCGGCTCACCCCTCGCTGATCAGGCCCTCGCGCAGCTGTGTGAGGGTCCTGGTCAGCAGTCGGGAGACGTGCATCTGGGAGATGCCGATCTCCTCGCCGATCTGCGACTGGGTGAGGTTGCCGAAGAACCGCAGCATGATGATCCGACGCTCGCGCGGCGGGAGCTTGGCCAGCAGCGGCTTCAGCGACTCGCGGTACTCCACGCCCTCCAGCGCGAGGTCCTCGTAGCCGAGCCGCTCGGCCAGCGGGCCGTCGCCGTCCTCCTCGCCGGGGCTGGAGTCCAGGGAGCTGGCGGTGTAGGCGTTGCCCACCGCGAGCCCCTCGACCACGTCCTCCTCGCTGACGCCGAGGCAGACGGCCAGCTCGGCGACGGTGGGGGAGCGGTCCAGCTTCTGGGCCAGGTCGTCACCGGCCTTGGTGAGCGCCAGCCGCAGCTCCTGCAGTCGCCGGGGCACCCGGACCGACCAGCTGGTGTCCCGGAAGAAGCGCTTGATCTCGCCGACCACCGTCGGCATCGCGAAGGTGGGGAACTCCACCCCGCGGTTCGGGTCGAACCGGTCGATCGCCTTGATCAGGCCGATCGTGCCGACCTGGACGATGTCCTCCATCGGCTCGTTGCGGCTGCGGAAGCGCGCGGAGGCGTACCGGACCAGCGGCAGGTTGAGCTCGATCAGGGTGTCACGGACGTAGGTGTGCTCGGCGCTGTCGGCCTCCAGGGCGGCGAGCCGCTGGAAGAGCGAGCGCGAGAGCGTCCGGGTGTCCAGCCCGGGGCCCGGCGGCGCCTGCGGCGCGGCGGCGGCGGCCTCCGCGGGGTCGATTTCGGCGACGGACGGTGCGTCCGGGCCCCGCTGGAGCGGGATCCGGTCGACGGCGACCGCGGTGCCATGGGCCTGACCAGCGTGGATCTCCGCAGTGCCCAGGTCTCCGGACATGCACCCACCCCCTTGTGACTGACAGTTGAACGGATTCCGTCGCGCGGTGGTTCCCGAGGACGCCCTCCCCCTGCATACCGGAACACGGTCCCCGGCAAACCCGAAGGTCGCAAGACGTCACGCGACGGTAACGCGCAGCAATCCCGGGCGGGCCCAATGGTTCGCGGTGTTCTGTCCGGGATTGTGAAGGTCAGTCTTCCCAGGAATTGCCGGTCCGAAGCCTGGTCAGGATCCGCGAGAGCAGGCGCGAGACGTGCATCTGCGACATTCCCAGCTCGGTGCTGATCTGGGACTGCGTCAGATTGGCGAAGAACCGCAGCATGACGATCCGCCGCTCCCGCTCGGGCAGCTGGACCAGCAGGTGGCGGACCATGTCCCGGTGCTCGACCTCGGCCAGCGCCGAGTCCTCGTAGCCGAGCCGGTCCAGCAGGGCGAGCCCGCCCTCGTGCTCCTGGGCCGCCTCCAGGGAGGCCGCGTTGTAGGCCCGGCCGGCGTCCAGGCAGGCCCGGACGTCCTCCTCCGGGATGCGCAGGCTGGCGGCGATCTCGGGCACCTTGGGGGCCCGTCCGTGCACCACCGTCAGCTCCTCCATCGCGCCGCTGACCTGGACCCAGAGCTCCTGGAGCCGGCGCGGGACGTGCATGGTGCGGACGTTGTCGCGGAAGTAGCGCTTGATCTCGCCCAGGATGGTCGGCAGCGCGTAGGTCGGGAACTGCACGCCGCGGTTCGGGTCGAACCGGTCGATCGCGTTGATCAGGCCGATCGTGCCGACCTGGACGACGTCCTCCATCGGCTCGCTGCGGCTGCGGAAGCGGGTGGCCGCGTAGCGCACCAGCGGGATGTTGACCTCGATCAGCGCCGCCCGGACCCGCTCCCGCTCGGGGGCGTCCGGGGGCAGTTCGGCGAGCCGCTCGAACAGCACCCGGGTGAGCGTCCGGACGTCCACCACCGGGCGGCCGCCGGGGCCGCGCAGGCCGTCCGGGCGGAGCTCGCCGGCCGGGCCGATGACGGTGGCCAGGACCTCGTCCCCGGGCGGGGGCGCCGGGCGACCGGCGTCCGGTGCGGCGGCCTGCGGCTGGGCCGGGGCCTGCGCCTGGGCCTGCGCCTGCGCCGGGGCCTGGACCTGGGCCTGGACCTGGACCTGGGCCGGGGCCGGGGCCGGGGCCGGAGCCTGCGCCGGGGCCTGGGCGGTGGTCGGTCCGGCGGTCTGGACGACGGCCTGGACGACGGTCTTCGCGGTGATCTGCCCGGCGGCTTGGCCGGTGCCGGTGTCCGGCGCACTCCCTGGTGTCCGCACGGACACGTCACCCCTCCCAAAGTCGACAAACGGTGGGACTTGCGGATCGGGTGTCGCGGCTCGATTCACCACCTCGCCGTGTCCGGCAAAACCGGTCATAGCATCACAAGCCGGGCGCAGGTCGGGCAAGTACCGAGGGGAGGTGTGTTGGTGCTGCGCCGGTGCGCCACCCGGCCCCCCGGGGTGGCGCGGGGCCGGTGGCGGTTTCCGGACAGCGCAAGGCGCCCCGTCCGGGACCCGGGCGGGGCGCCTGCGGCCGTCCGGGGGACGGCCCGGGGTCAGACCTCGATGTCGGCGATCACCCAGGTGGCGAACTCCCGCCACTGACCGGCCGCGGCCTGGTGGGCCGGGTGGGTGAGGTAGGCCTGCAGCGCCGCACGGTCCTCGACCAGGCTGTTGATCGCGTAGTCGTGGGCGATGTCGCGCTCGGTGGTGTTCCAGCCGCACTCCCACTCGCGCAGCTCGGGGATGACCGGGCCGAGCGCCTCGAAGGCCTCGGCGCCGGCGAGCGCCCGCTCGTCGTCCTTGCTGACGCCTTCGTTGAGCTTGAACAGGACCAGGTGCCGGATCACGATGCCGCTCCTCGCGGACGGGGGACTGAGGGTCCCGCACACCGTAGCCGGAGCCGCCGGGGCCGGAGGACCGCCCCCCTGGTCCGCTACTTCACCAGCCCGGTCATGAAGGTGCCGACCGCTTTGGCGGCGTTCGAGATGCCCTCGAACCCCAGCTGGACCAGCTCGGCCGCGCGGGCGGGCGAGGTGATGATCGTGTAGAGCACGAAGATGAGCAGGAGGACCATGCCGATCTTCTTCGCCTGCGCCATCCGGTGACCTTCCTCCCTGCTGTGGGCCGCCGCCATTCGGTCCCCGAGCGGCCCTCTGCAGAGCGCAGCTTATCCACCGGACGGCCCATCAAGTGTGCGACGCGTTCACCCGGCGGGACGAAGGTCCCCGGGAGTGGGGCCTTTCTCCGGGTGCCCGGGGGCGGACCGTCGCGCAGGATGGGTGGTGTGCCGCGGATCTGGCAGGAATCCCCCGGCACGTGGATCCGGAGCTCCCCGCTGTGGGACCGGTCGCCGCGACTTCCCCCCGACGTGGCGCCGGTTGTGGGACTCCGCCGGGGGAGCGGTTGGTCCCCCGAGCCGCTCCCCCTCCAGGCTCCGTGCTCGCCGGGCGTTGGTGGTCATCGGCCCCGGGTGCGGAGCCCTTCCGCGCCCGAGGGTGCGCGGGAACGACGAGGGCCCCGACCGTCTCCGGTCGGGGCCCTCGTGCTGCTGGCGGTAGCGGTGGGATTCGAACCCACGGTGAAGTTGCCCCCACACACGCTTTCGAGGCGTGCTCCTTTGGCCGCTCGGACACGCTACCGAGGGGAACTCTACCGGACGGGTGGCGAGGTCACGAAATCCGTATCGGGACGGCGGCCGGCGGCCGCGTTCAGCGGTGGTTCTCGAAGAACGCGCGGAGCTGCTCGCCGCACTCGTCGGCGAGGACGCCCGGGATCACCTCGGGGCGGTGGTTGAGCCGGCGGTCGCGCATCACGTCGAAGAGCGAGCCGGCGGCGCCGGCCTTCTCGTCGAGGGCGCCGTAGACCACCCGGTCGATCCGGGAGAGCACGAGGGCGCCCGCGCACATGGTGCAGGGCTCCAGGGTGACGACGAGGGTGCAGCCGACGAGCCGCCACTCCCCGAGCGCGGCTGCGGCCTCCCGGACGGCGACCACCTCGGCGTGGGCGGTCGGGTCGCCGACCGCCTCGCGCGCGTTGTGGCCGCGTCCGATCACCTCGCCGTCCGGGCCCAGGACGAGCGCCCCGACCGGGACGTCCCCGGTGGCCGGCGCCAGGGCGGCCTCGGCGATGGCGAGGCGCATCGGCGCCGCCCAGCGGTCGCGGACCGGGTCGGGGCGGACGGGGGCGGGGAGCGGGGCTATCTGGCGGGTGGACGCGGACTGCATGGCATCCAGTGTCCGGCATCCGGCGAGGGGCACCGGCCCGTTACCGGACGGCCTCCAGGACCTCGCCGCAGCCGAGGGCCTCGGCGATCTCCTCCAAGGCGTCGCCCGGCACCGCGCCCTCGCCGCTGAGGGCGAGCAGCTCCTCGGACGGCAGGCCGAACTCGGTGAGCAGGTGGGCGTCGCCGAGCGGGCCGACCGGGACGCCGCCGCGGGCGTCCGCGTCGCCGTCCTCGTCCTCCTGCCCGGCCGAGGCCTGCGCCTCCTCGTCCTCCAGCTCGGCGACCAGGTTGTCGAGGTCGCCGAACTCGCTCTCGCCGGCCTGGTCGACCAGCTCGTCGGTGAGGACGGAGCCGTAGCTGCTGCGGGCGGCGGCGGCGCCGTCCGACACGAAGATCCGCGGGTCCTCCTCACCGTCGACCCGGACGATGGCGAACCAGACGTCCTCCTGTTCGATGAAGACCAGGACGCTGTCGTCGTCCTGGGCGGCTTCGCGGGCCAGATCGGCCAGGTCCGCCAGGGTTTCGACGTCGTCGAGTTCCGTCTCGCTCACATCCCACCCGTCCTCGGTGCGAGCAAGCACTGCAGCGAAGTACGCCACCAGGGACACTCCCAAGATCATCGGTCTCGGCTCGGCGCTCCGGGCAACGCGGAATCTGGCCGCCCCCGCGCCAGAGGCGGCCCGCTGTTCGGACCGTCCCCTCGGAATCGTGACAGAAAGCCCGGCTTTGCGGGGAGTGTTCGGCAGCGCGTCTTTGCAGGTCGTGTCGGAAGGGCCGGTCCGGAGCCGGTGAACGGGCGCCGGGTGCGCCGGGTGCGCGCCGTCGGATCCCCGTGGGCGCGCCGCGGGCCCGTCAGAACCGGAAGGTTCGCATCCGCATCGCTTCGCGCATCCGGCGCTCCTTGGTGCGCCGCGGCTGGACCCGCTCCCGCAGTTCGCGCGCCTCGGCGAGTTCGCGCAGGAACACCGTCCGCCGTTTGCGGCGCTCCGCCTCGGTCTCCGGGTGGTCCGGGGGCAGGCCCGAGCGCCCGCCCGACGGGCCCGTGGACCCGTCCGCCGAGCCGTCCCCGTTCTTCGGGTTGCTCGTCATAGGACCTGACTTTCCCAGATCGGCCGGATTGATACCACAGGAGGACGTTCCGCCCCGACATTCGCGGTGCGTCACGGCGCGTCATCGGTGGGTGACCCCGGTCGGCTCCGCGCCGGGACGCGGCGCCGGCCCGGTGGGCCACCGGGTGGCGTACGGGCGTCCGGGGCCGGGCTAACCTCGACGTATGCGGATCCACGTCGTCGACCACCCCCTGGTCGCCCACAAGCTCTCCACCCTGCGCGACGAGCGCACCGACTCGCCGACCTTCCGTCGCCTGACCGACGAGCTGGTGACCCTCCTCGCGTACGAGGCGACGAGGGACGTCCGCACCGAGGAGGTGGAGATCACCACCCCCGTGGCGGTCACCACCGGCACCCGGCTGAGCTACCCCCGGCCGCTGGTCGTCCCGATCCTGCGGGCCGGCCTGGGCATGCTGGACGGGATGACCCGGCTGCTGCCGACCGCCGAGGTGGGCTTCCTCGGCATGGTGCGCAACGAGGAGACCCTGGAGGCCTCCACCTACGCCACCCGGATGCCGGACGACCTCTCCGGCCGCCAGGTCTACGTGCTCGACCCCATGCTGGCCACCGGCGGCACGCTGGTCGCCGCGATCAGGATGCTGATCGAGCGGGGCGCCACCGACGTCACCGCCGTGGTGCTGCTGGCCGCGCCCGAGGGCGTCGCGGTGATGGAGAAGGAACTGGCCGGGCTGCCCGTCACCGTGGTGACCGCCGCCGTCGACGAGCGGCTGAACGAGAACGGCTACATCGTCCCGGGCCTCGGCGACGCGGGCGACCGCCTGTACGGCACCGCGGGCTGAGCCCGCGCGCCACGAACGGACGAACGGAGCCCCCGGCGGTGCCGGGGGGCTCCGTCGTGCCCGGGGGCCGGCTCAGCAGCTGCCGGTGGTGCTCGGGGTCGGGGTGGGTTTGGTCGCCAGGGCCAGCGCGGCGGCGGCCTGGGTCTCGTCCAGCAGGGCGTTGTAGCTGTCGCCGATCACGAAGTCGACGGTGGTGTCGGTCCGGGCGTCCGCCGTGGTGAGGGCCCCGGCGATCTGGGAGCCGAGCAGGGTGGACGCCCCGGCGCCGGCCGGGCCGGCGACCACCTGGGCGGTGCCGGGCACCTTCTTGTCCAGCTCGGCGGGCGCGTTGCCGACCTTGCCGATGGTGAAGCCGCGCTTCTTCAGCTCCTCGGCGGTCCGCGCGGCCAGCCCGGACTTGGCGGTGGCGTTGTAGACGTTCACCGTGATCGAGGCCGGCTGCGGGATGGCGTTCGGATCGGTGGGGGCGCCGGAGGGCGGGGCCGAGCCGTCCGGGGTGGGCGCGGCCAGCGGTTTGCCCGAGGGCGACGCGCAGGCCTGGGCGGAGGCGTTCTTGCCCTTGCCGGTGAAGATGTCCCAGAGCTGCACGCCGCCGAGGCCGATCAGGGCCAGGGCGAGCAGTGAGCCGATCAGGGCGAGGACCTTGCGGCTCTTCTTCGGCGGCCGGCCCAGCCGTGGATAGCTGTTGCCGGTGACGCGGTACTGCTTCCCCTTCAGGCCTTGGGGAGTCAACATGCTCACGGTTTGTCTCCCCCTCGTGCCAGGGCGGGGATCGGGTGACGGAAACGGCTGGGTGGGCGGCGTACGCCACGGACTGCGGCCGTAGTCAGCAGATTAGTGCCGGACGGCTGCGAAGGTACTAAATGATCATCATCTGGAGTACGCCGGCACCCGAACGGGGGTACCGGTGCATGCGCGGACCGCCCTCCGGAGGTGGCCGGAGGGCGGTGTCCACACGGGTCGCGGGGTGCGGGACGGGCCCGTCACTCCATTTCGAGGACGCGGGCGTGCAGCACCTGGCGCTGCTGGAGCGCGGCGCGTACGGCGCGGTGCAGCCCGTCCTCCAGGTAGAGGTCGCCGTGCCACTTCACGACGTGGGCGAAGAGATCGCCGTAGAAGGTGGAGTCCTCCGCGAGGAGGGTCTCCAGGTCGAGTTGGCCCTTGGTGGTCACCAGCTGGTCCAGCCGCACCGGACGCGGGGCGACGTCCGCCCACTGGCGGGTGCTGGTCCGGCCGTGATCCGGGTACGGCCGCCCATTGCCGATGCGCTTGAAGATCACACGGAAAGCCTACCGTTTGGGCGGCGGATGGCGCAGCAGCCGCGACCGCGCCACGCGCACCGGCGCGAGCTGCGGGCGGACGATTGCGGCTGTTTCATGGGAAATGTCGTGAACGTCGCCCCCTCAGTCGTGCCCTGGAGTGTGCACCGATGTCCACCGCCGAGCCGCCGTCCGCCCCCTCCGGCACCGAGGTCGTCCCGGAAGTCGTCCCGCCCGCGGTGCGGGAGATCGCCGAGGGGTACGCCTTCGCCGGGCCCGCCCTCGACCTCGGGGCGGTGCTGCTGGACGGCACCGCCTACCGGGACGCCCAGGTGCGCATCCCGCTCGGGGTGCTCAACCGGCACGGGCTGGTCGCGGGCGCCACCGGCACCGGCAAGACCAAGACCCTCCAGCTGATCGCCGAACAGCTCTCCGCCCAGGGGGTGCCGGTGTTCCTGGCCGACATCAAGGGCGACGTCTCCGGGATCTCCGCGCCCGGCGCACCCGGCGAGCGGACCGCCGCCCGGGCCGCCGAGGTCGGCCAGGACTGGTCGGCGCAGGGCTGCCCGACCGAGTTCTACGCCCTGGGCGGCCTGGGCACGGGCATTCCGATCCGAGCCACCGTCACCAGCTTCGGCCCGCTGCTGCTCGCCAAGGTGCTCGACCTGAACGAGACCCAGGAGTCCTCGCTCGGGCTGGTCTTCCATTACGCCGACCGCAACGGCCTGGAGCTGTACGACCTCAAGGACCTCACCGCCGTCATCACCTTCCTCACCTCGCCCGAGGGCAAGGAGGAGCTGAAGGGCATCGGCGGGCTGTCGGCCGCCACCGCGGGAGTGATCCTGCGCTCGCTCACCACGCTGGAGAACGAGGGCGCCGGGGCGTTCTTCGGAGAGCCGGAGTTCGACACCGCCGAGCTGCTGCGGACCGCCCCGGACGGGCGGGGTCTCGTCTCGGCGCTGGAACTGCCCGCGGTGCAGGACCGGCCGCGGCTCTTCTCCACCTTCCTGATGTGGTTGCTGGCCGACCTCTACCAGGAGCTGCCCGAGGTGGGGGACCTCGACAAGCCCAAGCTGGTGTTCTTCTTCGACGAGGCGCACCTGCTCTTCAACGGGGCCTCCAAGGCGTTCCGGGAGGCGATCACCCAGACCGTCCGGCTGATCCGCTCCAAGGGCGTCGGGATCTTCTTCGTCACCCAGACGCCGAAGGACGTCCCGGCCGAGGTGCTCGCCCAGCTGGGCAACCGGGTGCAGCACGCGCTGCGCGCCTTCACCCCGGACGACGCCAAGGCGCTCAAGGCGACGGTCTCGACCTTCCCCCGGTCCTCGTACGACCTGAGCGAGGTGCTGACCTCGCTCGGCACCGGCGAGGCGGTGGTCACGGTGCTCTCCGAGCGGGGCGCGCCGACGCCGGTGGCGGCGACCAGGCTGCGGGCGCCGCGGTCGCTGATGGGTCCGGTCGAACCGGCCGCGCTGCGGGCGGCGGTGGACGCGTCGCCGCTGGCGGCCCGCTACCGGGACGCGATCGACCGGGAGTCGGCCTACGAGAAGCTGGCCGCCCGGGCGGCGCGGCCGGAGCCGGCACCGGTGCCCGAGCCGGTCCCGGAGTCGGTGCCGGAGTCGGTGCCGGCCGGGGAGCCCGCCGCGCCGCGGCCGGCGCCCGAACCGCGTCGGAGGTCCGAGGCGGGGTCGGGGGAAGGGGCCGGGGACGGTGGTGGGCTGCTCGGGTCGCTGCTGAGCAACCCGACGCTCAAGTCCTTCGCCCGCTCGGCCGGGACGCAGCTCGGGCGGGAGATCTCGCGCAGCCTGTTCGGGACGTCCCGGCGGCGGCGGTGAGCCGGGCCGTGGTGCCGGGAGTGTGGTCGGCCGGCCGGCCCGGCCCGGCCCGGCCCTGCTCAGCTGGGCTCGGCCCGGCTCCGCTCAGCCGGTGAGCGCGGTGCCGATCCGGTCCAGCGAGGAGAGCCGCATCAGGCCGTAGTGGTAGAACTCGACCTCCGGCACGCCGAGCTCACGGAGTGTGGCGATCTTGGCGGCGAGGTTGGCCGGGCCGTCGCAGTCCGAGGCCATCGGGCGCAGGATCACCGCCATGTCGCGCGGGCGGACGCCGTGCAGGGCGAACGCGGCGATCTTCTCCCGGACGGCCTCCGGGGTCCGCGCGTAGCCGAGCGTCTCGATCTGGTCGGCGACCCCGGCGAGCGCGGGCAGGTCGATGCCGGCGAGCCAGCCCCGGCCCGGGCCGCCGCCGTCCATGAAGCTCAGCCGCATGCCGTGCCGTCGCGCCTCCTCGGCCACCTCGGCGGCGAGTGAGGTCACGGTCGCGGCGGAGGCGTCGACGTAGGCCGCCAGGGCGCCGCCGGCCAGCTCGTCGAGGGCGGCGGGCTCGGCGGCGGCCGTGTCGTCGGCCAGCCGGCGGCGCAGCTCGGTGCGGACGGTCGCCGCCACCTCGTCGGCCGGGACGCCCGCCCGGACGGCGGCGGCGCGGCAGTGGTCGCAGAAGCACATCCCGAGCAGCGCCTCGGCGACCGGGCCCAGCTCCTCGAAGTAGCGCTCGTGGTGGTAGCCGTGGCGCAGCCCGTGGAAGTGCAGCGACTCGGCGCGGATCGCGTCCACGCCGTACCGGGCCAGCTCGGCGACCAGCGTCACCGCGTACTCGCGGACCTCCGGGACGGCCGGGCAGAGTTCGGTGAGGTGGCGGTCGCCGAAGGCGTTGGCGGGGGCGCAGTCGGGGTGTTCGAAGCCGAGCCGGTCGTTGTGGCAGAACACCGTCCAGGCGTGCAGCTTCATCCCGCGGCGCCGCGCCTCGGCGGCGGCCTCGGCGAAGGGGTCGCGGTCGCCGATCGCGGTGGAGGGGGTGGGCCGCAGCCGCCGCCCGGCCCAGCGCGCCGGGTCGGGGCGGAAGTAGGCGGCGCCCGGCTCCAGGTAGCGGATCACCCGGCGCGGGTTGTGCGGGAAGACGTCCCGGGCCTCGTGGTAGACCGAGGCGAGGGTGACGCCGCCGACCCCGGCCCGGTCGGCGAGGTTGCCGAAGAAGGTGTCGGTGCCCTCGTCCAGCAGGTCGGTGGCGAAGGCGAGGACGGACGACTCCACGGTGCGGCTCCGGAGCAGGGGGCAGGGGGGAGAGGGCAGAAGGCAGAGGGCAGGGGGCAGAGGGCAGAGGGCAGGGCTCTCCCACGCTAGTCGCAGGTCCGGGATTGGTCTATACCTGGCCGGCGGCGCGCTCGCGGGGCCCCTCGTCGTGCTCCTGGCGTGCTCCTCCGGCGCTCAGAGGCCGAGGTCGTCCAGCTCCTTGTGCAGGGCGGACCGGGGGCCGGCGGCGGGTCGGACGCCGGGGCGGCGGTCGTCTTCGGTACGCGGTTGCGGAGCAGCCAGGCGGCGGCGAGCCCGCCGATCAGACCGCCGAGGTGGCCCAGCCAGCTGACCCCCTGGGTCACCGGCAGGACGCCGATCAGGAGGTAGGAGTACACCGCCGCGACGACGACGGCGATCACCGCGTCCAGCAGGTTGCGGTCGAGCACGCCGCGCAGGACCAGGTAGCCGAAGTAGCCGTAGACCAGGCCGCTGGCCCCGGCGGTGACCGTCTCGGGGCGCTCGCACAGCCAGACGGTGAGGCCGCCGACCACGACGATCATCAGGGTCGCCCAGAGGAACCTCTTCATGCCCCGGTAGGCGGAGAGGAAGCCGAAGGCGAACAGCGGCCAGGAGTTGGCCTCGATGTGCTCCCAGCTGAAGTGCAGCAGCGGCATGGCGAACACGTCCGGCAGCTCGTCGAGCCGGCGCGGCATCAGGCCGTGTTCGTAGGTGAGGCCGTAGTCGTCCATCCAGTTCACCAACTGCACCAGCCAGATGACGGCGAGCAGGCCGACCATGGTGAGGAGGGCTCGTCGGGAGTCGGCCAGCAGGCGGGCGGGTGTGGAAGCCATGACCCGACTGTAGAGGGGGCCCGTGAACGGTGGCACCCCACTACAGTGAATCGCGTCATTCAGCCTGGTCCGGGCTGTCCTGGCTTGTCGAGAGGTGACCGTTTCATGAGCGTTCGTCCGCCGCTGCCCTACGAGTTCCTGCCGCAGGTGCCGTCCTTCGAGCTGACCAGTGATGACCTCGCCGAAGGCGGCAAGCTGGCCGAGGAGTTCGTCCATGCGGGCGGCAACCTGTCGCCGCAGCTGGCCTGGTCGGGCCTGCCGGAGGGCACCCGGTCCGTCGCCGTCACCTGCTACGACCCGGACGCCCCGACCGGCTCCGGCTGGTGGCACTGGCTCGCCCTCAACCTGCCCGGTGACACCGCCGGCCTGGCGCGCGGCGCCGGTTCGTCCGACGCGGACCTGCCCGGGGCGGCCTCGTTCCACGGCCGCAACGACTTCCCCGGCAACAAGTACGACGGCGCGGCCCCGCCGCCCGGCGCCCCGCACCGGTACGCCTTCGCCGTGCACGCGCTGGACGTGGACGCGCTGGACGTCACCCCGGAGACGCCGGCGGCCCAGATCGGCTTCCACATCACCTTCCACACGCTGGCCCGTGCGGTGATCACCGCCGAGTACGGGGTCTGAGATCCTCGTCGGATGAACGAACCGGTGGAGGTCTGGCGGCTGCCCGAGCACGATGCCGGGGCGGGCCGCCGGGCCTCCGGCTGGACGGTCGGACCGGACGGCGAACTGGTCGTGCTGCTGGTGCCCGGGGAGAAGCCGTCCGGCGCCTCCGGCCGGACGTGCCCCGACCCGCCCCCGGACGCCGAGCTGGTGACGGTGACACCGGAGGGGGAGCGGCGGACGGCGCTGCGCGGGCTCGCCGTCGACCCGGACCACCTGGCGCTGCTGCCCGGCGGCCGGCTGCTGGTGGCGAGCTACCGGGCCGACGAGGAGCCGGGCGGATGGGCGCCCAACGCGGTCGTGTTCGGGCCCGACGGCGAGCCCGCCCACGAGCTGGTGCTCGGCGACGACATCCGGACGCTGGTCGCCGACCGGGACGGCCGGATCTGGATGGCCTTCGGGGACGAGGGCATCTACGGGGACCACCCGATGGCCCACCCCGGTCTGGTCGGGGCGGACCCGGCCGGGCGGATGGTCTGGCGACCGGGGCGGGACGAACTGCCCGGCTACCCGCTGGAGGGCCTGGCCGGGGCGACCGAGGGCCGCGCCGTCTGGCTGGCCTGGTACCCGGGCAGTACGGCGAGCTACCTGACCCGGATCGACCCGGCCGGGGGGTCCGTGAGTCGGCGGTCCCCGGTTCGGCTGCCGCTCGGCTTCGCCGTCGGCGGCCGACAGGGGATCTTCCTGACGCACGCGGGTGAGCTGGTCCGCTGCCTGCTGGTCGGCAAGGAGTGGAAGGAGACCGGGCGGCGCCGGCTCCGGCTGCCCGGAGAGCTGGACCGGGAGCGGGCCTACGGGCGGGACGGCGTGCTCCGGTTCCGCTCGGGGGACGCCTGGTACCGGGTGGCGGCGTAGCGCGGGCGGCTCAGGGCTCGACCGGACCCCCGCTGTCGGCGGCCGGGCGGACCGGACCCCCGCTGTCGGCGGCGGGGTGGACCGGACCCCCGCTGTCGGCGGCGGGATGGACCGGACCCCCGCTGTCGGCGGCCCGGCCGGCGCGGGCGGCGAGGGCGCGCAGGTGGGCGTTCATCTCCGGGGGCTCGTGGACCTCGAACTCGCAGCCCAGCATGAGGAGCCGCATCGCCAGGTACCCCAGCGAGTCGGACCGCGAGCGGAGCCGGCAGCTCCGGTCGTCGACCGGCTCGACCGTGGTGTCGGCGGCGCGGCTGATCCAGCTCTCCACCTCGGAGGCGGGCATGTGCAGGGTCGCCACCAGGGTGTGGGTGGCCGCCGGCCGGCGGAGCTTGCTCGCCACGTACGCGGCCGCGTCCTCGGCGGGGAGTTCGCGCGGGGTGAAGCGGGCGCCGGTCGGGAAGGGCTCGCTGATCCGGTCCACCCGGAACAGCCGCCAGTCGTCGCGGTCGAGGTCGTAGCCGACCAGGTACCAGCGCCGACCGGTCGAGACCAGGCGGTTGGGCTCGACCTGGCGCCGGGTCTCGGCGCCGTCACCCGCCCGGTAGTGGAAGCGCAGCCGCTCCCGGTTGGTGACGGCGCCCGCGAGCACGGTGAGGTCCTCGGGGTCGACGGTCGGTCCGTCGCCGGTGAGCAGCGGCACGGTGGCCGTGTTCAGCGCGCCGACCCGGTGGCGCAGGCGCCCCGGCAGCACCTGGAGCAGCTTGCCGAGCGCCCGGACGGACGCCTCCTCGATGCCGACCACGGCGTGCCCGGCGGCCGCCCGCAGGCCGACCGCGATGGCCACCGCCTCCTCGTCGTCCAGCAGCAGCGGCGGCATCGCCGTCCCGGCCACCAGCCGGTAGCCGCCGATCGCGCCCATCGTCGCCTCGACCGGGTACCCCAGGGCGCGCAGCCGGTCGATGTCGCGGCGGATCGTCCGGGAGCTGACCTGGAGGCGTTCGGCCAGTTCGCTGCCCGGCCACTCCCGCGGGGTCTGGAGGAGGGAGAGCAGGTTCAGCAGCCGCGCCGGAGTGTCCGTCATGGCACCCAGGATGCCGGACAACGAGGACAAAAGCTGACCTACATCCCCTCTACTGTCGCAGACGTGCCGAAGAGCGAGGTAGAGGAGAAGACGATGACAGCGGATTCCGGGGAGGGCTCCGGAGCGGGCTCCGGAGTGGTGTCCGACCGGCGGAGGTGGATCGCGCTGGCGATCGTGATGACGGCCTCGTTCATGGACCTGGTGGACGTCACCATCGTGAACATCGCCATCCCCAGCATCCAGGAGGACACCGGCGCCTCGTTCAGTGCCGTCCAGTGGGTGACCGGCGGCTACGCCCTGGCCTTCGCGATCGGGCTGATCACCGGCGGTCGACTGGGCGACATCTACGGCCGGAAGCGACTGTTCCTGATCGGAATCGGCGGCTTCACCGTCGCCTCGGCACTCTGCGGTCTGGCGACCGGCGCCGAGATGCTGGTCGCGACCCGGATCCTCCAGGGCGGGACGGCGGCGCTGATGGTGCCGCAGGTGCTGTCGATCATCCACGCCTCCTTCCCGGCGGAGGAGCGCGGCAAGGTGTTCGGCCTGTTCGGCGCGGTGGTCGGTCTGGGCGCCGTCTCCGGGCCGCTGATCGGCGCGCTGCTGACGGAGTGGGACCTCTTCGGGCTGGCCTGGCGGCCGATCTTCCTGATCAACCTGCCGGTCGGCATCGCCGGGCTGCTGCTCGGCCGGGCGTTCATCGGCGAGTCGCGGGCGGAGAAGGCGCTCAAGCTGGACCTCGTGGGCGTGCTGCTGGCCAGCGTCGGCCTGCTGATGCTGCTCTACCCGCTCACCCACGGCCGGGAGGCCGGCTGGCCGCTCTGGGGCCACCTCTCGATGGCCGGCAGCCTGCCGGTGTTCGCCCTGTTCGTCGCGTACGAGAAGGTGAAGACGCGGCGGGACGGTTCGCCGCTGGTCGAGCTGTCGCTGTTCCGGGTGAAGAGCTTCGCGGCCGGCATCGGCGTCCAGCTGACCTTCGGCGTGGTCACCGGGATCTTCTTCCTGGTCTGGACGCTCTACATGCAGATCGGGCTGGGCTGGAGCCCGCTCAAGGCCGGGACCACGGGCATCCCGTTCTCGATCGCGGTCTCGGTGGCGGCCGGACTCTCGGTGCAGCAGCTGGTGCCGCGCTTCGGACGCAAGGTGCTCCAGGCCGGCGCGCTGGTGATGGCGGTCGGCGCGCTGACCTACATCTGGGAGGCCGACCGGTACGGCACGGCGATCACGTCCTGGCAGATGGCGCTGCCGCTGGTGGTGATGGGCCTGGGGATGGGCCTGATCGTGGCGCCGATCACCGACGCGGTGCTGGCCGAGGTGCCGCGTGAGCACGCCGGTTCGGCGTCGGGCCTGATCAACACGGTGAACCAGCTCGGGACGGCGCTGGGGCTCGGGCTGGTGTCGGTGGCGTTCTTCGGGGCGATGGACGACGTGGTCGCCCCCGAGGCGGTCGGGACGGCGTTCGGCGGGGCCTTCGTCCACGCGATGTGGTGGGTCGTCGCGGTGCTGGCGGCGGTGTTCCTGCTGATGTTCGCGCTGCCGAGGCGGAAGGCGGCGGTCGCCGCCGGTACCTCCTCCGCGTCCTCTTCCGACGAGCCCGAGCGGGAGCAGGAGCCCGTGCTCGTCTGACGGTGGGTGGAGGGCCCCGGCCGCGATGCGCGGCCGGGGCCCTCGCGCGCACACTGGGAGCATGGAGCGGCTGGCGGTGGACTCCTCGGCGCTGCGCTCGGTCGGGTACGACGCGGAGCGGCGGGTACTGGAGCTGGAGTTCACCGGCGGGAGCGTCTACCGGTACGACGCGGTCCCCGGGCGGGTGCACCGGGAGCTGATGGCGGCGGAGAGCCACGGACGGTACTTCGCCCGGAGGATCCGCGGGCGGTACGCGTACCGGCGGGTGCGCTGAGGCCCTCGCCTCCCCCGGGGGGCGGGGTTCAGACACCCCATGTCGTTAGAGGTCAAGCGGCATGGAGTTGGGCGTGGTGCGCCCAGGCGGTCGCTTCGCTGTAGTGGGTACGGGTTTTGAGGC